>DASTDJ010000030.1:0-2717 GCA_035710425.1 Nocardioides sp.
GGGCCAGGAACGGCACCTGCGCCTTCCAGACCCGGGAAGTCACGATCGACCAGGTCGGCAGGAGCAGAACCGTCGTGCGATGACCGTCGCCGTACACCTCCCAGTGCACGCGCACTCCGTCGCGTTCCACGAACCCGTCCCGGTCGGGGTGCAGAGCAGGGTGCTGCTCGACCCGGACCGGGGCTTCGTCGGCGTTCGTCGCCATCAGACCAGTCTCCTCCTGATCGGAGCGATCAGGGCCGGACCTCGTAGACGATGTTGAACGGCGTCTCCGCGGCCGTACGGAACCGGCTGAAGCCGGCGGTCGTCACCACGTCGCGGATCCGGGCGGGACCGGCCTGCGCGCCGAGCGCGAGGCCCACGTCCTGGGACAGAGAGTTCGGCGTGCACAGCAGGGTGGAGAACCCGTAGTAGGCGCGGCCCACGGGGTTGAGGTTGTCCTCGACCCGGTCGCCTGCCATCGGCTCGACGATCATCCAGGTCCCGTCGTCCGCAAGGGCCTGCCGCACCTGCCGCGCCGCACCCACGGGGTCGCCCATGTCGTGCAGCGAGTCGAACGTCGTCACCAGGCCGTAGCCGGTGCCGCCGAAGTCCTGCGCCGACGCGACCTCGAAGCGGATCCGGTCGGACACCCCGGCCTCCTCGGCGCGCAGTCGGGCCGTCCGGATGCCTTCCTCGTGGTAGTCGGAGCCGACGTACGTCGAGTTCGGGTACGACTGCGCCATCAGGATCGTCGATGCCCCGTGGCCGCAGCCCAGGTCGGCGACGGTGATCCCGCGCCCGAGGGCCTCCTCGACACCGTCGAGGGCGGGCAGCCACGACGACACCAGGTTGGCGAGATAGCCCGGCCGGAAGAAGCGCTCGCAGCCGGTGTGGACGTCGGTGTCGTGCTCGTGCCAGCCGAACCCGGCACCGCTGCGCGCGGCTTCGGCGACCTTCCCGACGTCGTGCACGCTGCCCAACGCGATCTGGAAGAACCCCGGGAGGAAGGCTGGGCTCTCCGAGTCGGTCAGGGCGATCGCGTGCTCCGGAGGCAGGGTGTACGCGCCGGACTCGGGGTCGTAGTCGACCCAGCCGCCGGCGGCCATGGCGTTCAGCCACTCCCGGGTGTACGGCGTGGAGGTGCCGGTGGCCTCCGCGAGGGCGTCAGGCGTGGTGGGGCCGCGATCGGCGAGCACGCGGTAGTAGCCGAGCTGGTCGCCCATCACGACCAGTGCGGTGTTGAGCGTGGCTCCGACCTCGTCGACGGCGCGGAACACGAACTGCATCATCTTGTCTTCGTCGATGGCGGGCTGGGTGGTGGTCATCGGGACTCCTTGGGTGGGGTTGCCGCGACGCTAGGTAGCGGGCGCCCCGGTCCGCATCAGGTGACCCACCTAGTGACCCCACCTAGTCGTGCCTTGTGACACCTACACTGCTGGGATGCTCGTAGGGCGTGACGACGAGCTGCGGGAGATCCGAGAACTGCTGGCATCCGCTCGGCTCGGTCGTAGTGGTGGCCTGCTGCTGACCGGAGATCCGGGCGTCGGCAAGTCGGCCCTGCTCGCGGAGGCGATGTCGCACGCCGAGGGGATGCACGTGCTGCGGGCCGCCGGACGCGAGGCCGAGACGCGGGTGCCGTTCGGCGGACTGCTCGAGCTGGTTCGCCCGGCGCTTTCCGTTCTGCCGGAGCTGCCGATACCCCAGCGCGACGCCCTCGCCGGCGCCCTGGCGATGGCGCCGGCGACGGGGTCCAGCCGGTTCGCGGTCGGGGCGGCGGTGCTCGGGCTGCTGTGCCGTCAGGCCGAGCATCGGCCGCTGCTGGTGCTGGTCGACGACGCGCAGTGGCTGGACGAGCCCACCCTCGACGCCCTCGCGTTCGCGGTCGGGCGGCTGGCCGATGACCCGGTCGCGGTGCTGGCCGGCGCCCGCCGCGATCAGCTCGGCAGGGCCCTGGGGTTGCCCGAACGATGGCTCGCGGGCCTCGACGAGGAAGCGTCCAGAGCGATGGTGACTGCCGTGTCGCCGGTCCCGGTGACGAGCGACCAGCTCGCGCGGCTGCACCGGGCGACCGGTGGCAACCCGCTCGCGCTGCTGCACTTCGCCCGGGAGCCCGACTCGGCGCGGACCGTGTTCCCCGAGGGGCCGCTCGCGGCACCCGAGGCCGTGGCCTCGAGCTTCGCGGCCCAGGTCTCGGGGCTCGGGCCGGATGCCCGGGCGGTGCTGCTGACGGCCGCCGCCGCGGGCGAGGACCTTCGCACCGTGACGACCGCCTGTGCGGAGCTCGGCCTCGACCTGACCCGGGTCTCCGACGCGCTTGCCGCAGCCGAGGCCACAGGGCTCGTCGTGCTGGCGGCGGATCGGATCGAGTTCCGGCACCCGCTGGTGCGCTCGACCGTCTACGCCGCCGGGACGCCGGCAGAGCGGCGGCGTACCCACCGGGCGGTGGCGGCCGGCCTGCCGGCCCACGAGCAGGACCGGCGCGCCTGGCACCTCGCGGAGGCCGCCCTGCTGCCCGACGAGGAGCTCGCGCGCGAGCTCGACGGGGTGAGCGATCGGGCCACCGACCGCGCCGCCCACGCCGTCGCCGCCTTGGCCAAGGAGCGCGCGGCGCAGCTCTCGCCCGATCGTGAGCGGGCCCGGGAGCGCCTGGTCGCCGGCGCGGAGGCGGCCTGGCTGGCCGGGCAGATCGACGGGGCGGAGCGGCTGCTCGCCGAGGCCGACGAGCCGGGATCGCC
>DASTDJ010000031.1:0-38129 GCA_035710425.1 Nocardioides sp.
CTGGCCCGCCTGCCACGGTCGCGGGCTGTGCCACGAGCTGCTGCCCGAGATCGTCGAGCTCGACGAGTGGGGCTACCCGATCGTGACGGGTCCCGACACCGACGCGCTGCGTGCCGACGCCGAGACGGCCGTCGCCAGCTGCCCGCGGCTGGCGCTGCGGCTGGTCAAGCAGTGAGCGGCCGGCGTACGAACCGCATGTAACACGCCGTCCACCCATCTACCCGGCTGCTGCAACGGCGTGGAAGATCGGTCAACAGCGTGTTACATGCGGGCGGCGCCGACCCCCGTCAGGGCGCGATGTTGTGGTTGAGCGCGAACACGTTGTCCGGGTCGTAGGAACGCTTGACCGCGGTCAGCCGGGTCATCGTGGCGGGTGGGTACGCCGACGCGAGGTCCTCGGCCGTCGCCGAGCCCTGGAAGTTGACGTAGGTGCCGGTGCCGCGGGCGGCCACGGCCTCCCACGGTCCCAGCGCCTTGGTCACCTCGGCATCGGTGGTGGCCCCGGGCAGGAACATCCCGACCTGGACCATCGCCTCTGCGTTCCGATGCGCGAACGCCGTGGCGTCGGCCGGGACCCGCGCGAAGGATCCGCCCAGGCTGCGCAGCGCGATCACGTTCGGCGCCGGGGCGCGGTGCGCCTGGTCGATCTCGGCCAGCACGTTGCCGTCGAGCTGGGGCACCATCACGTTGCGCCCGACCAGGCGGAGGCCGGGCGGGTGGTGGCCCTCCTCGAGCACGTCGGCGTACCGGCGCTCGGTGATCGTCGCCTCGGTCACCGTGCCCAGCTCGAGCAGCGGCTCGATCGCCGCGTCGGCGATCCGGACCTCGGTGCCCGGGCCGCCGGCGTAGCACAGCAGCACGCTCGCGGACGGGGGTGCGCCGGGCATGCGCGGCATCAGGGCGAGGGTGCTGGACAGCTCCTCGGGTGCCACGCGCATCGCGTCGCGCCACCGCACCATCAGGCGGACCGGGTCGTCGAGCTGGTAGGTGACCGCGCCGTAGTGCACACTCCCGACCTCCTGCGCGACGAAGTCGAAGTCGACGACGACGCCGAAGTTGCCGCCCCCGCCACGGATCGCCCAGAACAGGTCCGCGTTCTCGTCGTCGGAGGCGGTGAGGAGGTTGCCGTCGGCGGTCACCACCCGGGCAGAGACCAGGTTGTCGATGGCCAGGCCGTGGCGCCGCACCATCCAGCCCATCCCGCCGCCGAGCGTGAGGCCACCCACGCCGACGCTGGTGGTGTCGCCGGAGGTGAGGCCCCAGTCGTAGGGGTCGAGCGCCGCGGCCACGGCGCCCCAGGTGGCGCCGCCGCCGACGCGCACCAGGCGCCGGTCGCGGTCGATGACCTCGACCCGGTCGAGGTGCCTCAGGTCGATCACCATCCCACCGGTGTTCGTGGCACTGCCCAGCGGACCGTGCCCGCCGGATCGCACCGAGAGCGCCAGGTCGTTGTGTACGGCGTGCGCGATCGCCGTCGTCACGTCGTCCGGGGTGCGGGGTCGCACCACCAGAGCTGGGGCGCCGTCGCCGAAGAAGGCGCGGGCCGCGTCGTCGTACCCCTCGTCGCCGGGGTGCAGGACCTCGCCGGTGAGGGCGGTCGTCTGCAGCTGCTGCATCATGTCGTTGCCTCTCGTGTGTGTCTTTGAGTGGTTGACGATCGTGCGCGGATCGACGTAACAAGTCGTCGCCCGAGCGGCGTCACTTCGGGCTACCGGTGGGGCGGGCGTCGGACGGCGCGGCTACCACGGCGGGAGTAGGCGAGACCTACTCCCAGCGCCGGACGCGCAGTTGAGGAGCGCGTTCTAGGCTCGACCCATGCGCACGGATCGTGGCTGGCGGAGGTTCTACGGCTATGGCTGGCTGGTGTCGGGCGTGGTCGGCGTCCTCTCGTTCGTGCAGTGGCACATGCACGTGCGCGAGGTCGAGCAGCGGGCCGAGGAGGCCGAGCGGACCCGCGACGAGGTGGCCCGGCGGCGCGCGGTCGAGGAGCGGCTCCGGATCGCGCGGGAGCTGCACGACTCGCTCACCCACAGCATTTCCGTGATCAAGGTGCAGGCCGGTGTGGCGACCCACCTGGCGCGCAAGAACGGCGAGGAGCCGTCCGCCGCGCTGCTCGCCATCGAGGAGGCGAGCACCGACGCCGCCCGCGAGCTGCGCTCGACGCTCGACGTGCTGCGGCGAGAGGACGACGCCCAGGGCAGCGGGCTCGACCGCCTGCCCGGGCTGGTGGAACGCGCGCGATCGTCCGGCCTCCCCACCCGGCTCACGGTGCATGGCTCCGAGCGGCCGCTGCCGACCGAGGTCGACCAGGCGGCGTACCGCGTGGTGCAGGAGGCGTTGACCAACGTCACCCGGCACGCTGGCGACGCGACCGCATCGGTGCAGATCACCTACGCCCCCGACTCGCTCACGGTGATGGTCGAGGACGACGGAGAGGGCGCCGGGCCGACGGCGGTGCCCGGCTACGGGCTGATCGGGATGCGCGAGCGGGTCACCGCCCTCGGTGGGCGGCTGAGCGCGGAGCCCGGCACGAGTGGCGGCTTCTCGGTGGTCGCGGAGCTGCCGGTGTCGGAGTCGCGGTGATCAGGGTGGTGCTGGTCGACGACCAGCCGCTGATCCGCTCCGGGATCCGGGCGCTGCTCGACGCCGAGGACGACATCGAGGTCCTCGCGGAGGGCGGCAACGGGCAGGAGGGAGTCGAGCTCGCGACCGTGCACCTCCCCGACATCGTGCTCATGGACGTGAAGATGCCGGTGATGGACGGCATCGAGGCGACCCGGCGGATCGTGGACGACGACCGGCTGGCCGACGTACAGGTGGTGATCCTGACCAACTACGGGCTCGACGACCACGTCTTCAACGCGCTGCGCGCGGGGGCGTCGGGGTTCGTGCTCAAGGACACCGAGCCCGCCGACCTGTTGCAGGCGCTGCGGGTCACCGTGCGCGGGGAGGCGCTGCTCTCCCCCGGCGTCACCCGGCGGCTGATCAGCGAGTTCGCCACCCGCCCGGCCACCGCGCTGGCCTCCGCCGCCCCGGACGTCCTCACCAACCGGGAGCGCGAGGTGGTCGCGCTCGTGGCCCTTGGCCTCAGCAACGACGAGATCGCCGAGCAGATGGTGCTCAGTCCGATGACCGCCAAGACCCACGTCAGCCGGGCGATGACCAAGCTCGGCGCCCGTGACCGCGCCCAGCTCGTGGTGTTCGCCTATCAGTCCGGGCTGGTGGCGCCGGGCGGCTGACGTGCGGGCCGGGGAGCGGTGAGCTGTGGTCGGTCTGGAGCATCGAAAGCGACCACAAGTCACCGCTCCCCGGTCGACGGACCGACGTATCGTCGACGCGTGACCACCGCCCCCGCGATCCCGCTGTCGCGGCACCTGCTGCGGGTCCGCGACCTGATCGACCGGGCGTACGCCGGGCCGATGGACATCCCCGCGCTGGCGCGGAGCGCGCACGTGTCGGAGGCGCACTTCGCGCGGTCGTTCAAGGCCGCCTTCGGGGAGACGCCGCACCGCTACCTGCTCCGCCGGCGGATGGAGCGCGCGAAGGCTCTGCTCCGGGCGGGCGAGCTGTCGGTGACCGAGGTGTGCCTGGAGGTGGGGTTCACGAGCCTGGGGTCGTTCAGCACCCAGTTCCGCCGGTTCGTCGGCGAGAGCCCGACGGCGTACCGCGACCGCGAGGGGCATGCCGCGCTGGCGCGGGTGCCGGGCTGCCTGGTGAAGCGCTACACCCGACCCGCCACGAGCGCCTAGGCCACTGCCTCCCCGCACGACATCCGGTCTCCGGACGCGGCGCTGCCGCCGGTGCGCTCGAGGTGCGCCTCGCCCCAGACCCGGACACTCTCCACCACCGGCAGGACGGTCGCGCCGTACGACGTCAGCCGGTAGACGACGGGCGCCGGCACCGGGCCGGTGACGATGCGCTCGACCAGCCCGTCGGCCTCCAGCTCGCGCAGCTGCTCGGCCAGGACCTTGGCGGTGATCGGCGCCGCGCGCCGACGCAGGCCGGCGAAGTGGCACTCCTCGTGCGCGAGCCAGTAGAGCAACGTCAGCTTCCACTTGCCGCCGACCGCCGCGAACGCCGCCGCCATCGGGCACCCGGGCAGCGGGTTGGCGCGTGACGGTGAGGGGTTACCTGAAGGTGCCTTCTTGTCCATGCCTCGCTCCGTTCGGATGCTCGCTGCATGAACCCTTACTCGGGCACCACCCCGGCACGCAAGCGGATCCTGTTCGTCTGTCTCGCCGTCCTGGTGGTAGCGGCCACCGCGGCCACCGGCGACGCAGCGACGACCACGACGCCGACCTCCGCGCGCTCGTCCGACGGTCAGGACGACTTCGACTGGGAGATCGGGAGGTGGCGGTCGGACGTGCGGGTGCTGGCCGACCCGCTCTCCGGCTCGGAGGAGTGGCTTCGCTTCAAGGGCACCACCGTGGTGCGTCCACTCATGGACCGCCGCGCCAACGTCGTCGAGTTCGACGTCGCGGGCCCGGCCGGCCGGATCGAGGCCCTCAACCTCCGCCTCTACGAGCCGCAGGCCGACCGGTGGAGCCTGACCTTCGTCAACCTGCGCGACGGTCTGCTGACCCCGGCCGTGTACGGCGGCTTCCACGACGGCGTGGGTGAGTTCTTCGGCGAGGACCAGCTCGGCGGACGACCGATCGAGGTGCGCTTCCGGATCCTCCGCCAGGGAGCGGACCGGGCCCGGTTCGAGCAGGCGTACTCCGACGACGGCGGCGCGACGTGGGAGACGAACTGGATCGCGGTCGATCGGCGGGTCAGCCGCTAGAAGCGACCAGAACAGCAGTTTTGGAGAAGCCTCCGGACGGCCGCGGCTCCTAGCGTCGTCGCCATGGAGACAGTGACCTCAGCAGACGGAACGACCATCGCCTTCGACCAGCTCGGCTCCGGCCCGTCGCTGGTGCTCGTGGCCGGGGCCTCGTGCGACCGACAGGTCGACGCCGGCATCGCGGAGGGTCTCGCGGCCCACTTCACGGTGCTCAACTACGACCGGCGCGGCCGCGGCGACAGCACCGACACCCAGCCGTACGACGTCCGCCGCGAGATCGAGGACCTCGACGTGCTGCTCGACGCCGCCGGCGGTTCGGCCGTCGTGGTCGGGTTGTCGTCGGGCGGGGCGCTGGCCGCGCTCGCCGCCGCAGAGGGGTTGCCGATCGGCCACCTGGTGATGTGGGAGCCGCCGTACCGGCTGGACGCCGAGGGGCAGCGTGCCTCGCGCGAGTACACCCAGATGCTCACCACGCTGCTCGCCGAGGACCGCCGAGGCGACGCCGTCGCGCTGTTCATGGGCATGGTCGGGCTGCCCGAGGAGATGATCGCCGGGATGCGCCAGTCGCCGTACTGGGCGAAGGGCGAGGCGCTCGCGCCGACGCTGGCGTACGACGCCGCCGCCATGGGCGACGGCGCCCTCCCGACCGACGCGTTCGCCCGGATCGCCGTACCGACCACCGTGCTCTCGGGCGGCGCCAGCCCGGACTGGATGCGCGAGTCGGCCGCGGCCGCCGCGGCGGCGATCCCCGGAGCACGGCACGAGGTGCTCGCCGGTCAGACCCACGACGTCGCCGGCGACATCCTGGGGACGGCCGTCCACGACGCCGTCACCGCCTACGCTGACCGACCATGATCACGGGATTCGGTCTGATCTGCCTCAACGTCGGCGACCTCGACCAGGCCAAGGACTTCTACGTCGACGTGCTCGGCTTCGAGGTCGGGATCGACGAGGTGATGGACGGCTTCCGCTGGCTGACCGTGCACGCGCCCGGCAACCCCGAGCTGCCGATGATGCTGGTCGTGCCCGGGGCGCCGGTGGTCGAGGAGCCGATCGCCGAGCAGCTGCGCAGCCTGATGGCGCGTGGCTACCTGGGGCTCGGGGCGATGTCGACCGACGACTGCCGCGCGACGTACGACGCGCTGAAGGCGAAGGGCGTGGAGTTCACCGAGGAGCCCGAGGAGCGGTTCTACGGCGTGGACGCGGCGTTCCGGGACCCGTTCGGCAACCACTGGCGGCTCACCCAGCCCAAGGCGCTCGACCAGATCCGCGACGACGTCGGCACGGTGGGGCGGTGACCTGTGGTCGGTCTGCGGCAACAGAACCGACCAGGACTCACCGCTCCCCCGGATCCGCCCGCAGCACGCTGACCGCGAAGTCGGCCGCGTCGTGCCAGGCCCGCAGGTCCCAGGTGGCGAAGCGGTGCTCGAGGCGGAGCCCGGCGTCGGCGACGGCCCGGTCGAAGGCATCCAGGGACAGCTCGCGGTCGACGTGGAAGCCGGTGACCACGAAACCCTCGTCGCGGACGTGCGCGGCCACCCGCCGCAGCACCTCCGCCTCCGACCCCGGCGCCAGGAACACCATCACGTTGCCGGCCAGCACCGCCCCGTCGAACGGCTCCTCGTCCGGGAGGTCGAGCTCGGCCAGGTCGGCGACCAGCCAGCGCGGGCCGGGGTGGTCGGCCTCCGCGGCCTCGATCAGGACCGGGTCGACGTCGACCCCGACGACGGTGTGGCCGCGCTCGTGCAGCACGGCGCCGACCCGGCCGGGTCCGCAGCCGGCGTCGAGCACCCGGGCCCGGGGCGGCAGCATCGCGTCGACCAGTCGCGCCTCGCCGCCCAGGTCCTCGCCCTCGGCCGCCATCGTGCGGAAGCGTTCGACGTACCACTGCGAGTGACCCGGCTTGGTCTCGGTCACCCACCGCGTCGGCTTGGCCACCTACCCACGATAGGGGGTTGCATCTACGCCCAGGATGCCTAGGTTGAGGAGATCGAGGGGATCGATCGCGGGTCCGGGAGGCCACCATGACCATGGAACGTCGCACCTTGCTCAAAACCACCGCGGGGGCCGCCGTCGGCGGGCCGTTCGCCGGCCTGGTCGCCATGCCGGCCGGGGCCCACGAGCCACCGAGTCCCGGCGCGCTGATGCCGATCCCTGATGCGCGGGACGGCAAGGTACGCCTGCACCTGCCGAAGGGCTTCAGGTACCGGTCCTTCCACGACACCGAGACCCCGGTGACCCTCACCGACGGCACCGCGCTGCCCGGTCGCCACGACGGCATGGGTGCCTTCCGCGGGCCGAAGCACAGCGTGATCCTGGTCCGCAACCACGAGGTCAACAACCCGGGGGCGGCGTTCGGTCCCGGCGAGCCGTACGACCCGATGGCGCGGAGCGGTACGACCACCGTGCAGGTGACGCACACCGGCCGAGTGATCCGCTCGTTCACCAGCCTGAACGGCACGATGATGAACTGCTCCGGCGGCCAGATGCCGTGGGGCTCCTGGGTCACCTGCGAGGAGACCGTCAACGGCCCGGACGTGGGGGCCGACTTCACCGACGTCCCGAACGTGCCCCTGACGAAGCCGCACGGCTACGTGTTCGAGGTGCCGGTCAGCCACATCCCCGGTCGCGGACAGTCCAAACGCAAGCCGATTCGACACGCCGGCCGGTTCGCCCACGAGGCGGTGTCCTTCGACCCCAAGGGCGGCCATCTCTACCTCACCGAGGACAACTTCGCGTTCCCGTCCGGCTTCTACCGCTACCGGCCCCCGTTGCACCCCAAGCACGTCGGCAAGCTGCTCGACGGCGGCAGGCTGCAGATGCTGAAGGTCAAGGGCGTCGACAACGCCCACCTGGAGGCGCAACAGACCATCGGCGCGACGTACGACGTCGAATGGGTCGACATTCCCGAGCCCGACGTCGAGTACGACTACACGCCGGGCCAGCCCGCACCGACGCCCAACGACACCGCGCTGGTGCACGTCGGCGATCAGGGGCGCGCCCAGGGCGCAGCCGGCTTCTCCCGGCTCGAGGGGCAGGTCTACGACTCCGGCGTCGTCTACTTCACCTCAACGCAGGGTGGTGGCACCGTCGAGCCGTCCCCTCCTGGCCCGGAGCTGGACACCGGTTACGGCAACGGGTCCGGACAGGTGTGGGCCTACAACATCAGGCGGCGCAAGCTCACTTGCGTGTTCCAGTCGCCAGGCCCGATGGTCCTCGACCTGCCCGACAACGTCACGACCTCCAAGCAGGGGACCCTCGTCGTCTGCGAGGACAACGTCAACGACAACTTCATCCGCGGCCTGTCCCGGCGCGGCAGGCTCTTCGACATCGCGCTCAACCGGCTCACCAGCGCCACCGACGTCCCGCGGTTCAACGACGAGTTCGCGGGGACGACGTTCAGCCCGAACGGCGAGACCCTGTTCGTGAACATCCAGGCGTCGGCCGGGATGACGTTCGCGATCTGGGGGCCGTGGCGCAAGATCGGCGTCTGAGCCCGCTCAGCCCAGCGCGGCGACCTGGTCGGCGACGTACCGACCGAGGGCGCGGTGCCCTGCCTCGGTGAGGTGCAGTCGGTCGTCGAGGTAGTCGAGGTCCAGCCCGGTGGTGCGGACGTACGCCGCTCCGTGCCGCTCGGCGAGCTCGGCCAGCAGGCCGTCGACCCGCGGCACGGCGCCGGAGCGCGCCGGAGCGAGCACTGGGCCGACCACCACGACCCGCTGACCCTCCAGCACCCGCATCAGCCGGGCGAACCCGGTCGTGATGTCGGCGGAGGACTGGTCGAAGTCGTTGAGGCCGCCCTCGACGACCACCAGTGAGGGGCTGCCGCTCACGGCGCCGGCGGCCCGGTCGGCGAACGCCACCTCGCCGCAGCCGCTGGCGCCCTCGCTGAACCCGGAGCCGGAGAAGCCGGCCACGTGCACCCGGCCGTCGAGCTCGGCCGGCCAGGACCGTGCGGGACGGTCGAGGCCGAGGCCGACGGAGTAGGAGTCGCCGATCACCACGACCGGCGTCCCGGCGCCGGTGTCGTCGGCCGCGCGGGTGGCCGAGGCGTTCGCGAAGCGGGCGCAGTGCCGTGCGGTGTCGGCCATCGCGGACATGTGGAAGACCAGCAGCGATCCGGCCAGCAGGACAGCGCACAGCAGTGCCACGACAGGCAGGCGCGATGCAGTCCCCCGATGGATCACCGCAAAATTGTGCGGCACGGGGTGGGGTGCGCGAAGCGATTTGGCGAAACTCGCTCAGACGGCGTAGGCGGCGAGCTCTCCGGCGAGACCCTCGTTGGCGCGACCGACGACGAGGGTCCCGTCGGCGGTGTGCTCCATCGAGGCGATCTCGCCGTGCTGGTGGAGGCGGTTGATCAGGTCGCCGCGCTCGTAGGGCAGCAGCGCCTTGAACTCGACGTCGGGCCGGGGCAGCTCGGTCTCGACCGCCGCGATCGCCTCGGGAATGCCCTCGCCGGTCCTGGCGCTGACGGTCACCGAGTGCGGCTCGCGCTGACGCAGCCGGGCGAGCACCATCGGGTCGGCGAGGTCGGACTTGTTGATCACGACCAGCTCGGGCACGTCGGCCGCGCCGATCTCGGCGAGCACCTCGCGCACCGCGCCGAGCTGGCCCTCCGGGTCGGGGTGCGAGCCGTCGACCACGTGCAGGATCAGGTCGGACTCGGCGACCTCCTCCAGGGTGCTCCGGAACGCCTCGACCAGCTGGTGCGGCAGGTGCCGCACGAAGCCCACGGTGTCGCTCATCGTGTAGACGCGACCGTCGGCCGTGGTCGTACGACGAGTGGTGGGGTCGAGCGTCGCGAACAGGGAGTCCTCGACCAGCACCCCCGCGCCGGTGAGCCGGTTGAGCAGCGACGACTTGCCGGCGTTGGTGTAGCCGGCGATCGCCACGGAGGGGATCTTGTTGCGGCGGCGCTCGCGGCGCTTGGTCTCGCGGGTGCCGCGCATCGACTTCAGCTCGCGGCGCAGCTTGGCGATCTTGTCGTTGATGCGGCGCCGGTCGGTCTCGATCTTGGTCTCACCGGGGCCGCGGCCGCCGATGCCGCCGCCGTCGGCGCCGACCCGGCCACCGGCCTGGCGGGACAGCTGGCCGCCCCAGCCGCGCAGCCGCTGCTTCATGTAGTTGAGCTGGGCCAGCTCGACCTGCGCCTGGCCCTCCTTGGACTTCGCGTGCTGGGCGAAGATGTCGAGGATCAGCGCGGTCCGGTCGACGACCTTGACCTTCAGCCGGTCCTCCAGGTTGCGCAGCTGGCTGGGCGCGAGCTCGCCGTCGCAGATCACCGTGTCGGCGCCGGTCGAGATCACCAGCTCGCGGAGCTCGTCGACCTTGCCGCGGCCGACGTACGTCGCGGGGTCGGGCTTCTGCCGGCGCTGGTAGACGGCCTCGAGCACCTCCGAGCCGGCCGTCTCCGCCAGGAGGGCGAGCTCGGCCATGGAGTTCTCGGTGTCGGTGACCGTGCCCTCGGTCCACACCCCCACGAGCAGCACCCGCTCCAGGCGGAGCTGGCGGTACTCGACCTCGGTGATGTCCTCGAGCTCGGTGCGCAGCCCGGCGACCCGGCGGAGCAGGTGGCGCTCCTCCAGGTCCATCGCGCCGGTCGTGGGGTCGGCCAGCGCCCCGGGGGTCTCCTCGGGGTCGGGCTCGTCCACGTAGCCGGAGACGAACTCGTCGTCGTCCCAGGTGTCGGTGGCGGAGAGTTCGTCGTCGAGATTGAAGTCAGGTGCGTTCGTCATACGGTGTCAAGGGTACGTTCGGGTGCCCCGACCCGGCGAACGCATAACGTGCGACCGTGCACCTGCCCGCGATCCCGGACGGCGTCCGGCTGCTCGGCCTGTGCGGCGCGCCCGGCGTCGGCAAGTCCTCGGTCGCCGCTGCGCTGGCGGCGCGGGACGGTGCGGTGGTGATCCCGATGGACGGTTTCCACCTCCCTCAGGCGGAGCTGGTGCGGCGCGGGACGCGGGACCGGATGGGCGCTCCGGAGACGTTCGACGCCGAGGGGTACGCCGCCGTGCTGGGGCAGGTCCGCGCGCGGGTGGAGACCGTGTGGGCGCCTGGGTTCGACCGGGTGGTCGAGGAGCCGGTGCCGGGCCGGATCGAGGTGCCCGTCTCCGCCGCACGGGTGGTGACCGAGGGCAACTACCTGCTGCTGGACGAGCCGCGGTGGCTGGAGGTGCGGGCAGAGCTCGACGCGGTGTGGCACCTGGTCACCGACGAGTCGCTACGGCTGGAGCGGCTGGTGGCGCGGCACGTGGAGTTCGGGAAGACCCCGGAGGAGGCGGCCGCGTGGGTGGCCCGGGTCGACGAGCCGAACGCCCGTCTGATCGAGGCGGCCGCCGAGCGCGCCGACGCCGTGGTCGACCTCACCGCTTGGGACGGGGCGCACTGAAGGACGCGGCTATGCTCAGGCATGCTCATCCTCGGCATCATCTTGTTCGGCATGGTCGTCGGCGCTGGCGCCCAGCTGATCCTCGGACGCGATCGCGGCGGGGTCGACTGGACCATGGCGATCGTCGCCGGCCTCGTCGGCTCCTTCATCGGTGGGCTGTTGATCAGCCTCCTGTCCGGTGACGGCCTCGACCTGAGGCCCAGCGGCATCATCGGATCACTGGCCGGCGCGATCATCGTCACCGCCGCCTGGCGCTGGTGGGACGGCCGCAACAAGCCGACCGCCGCGGACCGGGCGGCCAAGAGGTCGGGAGACCCGCGCAAGTCCAACCCGCACTGAGCTGCGGCGGACCAGTCACCGCCACCGCACAACCTGCACATCCGCACAACTTGCGCCTCCGCACTTTCTGCGGCACACTTGCTCGATGACACCTGCTCCCCATCAGCTCGCCGCCGTACGAAAGGCGTTGGAGGCCGCCGAGGGCCTCGAGCCCGACGAGGCGCTCCCCCACCTGCGCGAGGCCGCCGACCGGCTGACCGAGCTGATCGACGAGTCGATGGCGGAGGCGGTGCTCACGGGGAAGGCCAGCCTGCGGTCGGCCGGGGTCCGCGCCGGGCTCTCGGAGAACGCCGTCGGCCCACGGTTGGCCCGCACCCAGACCCTCGGCGCCTACGCCAACGACGACGGACGAGTGACCGCGGCCGCGGTGGAGCGCGCGAAGTACGACCACGAGGTCGGGTCCCCGCGCCCCGCCCCCGCGTCCAAGCCACAGCCGATGCGGTTCAAGCCGCGTCGGCCCACGACCTGAAGGAGTGCTCCCGTGACCGACCCGAACCTCACCCACATCTACCTCCTCCTCGACCGCTCCGGCTCGATGCAGTCGATCAAGACCGACACCGAGGGCGGCTTCGCGGCGTTCGTCGAGGAGCAGAAGCGCACGCCCGGCGAGTGCCGGGTCACGCTGGCACAGTTCGACAACCACTACGACGTCGTCTACACCGACCGGCCGATCGCCGACGTACCCGCCCTCGACCTGCAGCCGCGCGGCAGCACTGCCCTGCTCGACGCGATGGGCAGGTCGATCACCGATGCCGGCACCAAGCTCGCCGCGCTGTCGGAGGACCAGCGACCCGACACGGTGATCGTCGCGATCATGACCGACGGCCACGAGAACGCCAGCCAGGAGTGGACCCACCCCGCGATCAAGGCACTGGTGGAGCAGCAGACCGAGCAGTACGGCTGGCAGTTCCTCTACATGGGCGCCGACCAGGACGCGATCGAGGTGGGCCGCAACATCGGCATCAAGGCCGACCACTCCGTCACCTACGGCCGCGGCAAGAGCCAGGACGTGATGACCTCCGCGTCCGCCAAGATCGCGGAGTACCGCACCGCCAGGGCCGCCGGCGACCTCGCCGCTCCCATGCCGGCGTTCACCGACGAGGAGCGGCGCGACCTGTCGTAGGCGAGAGGGATCGCCGGTCGACCGGCGATTCCTCTACTTGTCCGGTGTTGCAACGCCCGACAAGTAGAGGAAACGCCGGACAAGTACTCATGACGTGGACGGCTCGGGCTCCAGGAGGCGCGACCAGAGCGCGGTGCCGGCGCCGTCGTACAGCGTCACCGTCAGCTCGCCGGTGGCGGCGATGGCGAGGTGGCCGAAGTACTGGTTGTCCGGCCGTGGGGTGACGTCGAGGCGGTCGGTGTCCTCTCCCTTCGAGAACGCGACTCGAGGGCCGAAGGTGCCGTCGAGCCGGTCGTCCTTGGTCCAGAACGGCGACGCCGCGAGCGGGCCGGAGACGAGCTCCCAGAACGGGTCGAAGTCGGTGTACGCCGCCCGCTCCGGGCTGTAGTGGTGGGCCGCTGTGTAGTGGACGTCGGTGGTGATCCAGACGACGTTGCGCACGCCGTACCGCTTGATCGCCGACAGCACCCGCGCCAGCTCGGGCTCACGACCGAGGGGCCGGCCGTCGTCGGCGTTGGCGGGCCCGTCGAGGTCGGTCTCGCGCGTCGACGGGGCCGACAGCGGTTGGTCGGCGGAGATCACCTTCCAGGTGGCGGTGGACCGGCGCAGCGAGTCGATCAGCCAGTCCTCCTGGTCGCGCCCGAGGATGCCGACCTCGCCCCGGCGAGCGGCGGTGTTGGGGCCGCGGTGGCTGCGCATGTCGAGGCAGAACAGGTCGAGGTGCTGGCCGCGGGGAACCCGACGGTAGAGCCGGGTCGGGACGAACCCGTCGCCGTCGCTCGGGACCAGGCGGGTGACGGGCACCGGCTGGTACTCCTGCCATGCCCGGCGGCCCCGGATCGCGAGAACGTCGGCGCTGCGCTCGGTGTAGCGCTCGTCGTCGATGGTCTCGCCCGGGAACCAGTTGTTGCAGGTCTCGTGGTCGTCCCACTGCACGACGGCGGGCACCTCGGCGTAGAAGGCGCGCACGTTGTCGTCGCGCAGCGGGTAGCGGTGCCGACCACGGAACTGCGTCAGCTTCTCGGCGACCGTGGTGACCTCCTCGGTGAGGTCGTTGACCCAGAGCGAGCCGTCGTCGGCCCGCACCGACTCCGGCATCGGCTCGTCGCCGTAGATCGTGTCGCCGACGTGGACGAAGAGGTCGGGGCGCAGCCCCAGCATCGCGCGGTACGTCGTGAGCCCGCCGCGCGCCCGGTCGATGCCCCAGCCCTGGCCGCAGGTGTCGCCGGACCAGATCACCGACTGCGCCGCGGCGTGGATCGGCGCGGTGCGGAACCGCAGCTCCTCGCGGGTCGACTCGGTGCCGTCGGCGGACGCGAACCAGACCGACGCGTCGTACTCACGGCCGGGCGCGAGGCCGGTCAGCCGCATCCGTGCGGTGCGGTCGACGCGCGCGTCGGTCCACGGCCCGCGGATCATCCGCAGCTCGCGGCCGTTGCTCCGCAGCTGCACGTGCAGCTGGCCGTCCCGCGCGGCGCGCGACCAGACGACCGCGGAGTCGGTCGTCACCTCGCCGGTGCGGGCCCCGTCGACGAGTCGGTCTCGTTGCCGGACGAAGCCGGGGGCGAGGCGGGCGCCGATCAGACCCGGGATGACGCCGGCGGTCACGCCGGCGAACAACGTCGTACGACGTCCGATGACCACGCTCGCAGGCTCGCGAGCGGGGTTGGCCGATCACCCTCCTGCAGGTGTCGTGTCGCGGAACGCGAGCTTTACTTCGGTGGCATCCGGATGCCGCCGTCGACCCGGACCACTTCGCCGTTCATGTAGTTGTTGGTCAGGCACTCGATGACCATGCTGGCCAGCTCGTCGGGCACGCCGAGACGCTTGGGGAACAGCACGCTCTCGCCGAGCTTGGCCTTGAACGCCTCCGAGTCCGGCCCCTCGCCGTAGATCGGGGTGTCGATCAGGCCGGGCGCCACGGTGTTGAGGCGGATGCCGGCGGCGGACAGGTCACGGGCGACCGGCAGCGTCATGCCGACCACGCCACCCTTCGACGCGGAGTATGACGCCTGGCCGATCTGGCCGTCGAACGCGGCCACGCTGGCCAGGTTGACGATCGAGCCGCGGCAGCCGTCCTCGTCGGGCTCGTTGTGGCTCATCGCGGTCGCAGCCTGGCGGACCATGTCGAAGGTGCCGATCAGGTTGATCTGAATGACCTTGGTGAACGCGCCCAGGTCGTGCGCGGACTCGATCGTCCCGTCGCGGCCGATGGTGCGCTGGGCCCAGCCGATGCCGGCGGAGTTGACCACAGCCCGGATCGGGGCGATGTCGGCGGCGGCCTGGACCGCGGCACCGATCTGCTCGGTGTCGGTCACGTCGACCTGGGCGAACACGCCCTTGATCTCCTCGGCGAGCGCCTCGCCCTTGTCGGCCTGCAGGTCTGCCACCACCACGGTGGCGCCGCGGGCGGCAAGCTGGCGGGCGACGGCGGCGCCGATGCCCGACGCGGCGCCCGTGACGATGGCAGATGATCCGGTGAGTTCCATGCGCGGGAGCGTAGTGGGTGGTGGGGGTGGCCCGATGCGGGCGGTCGGGCGGTGAGCGGCGGTCGGTTTCGTGCGCGCAAAGCGACCACAGGTCACCGCTCCCGGGCTACAGCGAGGTGGTCCCCCGCGCCACGATCTCGGCGGGCCCGGTGAGCAGCACCCGGTCGTCGGCGGTCCAGGTGACCTGGAGGGTGCCGCCGGGCACGTCGACGCGGTACGCCGTGTCACGGCGCGCGCCGTCGGCGAGCGCCGCCGCGACCATCACCGCGCAGGCGCCGGTGCCGCAGGAGCGGGTCTCGCCGGAGCCGCGCTCGTGGACCCGCATCGCGACGTGCGCGTCGTCGCGGCGCACCACGAACTCGATGTTCACGCCGTGGGGGTAGAGCCCGGCGTCGTACGACGGCTGGTCGAGCAGCGGCCCGACCTCGTCCAGCGAGGACACGAACGCCACCGCGTGCGGGTTGCCCATGTCGACGTGCCGCGCCGCCCAGGTCGCGGACCCGACCGACACCGTCGTCTCACCGAGCACCTTCGGGGTCCCCATGTCGGCGGTGATCCGGTCACCCTCGAAGGTCAGCACCTTGACCCCGTCGCGAGTGCCGATCGGCACCGGATGCGTGGGGTCGACCAGACCCTCCTGCGCGAGGTGCAGCGCGAACACCCGGATCCCGTTGCCGCACATCTCCGAGACCGAGCCGTCGGAGTTGCGGTAGTCCATGAACCAGTCCGCCCCGGAGTCAGGCACCGTCTCGCGGACGACCCGCAGCACGCCGTCGCCGCCGATGCCGGCCCGGCGGTCGCACAGCGCCCGGACCCGCTCGGGGCTCAGGTCACCGTGCAGCGAACGGTCGTGGTCGGGCAGCAGCACGAAGTCGTTCTCCGTGCCATGCCCCTTGAGGAAGGGGTAGTCAGCCATAGAGGCCCTTGCTGTAGTTCTCAGGCTTGTAGTACTCCTCCAGCTCCGCGTCGCTGCGCTGGTCGCCCTCGACCTCCTTCGCGATCTGCGCGCGCTTGGGCACCACGGCCTCGGGGTCCCAGGTCTCCGGTTTCCACAGACCCGAGCGCAGGAACGCCTTGGCGCAGTGGAAGAAGACCTGCTCGACGTCGACCACGATCGACAGCAGCGGCCGATGGCCCTTGACGACCATCTCGTCGAAGAACGGCGCCTCGCGCACCAGCCGGGCCCGGCCGTTGATCCGCAGCGTGTCGCCGCGGCCCGGGATCAGGAACAGCAGTCCGACGTGGGGG
The DNA here is from genome assembly GCA_035710425.1 of Nocardioides sp. Taxonomy (GTDB): domain Bacteria; phylum Actinomycetota; class Actinomycetes; order Propionibacteriales; family Nocardioidaceae; genus Nocardioides. The sequence goes on from DASTDJ010000031.1 coordinate 16,374, forward strand.
TCGGCCAGGATGTTGTGATAGCCGTCGGCCCGCCGGTTGCCGGGCCGCTCGGCGATCGCGATCGTCGTGTCGTCGATGACGTGGACCAGGCTCCCCGCCGGGTCGCCCTTGGGCGAGGCGTCGGTGTTGCCGCCGGCATCCGTCGTCGCCAGCACGCAGAACGGCGACGCGGCCAGCCAGTCGCGGTCCACCGGGAGCAGCGCGGTGCGCTCCTTGTCGATCGCCCGTTGAGCGGGTTCGCCGAGCAGCTCGACGAGCTCCTCGGGCGTGCTGATCTCGGCGTACTGCGTCGGGGTCTGGGTCACCCCTCTACGGTACGGCGCGCCGGCACCGCGGCGCGCGTTACTTAGGTCGCACCACCAGGGCCGAGCCGCCACCGCGCCGATCGGGCTCGGCCACGGCGGTGAGCAGCCCCCTCGGCCCGAACTCGATGCCGGTCGCGGCACCGATCTCGGCCTGGCTCGTGAACGCGTCGCCGGCGGGCACCAGGTCGTGGCCGTAGGGCTCCAGCAGGTCTTCGTAGGCGTCGATGAACGGCGGCTCCGACGTGACGGAGACCGTGTTGCGCTGCGCGGCCCGCGGCGCCGCGATCGCCTCCGGGATCGTCATGCCCCGGTCGATCCGGTTGAACAGGATCTGCAGCACCGTGGTGATGATCGTCGAGCCGCCGGGCGAGCCGAGCGCCAGGAACGGCTTGCCGTTGCGCAGCACGATCGTCGGCGACATCGAGCTGCGCGGACGCTTGCCCGGCTGGATCCGGTTGGGGTCCGCCTCGTTGTAGACCGCGCTGAAGTCGGTGAGCTCGTTGTTGAGCAGGAACCCGCGGCGGGGCACCACGATCCCCGAGCCGCCGGTCTGCTCGATGGTCAGCGTGTAGGCGACGACGTTGCCCCAGCGGTCGGTGGCGGTGAGGTGGGTCGTCGACAGCCCCTCGGTGTCGGCGCCGGTGACGCCTTCGTCGACGGGCGCGTCGCACTCGCCGTCGTAGGACGTCACGTCACCGGGCGGGAGCGGCTTGGGAAGCGCCTGCTCGGGGTCGATCAGGCAGGCGCGCTCGTCGGCGTACTTCTGCGAGAGCAGGTCGCGCAGCGGCACGTCGACGTACGCCGGATCGCCGACGTAGGCACCCCGGTCGGCGAACGCCAGCGCGCTCGCCTCGAGGTAGTGGTGGAGGGCGGCGGCGTCGTCCATGCCGCCGAGGTCATGGCCCTCGAGGATGTTGAGCGCCTCCCCGACCGTGCTGCCGCCGCTGGACGACGGCGCCATGCCGAACACCCTGTAGCCGCGGTAGTCGATGGACGTCGGCCGCTGGTGGCGCACGGAGTAGTCACGCAAGTCGCGGCGCTTCATGAAGCCCGGCGGTACGGGCAGCGTGGTGTCGTCGGTGACCGGTGGGTGGCGTACGGCGTCGACGATCTCGCCGGGCAGGTCGCCGCGGTAGAAGAGCTGCGGGTCCTTCGCGAACGCGCGGTAGGTGCGGGCGAGAGCGGGGTTCTTGAAGCGTGTGCCCACCTCGGGCAGGCCGCCACGCAGGAACAGCGACCTGCTCGATGTGAACGCCGCGAACCTCTCCTCGTTGTCCTCCGTCTGCTCGCGGAAGGTCTCGTCGACCACGAACCCACGCTCGGCGAGCCGGGCTGCCGGCTCGATGACCTTCGGCAGCTTCTTCGTGCCCCACTTGCGCAGGGCGGTGGTCCAGGTGGCGGGGGTGCCGGGCACGCCGACCGACACACCGCTGGTCACCAGGTTGGGGGTGAACGGCGCATAGGGCTGGCCGGTCGCCGGGTCGATGAAGGCGTCGTTGGGCATCGCGCGCGGAGCCGTCTCGCGGCCGTCGATCGTGTGCACCCGGCCGGAGCTCGCGTCGTAGTAGACGAAGTAGCCGCCACCGCCGACGCCGGCGCTGTAGGGCTCGGCGACGCCCAGCGCGGCCGCGGTGGCCACGGCCGCGTCGACCGCGTTGCCGCCGTTCTTGAGCACCCGCAGCCCGACCCGCGTGGCGTTGGGGTCGACCGAGCTGACGGCTCCGCCACGCCCCACCGCGGTGGGGTTCTTGGGCGGACCCGGCTCAGCCTTGCTCTCCCCTGGGGCCGGCGCCGCCGAACCCGTGGTGCTGGTGACGCTCAGTGACAGGGCGAGCGCGAGGGCACTGGCCGCGATGAGTGAGATCGGACGACGACGCATGGTTCCTCCCGAGACTGCGGGTTTCCACCATGCACGCGGGCGCCGACAGTGTCGAGGGGTCAGCTCAGCCCGGGATGCCCCTTGGCCAGGATCGGGACCAGCAACGCCCGCGGCGTGACCTGGGCGAGCGACGCGCTCACGCGGTTGGCCACCCCGGGGATGACCACGGAGCGGCCCTTGTCGAGCCCGGCGACCGCGGCCTTCGCGACCTCCTCGGCGCTGACCCACATGATGGAGGGCAGCGACTTGTCCTCCTGCTCCTCGGTGAACCCGGCGGTCGCGCCGAACGCGGTCTTCACCGGTCCCGGGCACAGCGCGGTCGCGGTCACGCCGGTGCCGCGCAGCTCGCCGATGAGGCTGTGGGTGTAGGACAGCACGAACGCCTTGCCCGCGGCGTACGCCGCCTGGCCGGGCAGCGGTTGGAAGGCCGCCGTCGACGCGACGTTGAGCACCGCCCCGCGGCCGCGCTCGACCATGCCCGGCAGGAACCGGCTGCACAGGTCGACGACCGCGACCACGTCGAGCTCCACCATCGCCGTCTCCGCCTCGGGGTCGGACCCGGCGACCGGACCGAGCGTGGACAGCCCGGCGTTGTTGATCAGGATCTCGGGGGTGGCTCCGAGGTCGGCGATCCGGCCGAGGAGCTCGGCGCGGGTGGGACGGTCGGTGAGGTCGGCGGCGAGCACGTCGGCGGCGCCGCCCGCCGACGTGATCTCGTCGGCCAGCGCGGCGAGCTTGTCGGCGGAGCGGGCGACCAGGGTGACGCGGTGGCCGCGCCGAGCCAGGTCACGGGCGATCTCGGTGCCGATGCCGGAGGAGGCACCTGTGACGACCGCGGTCCGGTCGGCGGCGGGAGCGGGAAGGGCCATGTCCGAGGACGGTACTCAGGTTGCTCGTCCGGGAGGGGGCGTCTCGTCCAGGCTTGCGACCAGGGCCGAGGCAAGGACGCGCGCCAGCGAGCCGTCCGGGTCGAGGTCGGGGTCGAACACACAGACCTGCAGGCCGACCATCGACCCGGTGAGCGGTCGGAGCAGCGCGGTGAGCTGGGCGACGTCGAGGCCGCCCGGGTCGGGCGAGTCGACCGCCGGCATCACGCTGGGGTCGAGCACGTCGACGTCGAGGTGGACCCAGTAGCCGTCGAGCTCCGGCGAGCCGACCACGCGGCGCACGCGGTCGATCGTGGCGTCCGGGTCCGCCGCGACCTGCGAAGCCGGGACGACGTCGCCGAGGAGACCGGTCACCTCCAACAGGTAGTCGTCGTCGTCTCGACAGCCGACGTGGACCGTGTCGTCGGGGCGGAAGTAGGGCGCCAGTCCGTCGATCGAGCTCACCTCCGGCCAGTGCAGCCCGATCGCCGCCGCGAGGTCCTCGCCGGCGAGGGCGTGGCACACCGGGCTGTTGCCCGGGTGGCGGAAGTCGGTGTGACCGTCGATGTGGACCAGGCCGTACCGACCCCTTCGGCGCAGGTGTAGTCCGGCTCCGACAAGCAGGCCGCAGTCACCGCCGAGCACCAGTGCGCGACGCCCCGCTGCGCGGACCTCGTCGAGACGATCGGCCAGGGCGCGGGCGTGGCTGATGATGGCGTCCTGGTTGCGCAGGCGCGGTACGGCGTCGTCGGGGTCGTCGACGTACCGGCCGGGGAGCACGACGCCGAACTCCCGGGCGCCGAGCCTGCGAAGATCGGCGTGGAGACCGGCCTCGCGGAGCGCCTCGGGGGCCTTGGCGGTGCCTGGCACGGCGCCCGGCTCCGGCGGTCGAAGTCCGAGGTTGGACGGCGCTGCAACGATCCCGAGCTCGTGGGCCATGCCTCGGGAGGCTACTCAGGTGCGCGGACCCACGACCTCGTACCTCGCGCAGGCGAACGCCTTGTTCTGGGCGAGCTCTACCAGGCGGAGGTCGTAGGGCCGCGGGAAAAGCGGGCGGCCGGTGCCCAGCGTCACCGGCGCGATGTAGAGGATCAGCTCGTGGAGCAGGCCGGTATCGGCCCACTGCGCGGCCAGGTCTCCCCCGCCGACGACCCAGATGTCCTGGTCGCCCGCGGCTGCCGCGATCGCCTCGTGGTGCTCGTCGGGCTTGCCGGAGACGATCGTGACGTTGTCGGCGATCGGCTCGAGCTCGGCGTGCGTGAACACGAAGCTGGGCTGGGTGTAGGGCCACTTCTCGCCCGACTTCTCGAGGTGGGCGAGCACCCATTCGTACGTCGTCCGGCCCATCACCAGGGCGCCGACGTCCTTGATGAACTCGTCGTAGTTGAGCGGCCCGTCCTTGTCCTGATCCTGGACGAACAGCCACTCGAGCGAGTCGTTCTCGTCGGCGATGTAGCCGTCGAGCGTGGTGGCCGTGTAGAAGACGCCCTTGGTCATGGTCCGGTTTCCTCTCCTCGCAGGCGGCGCAGCCAGTTGATCGGGTCTCCGTCGTCGGCGTCGTGGCCGCCTGCCCGGATGAGGTGCCGGGCTAGCTGGCGGCGGTGGGCGGCGTACTCGATCACGTGCGCGATCACGCTGCTCATCACGAAGCTCTCGGGCGGGTCGCAGAGCGCGTCGATCAGCCGGTCGTCCCAGCCGCCGCGGCGCTCGATGTCGCGGACGGTGCCGAGCCAACGTGGCGCGACGGCGTCGTGCCGCTCGATCAGGGTGCCCGGGTCGTCGCCTCGCTCGGCGGGGAACTCCCCGCCCTCGATCGCGGCGAGCCACACCTCCTTGGTGAAGATCAGGTGCTCGAGCACCGTGACCACCGACTCCTCGGCGCCGTCCCAGCTGGTCACGTGGTGCCCGGGCAGCCGCGCCGCGCGGTAGTCCGCATCGGGCAGCTGCTTCGCCAGGTCGAGCAGCTCCCTGGTGTCGTCGAGGTCGTGCTGGACGAGCTGTTCGGTGAGCGGGCTCATCGGCTGCTCCTTGCTGTGCACCCATAGCGACATGGGCGGGTGGAAGTGGATGCCGTTGGGCGCCGGCAGCCAGTGGCTGGTCTCCTTCGGCAGCCCGCTCGGCGGGTGCCCGAACGCCTTCGCGAACGCCCGGCCGAAGCCCTCGACGGACTCGTAGCCGGCCCCGAACGCCGCGTCGGTGACCGACATGCCGTGCCGGATCTGCCAGGCCGCACGCTCGAGCATGACCCGGCGGCGCATGGCGACCGGCGGCTCACCGGCGTCGCGGGTCAGCCGCCGGGTGAAGTGGTACGGCGAGGAGTAGGCGCCGCCGGCCATGTCCGTGAGGTTCTGGTGCTCCTCGTCGAGCACGGCGTCCAGCAGCTCCCGCAGCCGGTCGCGTCCGCTCTCGGTGGTCATGGGTCCAGTCTGGCGCGAGTCAGGGTCGGTCGGCTTGACCGATCTTGCGCACCATGGCCTCGGCACGCTCGGCCCGAGCCTGGTCGTCCCAGGGGATCCAGTGGATCCGGGGATCCTTGCGGAACCACGAGTCCTGGCGGCGGGCGAACTGCCGGGTGGCGATGACCGTCCGCTTCCGCGCCTCGTCGAGGGTGAGCTCGCCCGCGAGGTGGGCCATCACCTCGCGGTAGCCGATCGCGCGGGAGGCGGTGCGGCCCTCGGCCAGCCCCTCGTCGAGCAGGCGCTCGACCTCGTCCACGAGGCCGGCCTCGAACATCGCGGTCACCCGCTGCTCGATCCGGGAGTCGAGGGTGGGCCGGTCGATCTCGAGACCGACCTGGATGCTGAGTGGGTCGACGTACTCGAGCTGCGGGAGGGAGGCGCTGAACGGCCGCCCGGTGATCTCGACGACCTCGAGTGCCCGGACGATGCGCCGGCCGTTGTCGGGGCGGATGCGGTCGGCGGCCTCCGCGTCGAGGCCGGCCAGCCGCCGGTGCAGCGCGGGCGCGCCCACCGACTCGAGCTCTGCCTCCCAGCGGGCGCGCACCTCGTCGTCGGTGCCCGGGAACTCGAAGCGGTCCAGGACCGCGCGGGTGTAGAGCGCCGAGCCGCCGACGAGCACCGGGACCGTGCCATTTCCGCGCAATCGCGCGGAAACGGCACGCGCCCAGCCCTGGAACTCCGCCACCGTCGCCGGCTCGCGCACCGACAGGCGGTCGAGCAGGTGGTGCGGGATGCCGCGGCGCTCGGCGGGCGGCAGCTTCGCCGTACCGATGTCCATGCCGCGGTAGACCTGCATGGCGTCGGTGTTCACGATCTCGCCACCGAGCCGCTCCGCGAGATCGAGCGACAGCTCGGTCTTGCCGGAGGCGGTGAAGCCCACGACAGCCACGATCGGGACGGCCATGGGGACTAGTGTGATCGAGCAGGCCATACCGACCGGAGGTTGACATGGGTTTCTTGGACAAGCTCAGGGGCAAGGCGGGCGACGCCGTCGACAAGCACGGCGACAAGATCAGCGACGGCATCGACAAGGCTGCTGACATGGCGGACAAGAAGACCGGCGGCAAGCACAGCGACAAGATCGACTCGGGTGTCGACAAGGCCAAGGACGCGCTGGACAAGCTCGACGGCAAGAACGACGACATCAAGTGACCTCCTCCACGCCTGAGGTGCCGCCGGGCGAGCACGACGACGAGCTGCCCGACGAGCACGACCAGACGGACGAGGAGAGGGACCTCCAGGAGGAGAACGCCGAGACGTCGCTGGACCAGCCGTCGCAGTGACCGATCGCTTCACGCTCGTGCCGGCGTCGTACGTGTTCCTGCTGCGCGACGGATCAGCCGGCACGGAGGTGCTCCTGCAGCTGCGCCAGAACACCGGCTACATGGACGACCACTGGGCCGCCGCCGCGGCCGGGCACGTGGAGCGCGGCGAGACCGCGATCGACGCCGCCCACCGGGAAGCGGCCGAGGAGATCGCGGTCACGGGGCTCGAGCTGGAGTTCGTCACAGCGATGCAGCGCACCCAGCACGCGGCGCCGATCGACGAGCGCATCGACTTCTTCTTTACGGCCCGCCGCTGGTCGGGCGAGCCGAGCATCGTCGAGCCGGAGAAGTGCGCCGAGCTGCGCTGGTGTTCGCTCGACGCGCTGCCGGAGCCGGTGGTCCCGCACGAGCGGGAGGTGCTGAGCCGGCTCAGATCGGGTACCGCCACGGCGTACTCCACCTTCGGCTTCTGAGGAGGCAACGGATGGCACGCAAGGATCTGGGACCACAGCCAGAACCGGAGATCGAGCCCGGTGAGCCCAACCCCGGTGGCGTCGACGCGGTCGACACCGCGGACGGCGTGGACGGTGAGTTCGCGGCGCCCAACCCCGACCCACGCGACATGAACCCGGACGACAACCCGGCCGTGGAGGAAGCGCTGCCCGACGAGATGAAGCAGATGGAGGACACCTCCACCGAGGCGACCGAGGACGAGGAGGGCGACACCGACACCGAACCAGAGGAGGAGTCGCCGGCATGACCAGCGAAGAGCAGTACGACGTGACCGAGTCCGACCAGGACGTCTCAGGTGACATCGGCGTGAGCAGCGGACGCGAGGGCCACGCCGGCCCCGGCCAGCCCAGCGCCCCCACCGGCGTCCGCGACACCAGCGTTGCCCCGCCCGACCCGGACGCCGAGGCCCCTCCCGAGCAGTCGCCCGGCGGCGAGGAGACCAACCCCGAGGGCCTCGAGCCCAAGGCGGGCTACCCGAGCCTGGACCCGCGCTCGGAGTCCTGAGCAATCACCGGTCGACCGGCGATCCCTCTCAAACGCGACCGCGCTCAGCGGAACGCGTCGTCGATGACCGCCCGGCCGGCCTGAGCCCGCTCGAGGAAGCCGGTCTCGCCGTCGAGCAGCTCGCGGGCCGCCTCGACCAGGCCGGTGAGGGCGTTCCAGGCGAAGGTGCCGCCGACGGAGATCCGCGCGACGCCGGCCTCGCCGAGCTCGTCCGGGTCCGGGCCGCCCTTCACCAGCAGCACGTTGACCGGGCGGTCCACCTCGGCACACAGGGTCCGGATCCCGTCGATCTCGGTGAGGCCGGGCGCATAGAGCACGTCGGCCCCTGCCTCCTGGTAGGCCTGCAGCCTCGCGATGGTGTCGGCCAGGTCGGCGACCCCGTGGAGGTGGTTCTCGCACCGGGCGGTCAGCACCAGGTCGCCGGACGCCTCCGCCGCGGCGACGATCCGCTCCTGCGCAAGGACGGGGTCGTAGATCGGGTGGTCCGCGCCGGGCTGGTGGTCCTCGATGGACGCTCCGGCGAGGCCGACGTCGCGCGCCGTCGCGATGAGCTCGGCGACCCGGCGCGGCTCGTCGGAGAAGCCGTTCTCCAGGTCGGCGGAGACCGGGATCCGCACCGCCTGGGCCAGCTCGCCCGCATGCGTGAGCGCCTCCTCCCGCCCGACGTCGCCGTCGAAGCGTCCGAGCGTGGCGGCGTACCCGCTGCTCGTGGTGGCCACCGCCGCGAACCCGAGCGAGGCGAGGATCTTGGCGGACCCGGCGTCCCACGCGTTCGGCATGAGCAGCGGGGAGCCCGGGACGTGCAGGTCGAGGAAGGAGCGCGACATGCCGCGAACGTTAGCCCGAGGCGGTGATCGCGCGTGTCATGGTCGGTGCATGGACGAGCTGATGCTCCTGGGTGAGGAGCGGCTCTGTCCCGACTGCGGGACGGACACCCTCTTCCTCCCCATCGACGCCGAGGCCTGGGTCTGCGTGGAGTGCGAGGTCGCCGTGTCGGCCTCGACCAGCGCCGCCTGACTCAGCCGCAGACGGGAGCGTCCGGCAGAGGTGCCGGTACGCCGATGGTCGGCATGCCCAGCGTGACCCCCGCGGGCGCGGCCTGCCGGCCCTCCCATGCGTCGCCGGAGCGGGTACGACGTACGCCGAGCAGCGGGCCGTCCGCGACCAGGTGGTGAGGGGCCGCCTTGGTGATCTCGACGGTGACCATGTCGCCCGGGCGCACCTGCTCGTCGCCCACCGCGAAGTGCACGAGGCGGTTGTCGGGGCCGCGCCCGGAGAGCCGGTGGGTGGCGGCGTCCTTGCGCCCCTCGCCCTCGCTCACCATCAGCTCGACCGTGCGCCCGACCAGCCCCTTGTTCTCGGACCAGGCGATGTCGTCGACCAGCGCGACCAGTCGCTGGTAGCGGTCCTTGACCACGTCGGCCGGCACCTGGTCGGGCAGGTCGACCGCCGGCGTACCGGGCCGCTTGGAGTACTGGAACGTGTAGGCGCCCGAGAACCGCGCCGCACGCACGACGTCCAGCGTCGCCTGGAAGTCGTCCTCGGTCTCGCCGGGGAAGCCGACGATGATGTCGGTGGTGATCGCCGCCTCCGGCATCGCGGCGCGGACCCGCTCGATGATGCCGAGGTACTTGGTCTGCCGGTAGGAGCGACGCATCGCGCGCAGCACCCGGTCGGAGCCGGACTGCAGCGGCATGTGCAGCTGGGGCATCACGTTGGCCGTCTCGGCCATCGCCGCGATCACGTCGTCGGTGAACTCGGCGGGGTGCGGCGAGGTGAACCGCACCCGCTCCAGCCCCTCGATGTCTCCACACGCGCGGAGCAGCCTCGAGAACGCCGACCGGTCGCCGAACTCCACGCCGTAGCTGTTGACGTTCTGGCCAAGCAGCGTCACCTCACTGACCCCGTCGGCGACCAGCGCGCGGATCTCGGCAAGTACGTCGCCGGGCCGTCGGTCCTTCTCGTTGCCGCGCAGCGACGGGACGATGCAGAACGTGCAGGTGTTGTTGCACCCCACAGAGATCGACACCCACGCGGCGTACGCCGACTCGCGCTTCGTCGGCAGCGTCGACGGGAAGACCTCGAGCGACTCGAGGATCTCGACCTGCGCCTCCTCCTGCACCCGCGCCCGCTCGAGCAGCGTCGGCAGCGAGCCGATGTTGTGCGTGCCGAACACGACGTCGACCCATGGCGCCTTGGCGGTGATCGTCGACCGGTCCTTCTGCGCGAGGCACCCGCCGACCGCGATCTGCATGCCCGGGTTGGCGGCCTTCACCGGGGCCAGGTGGCCGAGGTTGCCGTAGAGCCGGTTGTCGGCGTTCTCCCGCACCGCACACGTGTTGAACACGACGACGTCCGCCTGCTCGCCCTCGAGTGCGGCGGCGTAGCCCGCATCCTCCAGCAGGCCGGTAAGCCGCTCGGAGTCGTGGACGTTCATCTGGCACCCGTAGGTGCGGACCTCGTACGTGCGCGTCATGACCGCACCAGGCTACGGCGGGAGGGGTGGAGGTTCATAAGTGAACCGGTGCGTCCATCCGACTGCCTAGCGGTGCGAGAAGGTGCTGGACACGTACCGCACCTCCGGGAGTCCCGGAACGTCGCTGGAACGAGAACCCGTGTTCACGTCGGCCCGGATGCGACCGTCGGCCGACACCATGCCCTCGTACTCGAGACGCGTGAAGCCCCGGCTGCGCAGTTAGGCGATCCCGTCGGCGGCCGAGTCCCAGATGCGCACCTCCACGCCCACACTCGCGCGAGGAGTCTTGCCGGTGACGGCGCAGCAGCTGCCGCGGGAGAGGTGCTCGACGGGCACCTCGGCCATCACCGAGAGCGCGAGCGACTCCAGAGCCGGGTAGTCGTCCTCTTCCTCGGCGCGGCACTCGGCCAGGTTCGCGCACGAGGAGAGCAGGAGGCACAGGGTGATGCCCACCAACGCAGTGACCGCACGTGCCCTCATCCGACCCAGGTTGGCTGCCACTCGCCCCGGGCCGGCGGTTTCACGGTGGCGATACCCCATCCGGGCTAGGCCGCACCCCCATGTCGCCTGGTCACAGTCGGGTGTCGGGCATAGCCCTCTCCGACCATGTGCCACTAGGGTCGCCGCCATGACGGTGCTGGAGGAGGAACGGCCGCGGCCAGCCAGCGGTGAGCCGCTCGTGGTGCTCGACGGAGTCAACAAGTGGTTCGGCGATCTGCACGTGCTGCAGGACATCAACCTCTCGGTCAAGGCCGGCGAGGTGGTCGTGGTGATCGGCCCCTCCGGCTCCGGCAAGTCCACGTTGTGCCGGGCGATCAATCGGCTCGAGACCATCGAGAAGGGCACGATCACCCTCGACGGCAAGAACCTGCCGGAAGAGGGCAAGGAGCTGGCGCGCCTGCGGGCCGAGGTCGGCATGGTGTTCCAGAGCTTCAACCTGTTCGCCCACAAGACGATCCTCGAGAACGTCACGCTGGGGCCGATCAAGGTGCGCGGCAAGGGCAAGGCGGAGGCGCAGAAGCGCGCCCGCGAGCTGCTTGCCCGGGTCGGCATCGAGGAGCAGTCCGACAAGTACCCCGCCCAGCTCTCGGGCGGCCAGCAGCAGCGCGTCGCCATCGCGCGGGCACTGGCCATGGAGCCGAAGGTGATGCTCTTCGACGAGCCCACCTCGGCACTGGACCCGGAGATGATCAAAGAGGTCCTCGACGTCATGGTCGACCTGGCCAAGGGCGGCATGACGATGATCGTGGTCACCCACGAGATGGGCTTCGCCCGGACCGCCGCCGACCGCGTGGTCTTCATGTCCGACGGCGCGATCGTCGAGGAGAGCGATCCGGAGAGTTTCTTCACCAACCCCCAGAGCGATCGGGCCAAGGACTTCCTCGGCAAGATCCTCAAGCACTAAGGAGTAGTAATGCGGTTCCAGAAAGTCATGGCGGCTGCGGCCGCGACCGTTCTCGGGCTGACGCTGGCGGCCTGTGGCGACGACGACGAAGGGGGCACCGACCTGAGCGACGTCGAGGAGGCCTCCGACCTGACCGGGTTCCCCAAGGAGCTCGCAGACGCCGGCTCGATCAAGATCGGCGTGAAGATCGACCAGCCCGGTATCGGTTACCGCGAGCCCGGTGCCGACGCCCCTTCCGGCTTCGACATCGAGATGGGCCGGATCGTCGCGGCCCGCCTCGGCATCGAGGAGGGCGACATCGAGTGGGTCGAGACGGTTTCCGACAACCGGGAGCCCTTCCTGCAGAACGGCACGGTCGACATCGTGATCGCGTCGTACTCGATCACCGACGAGCGTCGCGCCGTGGTCGGTCAGGCCGGCCCCTACTACGTCACCGGCCAGCAGCTCCTGGTCCGCGAGGACGACAAGGAGACGATCACCGGTCCCGACGACCTGGCCGACGTGAAGGTCTGCTCGGTGGAGGGCTCCACCTCGCTGGAGACGGTCGAGAAGGAGTACGGCGCCAAGCCGGTGCCGTTCGCGACCTACTCCGAGTGCGTCGAGCAGCTCGAGAACGAGACGGTCGACGTGGTGACCACCGACGGAGCGATCCTGCTCGGCTACGCGGCGCAGAAGCCCGACGAGCTCGAGGTCGTGGGTGAGCCGTTCTCCGAGGAGCGCTACGGCATCGGCTACCCGCTGGACGCCGAAGGGATGTGCGAGTTCCTCAACGAGACCATCGAGGGCTCGTTCGAGGACGGCACCTGGGACGAGGGGTTCGAGGCGACGCTGGGCGAGTCCGGCGTGGAGACGCCGGAGCACCCGACGCCCGACCCCTGCGAGTAAGCGATCTGACCAACCTCTGCCGGGCGGCGAACTGCCGCCCGGCAGAGGCCAGCCCGGCCGAGGAGGGGCATGGACGTCTTCGTCGACAACTGGGACATCATCTGGCGGCCGCTGGTCCGCACCCTGGAGATAGTGCTGATCGCGGGCGTGATGGCCCTGGTGCTCGGCTCCATCCTGGCTGCGATGCGGGTGGCCCCGATCGCCTTCGCGCGTTCCCTCGGGACCCTCTACGTCTACACGGTGCGCAACACGCCGCTCCTCGTCATCATGCTGATCGCGGCGTTCGGCATCCCGGACCTCGACATCCGGCCGACGATCTCGCTCGGTGACGCCGAGCTGTTGCAGTTCGACGTCTTCTTCATCTTCGCGACGGCATCCCTCGGGTTCTACACCGCCGCCTTCGTGTGCGAGGCGCTCCGGTCGGGGATCAACTCGATCCCCCTCGGCCAGGCCGAGGCGGCTCGGTCGATCGGGATGACCTTCACGCAGAGCCTGCGCCTCATCATCCTGCCGCAGGCGTTCCGGGCCGTGATCCCGCCGGTCGCAAGCGCATTGATCGCGATGACCAAGAACTCCTCGGTCGCGCTCGGCGTCGGCGTCGCCGAGGCGACGTTCCGGATGAAGACCCTCACCAACAACTATCCCGGCGATCTGTATGCGATCTTCGTCGGCTTCGCGCTGTTCTACATGGCGATCGTCGCCTTGATCGCCAGTACGGCGGCCGTGCTGGAGCGGAAGCTGAGGGTCGTGAAGTGAGCGCCAACGTCCTGTTCGACGCACCAGGGCCGCGGGCCCGGATGCGGCACCGGATCTACTCGGGCCTGTTCCTGCTCGCGGTCGCCGGGCTCCTGTTCTGGATCTACCGCAAGTTCGACGAGGCCGGTCAGTTCGAGCCAGAGATCTGGGAGCGACTGTTCTCCGACGGAGTGTGGGAGGAGCTGCTCAGCGGGCTCGGCTACACCTTGAGGGCGGCCGGTATCGCCATCGTCACCTCGGTGATCTTCGGTTTCCTCGTCGCGACCGCCCGTCTCTCGGATCGTCGCTGGATCAGCGTGCCCGCTGTGGCCGTCGTGGAGTTCTTCCGAGCCATTCCGCTTCTGCTGCTACTGATCTTCCTCTTCGTCTTCATCCAGCAGAACGCCGACTTCGAACGTGAGACCACGTCGCTGGTTGCCTTGGTCGCCGGCCTCACGCTCTACAACGGCGCAGTGCTCGCCGAGGTGTTCCGTGCGGGCATTCACGCGGTGCCGCGCGGTCAGTCCGAGGCGGCGTACGCGATCGGGATGCGCAAGACCCAGGTGATGACGCTGATCCTGACGCCACAAGCGGTCCGCTTCATGCTGCCCGCGATCATCAGCCAGTGCGTCGTGATCCTCAAGGACACCTCGCTCGGCGCCGTGGCCTTCGCCTACGGGCCCGAGCTCGTCCGCGCGGGCAGGCTCATCTCCACGTACGTCGGCAGCTCGTTGATGACCTACCTGCTGGTCGCGGCCATCTTCATCGCGATGAACTCGATTCTCTCCGCGCTCGCCTTCTGGACCGAACGGCGCCTGGCCACTCGCGGCCGCGGCGCGCAGCAAGCGGTCGCCGAGGTCGAGGGCGTCCTCGAGGCTGGCTAGAGCGGCATAGCCCTCGCCCGACGTACGTCGTTGGGGTGGCATGTGTGAGCACCACCAGCTGGATCGTCGCGCCCTGCTGATCGCCGGCGCGGGAGTCACGACCACGGCTGCGCTGGCGACGGTTGCCGCTCCGGCGAGCGCCGTCGACACGGCCACGATCGAGTTCTCCGGAAAGTTCACCGGGGTCGGGACGCCCGACTGGCACTACCTGCCGTTCGAGGTGCCCGAGGGCGTGCGGGCGATCGCGGTGTCGTACGAGTACGCGTCGACGAGCACGCCGCTGGGGTTCAGCGTCAACGTCATCGACATCGGGATCTTCGACCCCGACGGCTTCCGCGGCTGGTCGGGCGGCGCCCGCAAGAACTTCCGGGTAGCCACCGACACGGCGACGCCGGGCTACCTCGCCGGCCCCATCGCGCCGGGCACCTGGCGGGTGATCCTCGGGCCCTTCGCAATCGTCCCGCCGGGCGTCTCCTGGACCGCCACCGTCACCCTCGAGTACGGCGAGCCCGAGGGCCCGGCCTTCGTGGCGGACCCCGCGCCGCGGCAGGTCGCGGGCACCGGGCCGGGGTGGTACCGCGGCGACCTGCACACCCACACCGTGCACTCCGACGGTAGCCACACCCAGACGAGCCTGATCGCGCTGGCCAGGTCCGCCGGACTCGACTTCATCGGCTCGTCGGAGCACAACACCAGCAGCGCCGGGCTGACCTGGGGCGCGCACACGCCCGACGACTTCTTGGTGATCGTCGGCGAGGAGGTCACGACGCGGGTCGGGCACTGGCAGGCGATGGGGCTTCCGGCAGGCGCCTGGATCGACTGGCGGTACCGCAGCCAGGACCAGATGCGCCAGCAGGCCGATCTCGTGCGATCGCTCGGCGGCATCACGATCGCCAACCACCCGTGGGCGCCGACGCCGGGCAGCCTCTGGGGCTTCGGCTACGGCTTCCCACAGGTCGACGCGATCGAGATCTGGAACGGCCCGTGGACGCTCGACGACCAGGTCGGCGTGAAGGCCTGGCACCTGATGCTGACCACCGGCAGGTTCAAGCCCGTGGTCGGCAACTCCGACACCCACAACCCCGGCCAGACCGTCGGCGAGGCGCAGACCGTCGTCCACGCCGAGACGCTGTCGACCAGCGCGATCCTGGACGGCGTCCGCCGCGGCCGGTCCTGGCTGGCCGAGTCGTCGGCCGTCGACCTGGCCTTCACGGCCTCGTTGCGCGGCACCACGGTGTCCTGCGGTGAGCGGCTGCCCGCGCGGGGCACCGAGCTGGTCGACGTACGCCTCGAGGTGTCGGGCGCGCCGAACTGCATCGCGCAGGTCATCGGTCCGCTCCTGCCGCTCGGCGCGTGCATCATCGGAGCCGGCGGTGCGGGAACGGTCACCGCGAAAGTGCCGGCAGGGCTCGCGAAGTTCGTCCGTGCAGAGGTGCGCCGCCTCGACACCACCCCGGTGCTCAACCCGCTCGAGGGCGTGCCGGCGTTGGCGATGGTGGCGTTGACCAACCCGATCTTCCTCGGCGGCGCCTGACAGCACCGGCCGGCACGGCGTTTGCGATGATGGCGCCCGTGCTCTCTCGGGGTAGGCGGACGGCGTGCGCGGCAGCACTGTTGCTGGTCCTCCCCCTGGCCGCCTGCAGCGACGACGGCCGCAACGACGACGCGATCGAGCTGACCGGCACGCCCGAGGACCTCGCCGAGGCCGGCACCATCCGGATCGGGGTCAAGTACGACCAGCCCGGCATCGGCCTGCGACCTCCCGGCGCCGCCGCCCCCGAGGGCTTCGACATCGAGATCGGCCGGATCATCGCCGATCGCCTCGGCATCGAGGAGGCGGACATCACGTGGGTCGAGGCGGTGTCCGAGTCCCGCGAGCAGCTGCTCGAGGGCGGTTCGTTCGACCTGGTCGTGGCGTCGTACTCCATCACCGACGAACGTCGCGAGCTGGTCGGCCAGGCCGGCCCCTACTTCACCACCGGCCAGCAGCTGCTGATCCGCGCCGAGGACGAAACCACCATCACCGGACCCGACGACCTGGCCGGCCGCGAGGTCTGCTCGGTCAAGGGCTCGACGTCGCTGGACCGCGTCGTCACCGAGTACGCCGCGGACCCGGTGGGGTTCACGACGTACTCCGAGTGCGTCGACCAGCTGCGCGAGGACGAGGTCGACGCGGTCACCACCGACGGCGCAATCCTGCTCGGGTACGCCGCGCAGCGCCCCAACCTGTTCCGGGTCGTCGGGGAGCCGTTCTCCGAGGAGCGGTACGGCATCGGCTACCCCAAGGACGCCGACGGGATGTGTCACTTCCTCAGCGAGGTGCTCGAGCGCTCCTTCGAGGACGGGACCTGGGCGGAGGCGTTCGACACGACGCTCGGCATGGCCGACGTCGAGACGCCGGAGCCGCCCGAGCTCGACGACTGCGAGTGACTACTTCTTGGGAGTGACCCAGAGCCGGATCTCGCCCTCGATCACCACGGTGCCGTCGTCGCGCACGCCCTTGACGCGCACCGGCAGGTCGGGGTTGTCGGCCGTCCACTGCTCGGGGTCGGTCTCCGCGACACAGGTGATGTCACTGGTGGCCTTGGCGGTGTAGCTGACCTCCATGCCCTTGGGGATCCACCGCTTGTCGCTGGGGATGCTGGCCTCGGCGAGCGCGCCCATCGCGGCCTCGAGCCCGTTGCAGAGCGCGATCGCGTGCACGGTGCCGATGTGGTTCTTCACGCCGCGGCGCTTGGGGATCACCAGCTCGGCGTGGTTGGGCCGGATCTCGGTGAACCGCGGGTGGATCGAGCCGAAGTACGGCGCCCGCTGGCCGAACGCGAACGAGAACACGCGGGTGCCGACGACCGGGCCCAGCACGGGGAACCCACTGAGCCGCTGCCACATCGAGAGGACCTGAGACATGCTCCGCAGGCTACCTGCGGGTAACTTCAACGGCACGCCGATGTTGCCAGCGTCACCCCTGGGGGCGATGCCGCTCAGGCCAGTGACAGGAACAGGCGTTCCAGGCGGGCGACGTGGGCCTCGGGGTCCTCCCCGTTGCCCTCGACCGCTTCCTTGAGCTGGACGACCAGGATGGCGAACCCCGCTCGGTCGATCGCGGACGACACCGCCTTGAGCTGATGGACGACCTGTTCGACGTCCCTGCCCTCGTCGATCATCCGGAGAACACCGGACAGCTGACCTTGTGCGCGCTTGAGCCGATTCACCACGGCTGGTGAGGCGGTGACCACGTCAGACATCGGAATCCCCCTCCGACGATATTTCCACCACAACTGCTCAGGAGTACCCGGAGTTACGGGCAAACGAACGCTCTGGAACGCAAAGAAGCTCCACTCGGTTGCCGTGACCGTCGAAGGCGTGCAAGCGCTCGTATCCGGGTAAGGAGCGACGCTCGGTTTGGTCGATGTCGAAACCCAACTGGTCCAGTCGGGCTCCGGTCCGGACCAGCTCGTCCACCGAGTCCAGCACGAGCGCGGGATGCGCCTTCCGCGCCGGCGCGAACGGGCTCTCGACGCCGACATGGATCTCTGCCGTGACGGCGCCCTCGGCGTCGTAGGCGCGGAACCACGCGCCGCCGCGGCCGCGCAGGATGGCGGGCTTCTCCACCTCGGTCATCCCCAGGCCCTCGGCGTAGAAGCGCCTCGCTTCAGGCTCACCTCCCGGCGGACAGGCGACCTGCACGTGGTGGAGCCTCATCGCGGCGTCCGAGCGACGACGAAGACCCGCCGGAAGGGCATCACGACGTGGCCGTCGGTCTCGGGGTACGCCTCCCGCAGCCGCGCCCGGAACTCGTCCTCGAAGCCGGGACGAAGGTCGTCGGGCAGTGCCTGCAGCGTGGGCCGGGCGCCGGTGCCGCTGACCCAGGTGAACACGGGGTCCTCGCCGCGCAGCACGTGCAGGTAGGTCGTCTCCCAGGCATCGACGGCGCACCCGATGCGGGTGAGCGCCTCCAGGTAGGTCGCGGCGTCGTGCGCGGTCGGCACCGCGACGTCGCCGGTGTGTGCGTCGTACGGCGGCGTGGCGGCAAGCTCGGTCCGGATCGTGTGGCTGGGCTGGTCGAAGTTGCCGGGCACCTGGAAGGCCAGCGAGCCGCCGGGACGGACCGCGGCCAGGAGGCCCGGCAGCAGGTCGAGGTGGCCGGGGACCCACTGCAGGGTGGCGTTGGAGACGAGGACGTCGACGGGCTCGGCCGGCCGCCAGTCGCGCACGTCGCCGATCTCGAAGGCGATCTCCGGGTGGGACGCGCGAGCCTCGGCGATCATCTCGGGGCTGCTGTCGACGCCGCGGAGCCCGGCCGTGGGCCAGCGCTCGGCGAGCAGGGCGGTCAGGTTGCCGGGGCCGCAGCCGAGGTCGACGACCGTGGCCGGGGCCGGGGCGTCGATGCGCGCGAGCAGCTCGACGAACGGCCGGCCGCGCTCGTCGGCGTAGGCGAGGTAGCGGTGGGGGTCCCAGGTGTGCGCCATGGCGCCATCCTCGGCTGGATTTATCTTGATGTCAAGATTCTCGACACCTGGAGTAGGCTGCGGCCCATGCGGGACGAGGTCGACGAGCTGGTCGAGGCGTGGGAGCGGGAGCGCGAGGATCTCGACCTCGCCCCCGTCGCCGTCTTCAGCCGGATCTCCCGCCTGGCCCGCCACCTCGACCTGGCCCGCCGGCAGGCGTTCACCGAGCACGGCATCGAGTCGTGGGAGTTCGACGTGCTGTCCGCGCTGCGCCGCTCCGGGTCGCCGTACGAGCTCTCGCCGGGACGGCTGCTCCGCGAGACGCTGGTGACCAGCGGCACGATGACCAACCGGGTCGACCGGCTGGCCGGGCGCGGCTTCGTGGAGCGCTACCCCGACCCCGCCGACCGGCGCGGCGTCATCGTCCGGCTCACACCTGAGGGCAAGGCAGCCGTCGACGGCGCGTTCGCCGCGTTGCTCGAGGCCGAGCGGGAGCTGCTCGCCGACCTGCCGGCTCGCGACCAGCAGCGGCTGGCCGGGCTGCTTCGCACGCTGCTCGCCCCCTTCTCCTGAGACAGTGAGCGGGTGAACGGCGACCTCGAAGCCCTTTTCGTCCGTGCCGCTCGGGCCGCGGCCGACCATCGCGCGACGGTGTCCGACAGACCGGTGGCCCGCGGCTCCAGGGAGGACGCGTGGGCGGCGTTCGACGGCGAGCTGCCCGACGGACCCACGGCGCCCGAGCAGGTCCTCGACGACCTGCTGGGCGCGGCCGCGGGAGCGCTGGTGGGAAGTGTCGGGCCGCGCTACTTCGGGTTCGTGATCGGTGGCGCCAGCCCGGCCTCCAGCGCGGCGGACATCCTGGCCACCGGCTGGGACCAGAACGGCTTCAACCCGCTGATGTCGCCCGCCGCCGAGGCCGCTGAGCGCACCGCCGGCCGCTGGGTCAAGGAGCTGCTCGGCCTGCCCGCGGGCGCCTCGGTCGGGTTCGTCACCGGAGCCCAGTCGGCCAACACCGTCGGCCTGGCCGTCGGCCGGCACCGCGTGCTCGAGAGGGCGGGTTGGGACGTCGAGCCCGACGGCCTCATCGGCGCTCCGCGGATCCGGGTGATCGGCGGAGCCGAGCGGCACGCCACCATCGACCGGTCGCTCCGCCTGCTCGGGCTCGGTACGGCGTGCGTCGTACCCGTCGAGACCGACGCGCAGGGCACCATCGACGTCACCGGCCTGCAGGCGGCGCTGGACGCCGAGCCGAGCACCCCCACGATCGTGTGCCTCCAGGCCGGCAACGTGAACACGGGCGCGTCCGACGACTTCGCGGCCGCCGTACCCCTGGCCCACGAGCGCGATGCGTGGGTGCACGTCGACGGTGCCTTCGGATTGTGGGCCGCGGCCAGCCCGCGCTACGCCGAGCAGGTGCGCGGGGTCGAGCAGGCGGACTCCTGGGCGACGGACGCGCACAAGTGGCTCAATGTGCCCTACGACAGCGGGCTCGCGATCGTCGCGGACGCACAGGCACACGGCCGGACGATGGCCTACACCGCCGACTACCTGGCCGGTTCGGGGCGCGCTGACTTCTCCCTGGGCGACCTGGTGCCGGACTCGTCGCGGCGGGCGCGCGGGTTCGCGGTGTGGGCGGCGCTGCGGGAGCTCGGCCGCTCCGGCGTGGCCGACCTGGTCGACCGCTGCTGCACGCTCGCCCGCCGGATGGCGCAACGGCTCGCGGACGGCGGGGCGACCGTCCACAACGAGGTCGGGCTCAACCAGGTGCTGGTCGGCTTCAACGACCTCTCCCGCACCGACGCGGTCATCGAGGAGGTGCAGCGCGACGGCACCTGCTGGCTGGGCGGCACCACCTGGCACGGGCAGCGGCTGGTCCGGGTGTCGGTCTCGAACGGCACCACCACCGAGGCCGACATCGACGCATCCGCCGACGCGATCCTGGCCGCCGCTCGTCGCGTCGGCGCGCTCTGACTACTCGCCCATGACGTCGCGGATCGCGGCGATGACGACTCGCGGCTGGTCCTCGTGGATGTTGTGGCCCGTGTCCTCCACCCTGACGACCGTGCCACGCGTCGACTCGGCGGCGAGCTCCTTGTTGCCGTCGGCGATGGCAGCGTGCGCCGTCGCCACGTAGCCGCGAGGGAGCCCGGACAGGAGCTCGGGAAGGGGCGCTTGGAGCACGACGACGGGAAGGTCTCCGAAGACCGGTCCGGGCTCGTCGAGCAGGCGGGCTGCCTCCGCCTCGCTCGCCGCCACGACGAGGTGCTCGGGGTTCTGGCTGGGGTCGTACCGGAAGTCGGTGAGGAACAGGCGCTCGTCGGTCACGTCCGGCGACTCGTTCCGCTTCGTCGGGGGCAGCGCCGCCTCTTGGACTGCGCCGATGCGCGGCGACACGGGATCGACGAGCACCACGCCGGCGACCCGCTCCGGGACCCGGTCGACGAGCCCGACGGCCGGCAGTGAGCCGAGCGAGTGGGCGACCACGACCACCGGCTCCTGCAGCTCGGCGGCATCGAGAAGCGCGACCAGGTCCGTCACGAGATCCTGCGTCGTACGCCGCAGCTCCGGCGCGAAGTCGCTCCCCCCGACCCCGGCCCGGTCGTAGCCGCACAGGTGATGGCCGTCAGCGGCGAAGTCGGTCGCCATGGCCCCCCAGTACGACGTCGTCGGACCGCTCCCCGAGATGAGGAGGACGGTGGGCTCGTCGGCCACCGGCTCGCCCCAACACTCCAGGTAGAGCTCCCGGCCGCCGATGTCGACCGGTTCGGCGGAGTGGGCGACCTCCCCGGCTGCCTGCGACGAGCCGGACCCGGCCGACGTGCCGGCCGAGCCCGGGTCCTCGTCGTCCTCGCCGCACCCGGCCACGAGGAGAGACATCGCGACGACCGCCGAGACGACGAGTGGGCCGCGGGCCGCCATGCGGGTCATGGTCCTCCGGCCGGTTGCCGCGCACAACGGGGTGGGGGGCACCCGTTCGGCGCGCCCATACAACACGCCGTTCGCAGCTCTTCCACGCCGTTGCAGCGGCGTGGTGCATGCGGTAACGGCGTGTTACAAGCCGGTGGCGGCTACGCCTCCAGCACCTCGGCGGCCTCCAGCCACTCGACCTCGAGCGCGTCGCGCTCGGCGGTC
>DASTDJ010000032.1:0-7484 GCA_035710425.1 Nocardioides sp.
GGCTAGGGAGCGTCCTCGACCTGGCTGTCGGCCTCCGCGAACGGGTGGTCGGCGACGAACTGCTCGGTGCTCCGGTAGCGCTCGGCGATGAACTCCTCGAGCTTGCTCGCCTCCACCCGCCACTGACCGCGGCCACCGATCTTGATCGCCGGGAGCTCACCGCGCCGGACCAGGGCGTAGACCTGCGCGCTGGACGTGTTCAGCACCTCCGCCACGTCGGCGAGGGTGAGGAAGCGGGGACCTTCGGCCATGGGCACATGGTCGCATCCTCCGGGAGACCGGTCGCGGGCCGCCACGACGTCTGTGGATGAGCAGGTGACCGTCGCGGCTCGGGGCGGCATGATGACCCCCGTGTCCAGGTATCTCGGGAACCCTGGCGTGCAAGCGCCCCCTGTCGCGGTCCGGACGACGACCCCGGGGTGGCGCGACCCCCGCCTGTGGATCGGCATCGCGATCGTCGCCGTCTCCGTGGTGGCCGGGGCGCGGGTGCTGGCCTCGGCCGACGACACCGTGGCGGTCTGGGCGGTGGTCGACGACATGGGTGCCGGCGACCTGGTGTCCGAGGCCGACCTGGAGGTGCGCCGCGTGCGGTTCTCCGACGACGCCGGCCTGGAGCGCTACTTCAGCGCCGACGACCAGCTCCCGGCCGACCTGCAGCTGAGCCGCGGCGTCGGTGCCGGCGAGCTGCTGCCCCGCGCGGCCGTCGGAGCCGCGGCCGACGCCGACCGGCTCCAGGTCTCCATCGAGGTGCCTCCCGGCCGGGTGCCGCCGTCGGTCGACTCGGGCGCGGTGGTGGACGTCTTCGTGCTCGACAACGGCGCCGACGAGCCCCGCGGGCGGGCCCGCGACGACGACGGGCCGGCGCTGGCCGAGGTCACCGTGGTCGACGCGCCCGAGGCCGACGCGAGCTTCGGCTCCACCGCGGGGCTGCGGCAGATCGTGCTCGCGGTGCCCGAGCAGGAGGTCGCCGGCTTCCACGAGCTGCTCGACTCGGTCCACGACCCGGTGATCTCGGTCGTACGGCGGCCCTGATGGCGCACCCCACCATCGTGGTGCTCGTGGTCGCCTCGGGGGCGGCGTGGGAGTCGCCGGCGCTGGGCATCCTGGGCGCCCACCCCGGCATCGTGGTGCTGAAGCGCTGCGTCGACGTCGACGACCTGCTGGCGGCCGCCTCCGCCGGGCAGGCCGACGTGGCGGTGCTCGGCCTGGACGCGCCCGGGCTGGCCGCCTCGGCGGTCGACCACCTGCGCGCCCACGGCGTACGACCCGTGGCGATCGTCGCGACCGAGGCTCTCGACGCCGGCAGGGTCCGCGCCTCCCGGATCGGCATCGCTGCGCTGGTGCCCGACGACGATCTCGACTCGCTCCCCGACGCCGTGACCGCGGCCGACCGCGCGCCCGCGGCCACCCCCGCGGAGCCGGCTCCCGACCCGGCCGAGACCGGTCCGGGAGGCCCGGTGATCGCCGTCTGGGGGCCGGCCGGCGCCCCGGGACGCACCACCGTTGCCGCAGGGATCGCGGCCCACCTCGCCCAGCGCGAGCGGCGCACCATCCTCGTCGACGCCGACCCTCACGGCGCCAGCGTGGGGCAGCAGCTGGGGATCGTCGACGGTGTTTCCGGGCTGCTCGCCGCCGCCCGGCTGACGGTCAGCGGTCAGCTCGAGGAGCACTTCGGGTCCGTGCAGCGCGGCATCGACCCCCATCTCTCGGTCGTGACGGGGTTGCCGCGGCCGGACCGCTGGGTCGAGCTCCGCTCCGGTGCCGTGCAGCACCTGCTCGAGACCGCCCGCAGGCAGGCCCACGTCGTGGTGGACACCGGGTTCAGCCTCGAGGACGACCCGGGTCACGACTTCGGCACCCGCCCGCCGCGCAACCAGCTCACCCTCGCCACGCTCGAGGTCGCCGACGAGGTCGTGGTGGTGGGGTCGGCCGACCCGGTCGGTCTCTCCCGGCTGGTGCGCGGTCTCGCCGAGCTACGCGAGCTGGTCCCCGCCACGCCGCTCCGGGTGGTGGTCAACCGGATGCGGCCGAGCCTCGGCTGGTCCGAGAAGGACGTCGCCGGCATGGTCGCGGGCTACGCCCGGCTGTCCGGGCTCCACTTCCTGCCCGATGACCAGGCAACCGTCGACCGCGCGCTGGTAGCTGGTCGCACCCTCCCCGAGCTGGGCGAGTCGGCGGTCTCGCGGGCGCTCTCGACCCTGGTCGACGCGCTGCTGGTGTCGCTCACGCTCGCGGCTACCCCGCGAATAGCAGATACAGCCCACCGGCGGTGAACATCACCATCGCCACCAGCAGCGACAGCTGACCGGTGAGCTGGTGGCGGCGGGGGAGGAGCTTGATCGCCCGGTCGTGTGCGGCCACCACACCCAGCACGTGGCCCAGCACCACGGCGGCGACCTTGATGTTCGCCAGCAGTGTCGGGTGGTAGGACAGCCCGTAGTTCACCGATGCGTCGCCGGTGCCGAAGAGGTTGCGGCCGGTGCCGAGCGGGTCGCTGGCGTAGATGAGCGTCGCCTGGCCGACCTCGTAGGCGTAGCGGAAGTAGTGCGCGACGAGGTAGCCGACCACGATCGGGATGATCGAGTGCGCGAACTGGTTGGGGAGCTCCCACCGGCGTACCTTCTCGACGCCGGTCAGCACGCTGCCCAGCGCGAACACCCCGATCGCTGCGAGGCAGAACGACAGGAGCCCGAGGTTGGTCAGCACCGTCCCCGAGATGTCGGACCCCTGCACGAACTTCACCCAGGGCGTCGACTCCCGGAACGAGTCGTACGCCGTGCTGCCGAACAGGGTCCCGGTGACGGCGACCAGCCCCGGACGGACCTCCACCGAGTCGAGGTTGGCGAGCGGGCTGCGCACGATCAGGTGACCGTCGCGCATGCTCCAAGGCGACAGCTTGGCCACCAGGCTCGAGAAGACCTCGAACGGGTCGGCCCGCTCGTAGAAGGTGTTGCCGAAGAGCGCGCCGCCGATCAGCATCAGCGCGACGTAGACCGCACACCAGAGCCGCACCGAGCCCAGGGCCGTCGATGACGGGTAGACCAGCTCGAGCCAGACGAACGCGTAGAGGCCGAGCGCCGCCGGCCAGTAGCCGAGCCGGGCGGGGTAGTCGAACAGGCCCTTGTCGGGGTCGCTGCCGGAGAGCTTCGCGAACAGCCAGTTGATCGAGCGGACCGGGCTGATCGCCTTCCACACCGGACCGAGCAGCACCGACGACAGGGGTACGACGACCCAGAGCAGCACGTAGAAGATGCCGAACACCGGGTTGGTGCTCATGTCCTTGCCGAAGACTGCCGCGACCGCGGTGAAGACGAAGGCCGCGAAGCCGAACACCCGGAGGAGCAGGCGGAACCAGGTCGAGGTGACCGTCCGGTTCAGCCAGCCCGGCGCGGGCCGGCCGCTCGTGGCGGCGTCGAAGCGCGGCTCGCGCCAGGCGACCGCGAGCACGGTGAACGAGACGACGAGCGCCGCCACCGCACCCGAGATCGCCAGGCCGAGGGAGATCGGCAGGTCGCCCTGACCCCCGATCCCGTGGGCCTCGACGATGTAGTCCAAGCCCCCGGCCTAGCGGACTTCGAGCTGCACGATGACCTGCTCGAGGTCGTGCGACTCGACCACGACCACGCCCGGCTTGTCGAACTCGATGGCCGGGAACTCCTCCTCGCCCTCGCCGTAGGCCAGCTCGTGCTCGGGCTCGGAGTGGATGTGGATCTCGCCGGGCTCGTCGGCGGCCACGACGAACTCGATCGGCTGGCCGGCGTCGACCTCGACGCTCTCGCCGTTGGGCGTCACCTTGCCGTCGGCGAACCGGATCTTGATGATCTTCGGCTCGGCGTCACTACCGTTGGAGCCCCCGTCGTCGTCGTCCCCGCAGGCGGTGACGCTCCCAAGCGTGCACGTCACCACAGCCACCGTCGCCAGGATCCGGCGCATTCACTCCACCTCTACGCATTCGCGGACGTGATGCCGCGAATGCGGCACACCTCTGTCAGAATCCCATGCGTCGCAAACGTGGTGCATGGGGGTCCGCGTGCAGGAAGGGTTGGGCCGATGAGCGAGCGGATCCGTCCGCGTGATCTGGCTTTCCTGACGGCAGAAACGGCTTCGGCTCCGCTGCACAACGCCACGATCGAGATCTTCGAGCCCGGCGACTCCGGCTTCGACTACGACAGCCTGGTGGCGTTGATCCAGGACCGGATCTCGTTCGTCCCGCGCTACCGCCAGCGGGTCCGCACCATCCCCGGCCGCCTGGCGGCGCCGGTCTGGAGCGACGACGAGCACTTCGACATCGGCTACCACGTACGCCGCTCCGCGCTCCCTCGCCCCGGGACCAACGAGCAGCTCCGCGAGCTGGTCGCCCGGATCGTCTCCCGCCCCCTCGACCGGCACCGGCCGCTGTGGGAGATCTACTTCGTCGAGGGGCTCAGCAAGGGCCGGGTGGCCCTGCTCTACAAGACCCACCAGGCGCTCGTCGACGGCGTCCACACGGTCGACCTCGGCCAGCTGCTCCTCGACGTCGCCCCGGAACCCAAGGACCTCGAGCCCGACGACTGGCGGCCGGGGCGGTCCCCGTCGCCGGCCGGGCTGGTCGTCGACGCGATCAAGGACTCGCTGGCCGAGCCCAGCACCCTGGTCGACACCGCTGTCCTGACCTCGGCCGCAGTGCTCCGCAACGCCGGTGAGGCGGGCAAGCGCGTACGCCGGGTGGCGGCCGCGCTGTCGGGGCGGCGCCCGGAGCGCACCTCACCGATCAGCGGCCCGCTGTCCCACCAGCGCCGGGTGGTCACCGTCGACACCAAGCTCGCCGACCACCGCAAGGTCCGCGAGGCGCACGGCGGCACCATCAACGACGTCGTGCTCGCGACCGTCGCGGGCGGGCTGCGTGCCTGGCTGATGGCGCGGTCGGAGTCCATGAGCGGTCTGCGCCGGATCAACGCCGTGGTGCCGGTCTCGGTGATCGACGAGGAGCTCGAGGCGACCTCCCTGGGCAGCCAGATCGCCGCCCACTTCGTCGACCTGCCGGTCGGCGAGTCAAGCCCGATCGTGCGCCTGCACCAGGTGTCCTACTCGTTCCAGGCGCACAAGGACACCGGCCGCAGCGTGGCCGCCAACCGGCTGGCCGGGATCGCCGGCTTCGCGCCGACCACGTTCCACGCGATCGGCTCGCGGGTCGCCGCGGAGGAGCTGCGCCGCGGCTACCAGCTCAGCGTCACCAACGTCCCGGGGCCGCAGTCGGCGCTCTACGCCGCCGGCGCCCGGATGGTCGGCACCTACCCGGTGCCGCCGCTGGTCCCCGGCCATCCGCTCGCGATCGCCGTGACGTCGTACGACGGGCAGGTGTTCTACGGCATCACCGCCGACCGCGACTGGCTGCCCGACGCCGACCTGCTCGGCAGCTGTCTCACCGAGGCTCTCGACGAGCTGCTCGATGCCTCCAGCGGCGGCCGCCTGCGGGCGCCTCGCGGACGCAAGAAGGCGGCCGCGAAGAAGGCCCCCGAGCGCTGAGATCGGCGCTGTCCTACGCTCGCACCATGGACGCGACGACCACTCCTCCGGCTCCGATCAACGAGCCGAACCTGACCTATGCGCCGGGCAGCCCCGAACGGGACGCTCTGGTCGCGGAGATCGACAAGCTGGAGCGCAAGCAGCACACCCTGCGCGCGCACATCAACGGCCGGAAGCGGGCCGGAGGTGGCCGGGAGGTCGCCGTCGTCCAGCCGCACGACCATCAGCACGTGCTGGGCACGTTCAAGAACTCCACCACCAAGGACGCCGAGGCGGCGGTGAAGGCGGCCGCCGATGCGGCGCCGGGGTGGCGGGACCTGCCGTTCGACGAGCGGGCCGCGGTGATCTTGAAGGCCGCGGACCTGTTGGCCGGGCCGTGGCGGCAGCGGATCAACGCCGCGACGATGCTCGGCCAGTCGAAGACGGCGTTCCAGGCGGAGATCGACTCCGCGTGCGAGCTGATCGACTTCTGGCGGTTCAACGTCCACTACGCCGCGCAGATCCTGGGTGAGCAGCCGATCCGCAACAGCCCGGGGATCTGGAACCGCACCGACCACCGGCCGCTCGAGGGGTTCGTCTACGCGATCACCCCGTTCAACTTCACCGCGATCGCCGGCAACCTGCCGACCGCGCCGGCGCTGATGGGCAACACGGTGCTGTGGAAGCCCTCGCCGACCCAGCAGCTGGCGGCCTCACTGACCATGGAGCTGCTCGAAGAGGCGGGACTGCCGCCCGGCGTGATCAACATGCTCCCCGGGGACGGGATCGATGTGTCGAAGGTGGCGCTGGCCCACCGCGACCTGGCGGGCATCCACTTCACCGGGTCCACCGCGACCTTCCAGCGCCTGTGGCAGTCGGTGGGGGAGAACCTGACGTCGTACCGGTCCTACCCGCGGATCGTCGGGGAGACCGGCGGCAAGGACTTCATCGTCGCCCACCCCTCGGCCGACCCCGACGTGCTCCGGGTGGCGATGATCCGCGGCGCGTTCGAGTTCCAGGGCCAGAAGTGCTCGGCGGCCTCGCGTGCCTACGTGCCGAAGTCGGTGTGGCGGAAGATGAAGGACGGGTTCCTCGACGAGGTCGAGACGCTGCCGATGGGTGACGTCACCGACTTCACCAACTTCATGGGTGCGGTGATCGACGACCGGTCGTTCGCGAAGCTGAAGGCCGCGATCACCCGGGCCAAGCGGCAGAAGCACCTCACCGTGCTCGCCGGTGGCCAGACCGACGACTCCAAGGGCTACTTCGTCCGGCCCACCGTCGTGGCCTCCACCGACCCGACCGACCAGATCTTCTCCACCGAGTACTTCGGCCCGCTGCTGGCCGTGCACGTCTACGACGACGAGCGGTTCGAGCGGGTCGTGGACCAGATGGAGTCCTTCGCGCCGTACGCGCTGACCGGCGCGGTGATCGCCCAGGACCGCACCGCGATCAACTGGGCCAGCCAGCGGCTCCGGTTCGCGGCCGGCAACTTCTACGTCAACGACAAGCCCACCGGCGCCGTGGTCGGCCAACAGCCCTTCGGCGGCGCCCGCGCCTCGGGCACCAACGACAAGGCCGGCGCCGCGGTCAACCTGCTCCGCTGGACCTCACCGCGCTCGATCAAGGAGACCTTCGTACCCCCCACCGACCACCGCTACCCGCACATGGGCTGAGGCGTCCGTGGTCCCGTGGCACATGGGGGCGATGCACCCCTTCGAACAGGTCCTGACGCTGCTCCTGGCGTTCGGGCCGTTTCTGGTGCTCGGGATCGTGATCGTCGTACGCCGCCGGATGGACCGCCTCGAGGAGGAGCGCGAGCGGTCCGACCAGTGAAAGGTCGAGTCGGCGCGTCTTGACCCCGATTTCGGCGCGAGTCGGCGCGTCTTGACCGAACCAACGGCGAGGATGCGCCGACTCGACGGGTTTGTACGGCGAGGATGCGCCGACTCGACGGGTTTGTACGGCGAGGATGCGCCGACTCGACGGGTTTGTACGGC
>DASTDJ010000033.1:0-17578 GCA_035710425.1 Nocardioides sp.
CCGCCGGTCGGCAAGCCGTTGGGTCTCCGAGAGCTCCGGGCTCGTCGGCAACCGGCCGACATCGAGGGCCGCAGCCGGCGGATCCTCCCCAGCCGCAGCAGTGCCCCGATCCGCGGCGCCGAGGGCGCCTACGGTCATGACCAGGGAGGTGACGAGAGCCAGGGCGACCCGGCTCGATGGCAGCTTGTTGTCAGTCCGAGTACTGAACATGGTGCGCCTTTGTGTGGGGTCCACCCATCCAAACACGGAGCGGCGCCAAGGGCTACGCCCTGCGTGAGCCTTCCGCGAGCTCACGCAGGGGCTGCGAGCCGGCCGGCTCAATCTGTTTCCGTTACAAGGCTCGCCGCTCGGATGGCGGCACCGTTCCTGGTGAGGGCGGGAACACGACTCCTGGGCGCTGCCTGTACTGGATGTCACCGCGAAGGGCGTTCGAGACCATGTCGACGAGCTCGTCAGGCTGGTTCGTGCATCCGATCGCCCCATGCTGCACGGCCATATCGAAGTGTTCCTTCGTGCGGGACGATGCGTAGATGACATAGGGGGTGGCGTCGCCACGTTTGCGCAGCTCATCAAGGAGGGTGTACCCGGCTTGGTCGTCCGGCGGCCTGCCCATGTCGGAGATGATCACGTCGTACGGGCCTCGCTCGATCCAGCGGAGTGCATCCTCAGTGGATGTGCTGGGCTGCACGTGCATCCCCAATGACGTGAGGGCTGCAGTCTCGTAGAAGTTGTTACTGGGCCGATCGTCGACCCAAAGGATCCTGGGAGGACGCCCCAACGCCTCCACACCTTGCACGGCGATTTCCACTTGTGTTTCGGCCAGGTCCTTTGTCAGCGGCTCGCCACCTTTGGCCTGCGATGCATGCACTAAGTCCTTGGCCGCCGCGTCCTTGCCTCGCGCGCTGATGCTGAACCCCATGGGGCCGCTGATCTCTACCTTCTCTCGGCGAAGCACGGCTTTCAGGGGAGCGCGGAACATCAACGCGATCGCGAGCGCAACAAGCGGCCAAGCGACCGCATTCAGCAGGTCAGCGATCTCCTCGACGCTCACTGCCAACGGTGCCATCCTCGGAGACTGCCAGATCACGGGCAGATAGGGATGAGTAAGAGCCAACGGACCCAGCGCATTCGCGGCGCTATGACCGACCTTCAAGTCCGCTATCGAGGGCTGCCTGCGGACATTAGCTGTGCATCGCGCGCAGGAGCAGCACCACGCCGCGCGCCGTGTCGAGGTTGGCCGCGACGGCGACGACCGCCAGCCCCCATAGCGGTAGGCCGCTGATCGCCGCCAGGGCGAAGATCAGCAGCCGGACCTCGCGCCGGAAGAGCAACCGCACGTCGGTGTCGCGGCCCACCGCGTGGATGTAGGAGATCAGCAGGCAGCCGCACCCGGCGGCGAACCCCCAGGCCCAGGCGGTCTGCGTATGGCCGGCGCCGATGACCAGGCCGACCACCACGGCGAGATCGGCATAGCGGTCCAGCAGTGTGTCCAGCGCGGCGCCGCGGCGCGAGGCCCGGCCGCTCACGCGCGCGAGCTCGCCGTCGACGCCGTCGAGGGCGGAGCCGAGCAGGACGCCGAGCCCGCCCACGGCCATCGCCCACCGGTCGCCGAGCGCGATCAGGCCGGACGCGAGGAGCGTGGTGGCGAAGGCCAGCAACGTGGCCACGTGCGGGCTGAGCCCGGTCCGCAGCAGCTGGCGGGTCAGGGGCCCCGAGATCCGCCGGTTGACGGTCCGGGCGATGATCTGGTCGGTCGGCTTGGGTCCGTACCGATGCCACATCACCCGCTCCAGGGCCCGCACTCCATCGGGCGTGTCAACGGCCGCCCAGAGCCCGGTGAAGTCACAGGTGGTCATATCGAAGCCGTGGTCGAGCATCCGCCGCCGCACGGCGGCCCACGGCATCGCCGGTGCGTCGCCGGTCGCGGCCAGGACGTCGGCGACGTGGACGGAGCAGAGGCCGGCGTCGACCGCGGCGTACTCCTTCAGGTCGGCTGCCAGCTCGAGCAGTCGGCCGTCGGCCGCGGTCCGCACCCGGACGGGGGGCACCCCTCCCAGGCCGCCCACCTGGCGCTGAGGGTCGCGGTCGACGGCCAGCACGTTGCGACCCGGGGCGGCCATCAGTCGCCGTACGTCGTCGGCCTCGAACACGTGGTCGCCCATGACCACCAGGCACCGGTCCTCGTCGATCTGCTGGAGGCCGGCCAGCACCGAGGTCGACGTGCCCTGGTGCCAGTCGGGGTTGACCACCAGCTCGACCGGTAGGCCGTGGGAGTGGATGGTCGCCGCCACGTCCTCGCTCCGGTAACCGGCAACCACCACGATCCGGGTCACTCCTGCCTCGCACAGCACCTTGACCGTGCGGTCGAGCAGGGTCACGCCGCCCACCCGCCGCAGCACGGTCGGCTGGAGTGAGCGGGACCGGTGCTTGGACTCCGCGGTGACCACCACCGCGCTGGTCGTCCGCGGCTGGGCATCGGTCTCCGGGCGCGGGTCCATGGCTCGCAGTATGCGTCAGCACGCGTGCGGGCGCCGCGCAGAGGCGGCGCTATGACCCACCCGCGTCGAATCATCAGGCGCCGTCGTCGGCCTCTTGGTGCTCCGACGTCGATCGTGCCCTCGTCAGCATGGCTTGGCAGACGCGCTGGTTGGCCGCGGTGGTCACCCGAAAGCTCCTCGTGCTCGCGGGGGATGGGCTGCTACCGGCTCCTCCACCAGCGCAGGGTCCAGTTCCGGCAGCAGCCGATCCAGCCACCCTGGCAGCCACCAGTTCGCGTCGCCGAGAAGTTTCATGGTGGCCGGGACGAGCACCAGGCGTACGACGGTTGCGTCGAGGAAGATGGCCGTGGCCAGTCCCACTCCCATCATCTTCACGACCGGGTCACTGCCCAGGACGAAGCCCGAGAAGACCGCCACCATGATCAGCGCGGCCGCGGTGATGGTGCGGCCGGTACCCGCGATCCCCTCGATGACGGCGCGGGTGTTGTCGCCGTGGCGGCGGTACTCCTCTCGCACCCGCGACAACAGGAACACCTCGTAGTCCATGGAGAGCCCGAACAGGATCGCGAACATGAACAGCGGGATGAACGACACGATCGGCACCGTCGACTCCACGCCGATGAGGTCGGCCGCCCAGCCCCACTGGAAGACCATGACGAGCACGCCGTACGCCGCGCCGACGCTCAGCAGGTTCAGCACGACCGCCTTCAGCGGCACCAGTACCGACCGGAACAACAACGTGAGCAAGAGGAACGACAGCAGCAGCACAGCCGCCACGAAGCGCAGCATCCGCTCCTGCACCCGGTCACCGAGGTCTGCGAAGGTCGCGGTCTGCCCGCCCACATGAGCGGTCGCAGAGGTGCCGTCGAGCACCGCCGGGAAGACTTCGTTCCGTAGCCTCGCGACGGTCTCCTGAGTGGCTTCGTCCTGTGGCGACGTGGTCGGCTGCGCCACCAGGGTCGCCACGCCTGCCGGGAGGTCAACGGTCGGTTCGCTGACCGACGTGATTCCCGGGTCGGCCGCCACTGCCTCGGCCAGCGGCGTCACCACGGACGCCTCCTGCGAGATGTCGACCGCGATCGCCAGGGGTCCGTTGGCCCCGGGGCCGAAGCCCTCGGCGATGAGGTCGTAGGCCCGTCGCTCGGTCCTCGACTCGGGCTTGGTCCCGTCGTCGGGGAAGCCCAGGTTGAGCGCGAGAACTGGCGCGGCCAGCGCCAGCATGAGGACCCCTCCACCGACGAGGTACGGCGCCGCATGACGGGTCACGTGAGCGCCCCACCGGTGCCAACCGGTGCTCGGCCGGTGCGGCGAGCGCCGGCGTCCGTTGATCCGGTGCCCCGCAAGCCCGAGCAGCGCCGGCAACAACGTGACCGATGCGAGCACCATGACGAGCACCATCGCGGAGATGGCGACCCCACCACCGGTCACGAACGGGATCCCCGCGACGAGCAACCCCAGGATCGCCACGACGACCGTGCCGCCGGCGAAGATCACCGCCTGTCCTGCCGTCGCCATCGCTCTGCCGACGGCCTCCTCGACCGCCATCCCCTGGGCCAGGTGCTCGCGGTGCCGGGTGACGAGGAAGAGCGCGTAGTCGATGCCGACGCCGAGCCCGACCATGGCGGCGAGCTGCGGCGCCCACGCCGGGATGTCGATCAGGTACGTCACGAGCTTCATCGAGGTGACGCCGACGACCAGGCCGAACAGCGCCATCCCGATCGGCAGTCCCATCGCGACGAAGGAGCCGAACGCGATCAGCAGGATGACCATCGCGACGACGATCCCAGCAGCCTCGCCGAGCCCGGTGGGTGCCTCCTCGAAGGCGAAGAACAAGTCGCCTCCGGCCTCGAGCGTCAGCGACGACTCTTCACGCAGGTCGGTGACGACGTCCTTGAGGTTGGCCAGGTCGGACCTCTCGAGATGCTCGATCGCGGGGTACTGCACGCGCACGAGCGCGATGTCCCCATCCGGCGAGACGCTGCTCGTCGTACTCAGCACGTGCGGGAGCCCCGCAAGAGCGTCCTCCACCGGTGCCAGCTGCGCCGCAGCGTCCTCAGCTTCGAGCACCACGTGGGCGGTGATCCCGCCCTCGTCAGCCTGCGTCTCGGCGAGCAGCTCCGCGGCCTGGTGGGAGTCGAGGCCGGGCGCCTCGAAGCTCTCATCGAGCTCGCGCCCGAAGGCAACCGAGGAGGCAATGACGACGACAGCGAGCACGATCCACGCGCCGATGGCGACCCAGGGCCGGGTGGCGGCAGACCGGCCGAGCCGGTAGAGGAGGTGAGACATACGTCAACGGTGGCCGGTGGAGGAGCGATCCACATCGGGCCAAGGAGTGGTGGGCTCCTCGGCCGAAAGAACGACGAGGGGCTCGTGCTTGTGCCCCGTACGACGAGGCTGGACGCTCTCTAGGCTGGGGCGGTGGTAGCCGCCTTCGTCCGCTCGGTACTTGCCGAGCCCCCCGCCCCGGACCCGCCGGTGCGGGTGTGGCGCGACTGGGTCCTGGTCGGCGCCCTGCTGGTGACGGCCGTGGCCGAGGCGATCTTCCGCCCCGACGTGCCGTGGCGCCCCCTGGCCACCGTGGTCGCTCTCTTGGTGATCCCGGTCCTGCTCTGGCGACGTACCCATCCACTGCTGGCTACCGCGGTCGGCTTCGGCGGCGCGATGGTGCTGCACATCCCCACCGTCGTCGAGGGCAACCCCGATGTGGGGCTGTACTCCATGGTCGGCATCTTGGTGCTGCCCTACGCGTTGTACCGCTGGGCTTCCGGACCCGAGGCGCTGCTCGGGACGGCGATCGTCGCCGTGCCGGCGGGCCTGGGCCTCGCGGCCAGCGCGACCCTCGGGGACCTGATCGGCGGCACCACCGTGCTGGTCGCGGCGTTCGCGCTCGGGGCCGCGATGCGCTACCGCGCGGCCGCACGCCAGCGCGAGGTGCAGCAGGTCAGGACGCTCGAACGCGGCGAGCTCGCCCGCGAGCTGCATGACACCGTCGCGCACCACGTGTCGGCCATCGCGATCCAGGCGCAGGCAGGGCGCACCGTGGCGGCTACAGACCCGGCTGCGGCGGTCGAGGCGCTGGCAGTGATCGAGGCAGAGGCCTCTCGGACGTTGCACGAGATGCGCACGATGGTCCGGGTGCTCCGCGATGGCGACGCGCTCGACTACGCGCCGCAGCGGAGCATCAGCGATCTTGAAGAGCTGACCCGGATGAGCCCCCTGGTGCAGGTGCACTGCGCCGGTGATCTCGCTGGCCTGCCGCAACCGGTGGAGGTGGCGGTGTACCGGATCTGTCAGGAGTCGGTCACCAACGCGATCCGTCATGCGCGCAACGCCGCGACAGTCAGCGTGGAGGTGAGGGGCGACGTCGGCGTCGTACGGTTGCGTGTGCATGACGACGGAGAAGCAGCCCGCCTCTCGACCACCGTGGGCTATGGCCTGCTCGGTATGGCGGAGCGGGCCAAGCTGCTCGGCGGCGCCTGTCAGGCCGGCCCGGACCCGGCCGGCGGCTGGACCGTCGAGGCGACGCTCCCGCGTGAGGTGCCGCGATGACCATCCGGGTGGTCGTCGCAGACGACCAGCTCCTGGTCCGCACCGGCCTCACCACGATCCTCAACGCGCAGCCCGGGATCGAGGTCGTCGGCGAGGCAACGGACGGTCACCAGGCAGTGGCCGTGGCACGCGAGCTACGTCCCGACGTCTGCCTCTTCGACATCCGGATGCCCGGCATCGACGGTGTCGAGGCCACCCGCCAGCTCGCTGGCCCAGACGTCGAGGACCCCCTCGCCATCGTGGTCATCACGACCTTCGATCTCGACGAGTACGTTCATGGCGCCCTCAAGGCCGGCGCCCGAGGCTTCCTCCTCAAGGACGCCGGGCCCGAGCTGCTGGTCCAGGCGATCCACGCAGCCGCGAACGGCGACGCGCTCATCTCACCCAACATCACGCGCCGCCTGCTCACCACGCTGGCCAGCGTGGAGCAAGCCTCCCCGCCGACCCAGCCCATCGAGCCGCTCACCGAACGCGAGGAGGAAGTGCTGCTCACCGTCGCCCGCGGCCGCACCAACGCCGAGATCGCCGAAGAACTGCACATCACCCTGAGCACGGTGAAGACCCATGTCGCCGCGCTGATGACCAAGCTCGGCGCCCGCAACCGCGTCGAGGTCGCGATGTGGGCGTACGAGACCAGGCGCGTCAAGAAATAGGGCCGACTGACCTTCGATCGCGTCGACGCAGTACGCCTGCGAATCCACACATCGGCAAGTTCCGGGCAGCGCTTCGCACGCGCCTAGTCGCGGCGGAAGGACGTTGGGATGAGCCAGCTCATAGGTCGAACTCGCCCGGCGCGAGGCTGCGGAGCACGCAGAACTCGTTGCCCTCCGGGTCGGCCATCACCACCCACGTCTCGGCACCGGTCTGGCCGACGTCCGCGCGCCGCGCCCCCAACGCCTCGAACCTGGCGACCTCCTCGGCCTGCGTGCAGTCGACTGGGGAGAGGTCGAGGTGCAGCCGGTTCTTGACCGCCTTCCGCTCGGGCACCAGCGCAAAGAACATTGACGGCGCGACCGGCTCACGGCGGACGGCGTCCAGCAGCTCGGCGTCGGGGCCGCGGTCCGGGCCGATCTCGACGAGGTCGTCGGTGGCGTCGAGGACGGAATAGCCCAGCGCAGCGCACCAAAAGCCGGCGAGCCCGGCCGGGTCGGTGCAGTCGACGTTGATCTCGGTGAGTCGGGAGGTCATGCACCAGGATTATCGAGCGTCCCCGCTAAGGCCGCGAGGAACACACTGGCCGACGTCTCCGCGGGCTGCCTCGGCGCGGAACGCGTTGCTACGCCACCGCACACCAGTCCTCGCCTGACCTGGATGGAGGCCCGAGGGGTCGTGGGGCACTCAGGGGAGGGGAAGCAGCGGCGTCCCGACCTGAGCACGCCGCCACCCGGCGACCTTCGCCTCGGTCCCGAGGTGCCACGGCGCGATGCTGTTCAGCGTCGTGTTGAAGTAGGCGAACCCGACGCCGCCGGCCTCTGTTAGCTGCCGGTAGGTGCGCTGGATCCAGTCGGGGTCGACCAGCGAGGCCTTGTCGGTGAATCCTGTCTCCGCCAGCGCCCAGGCCACCTTGTGCTCCCTCGCCCACGGCGCGAGCTTGGAGAAGTAGGACGCCTGCAGGTCGGTGCCCTTGGTGTTCTCCTTGCCGTCTTTGACCACGCCGAGCTGGTTGTACACGTCGAACCCGGCAACATCCACTGTTACCCCGCGCGGCCAGATGGCGTCCAAGCTGTACGTGGGGTCGCCGTACAGCTGGTGCCAGCCGGTAACGATGACGGTGAACGCCAGGTTCTCCTCGGCGCGCACCAGCGGCGCGAGCCGCTCCTGCATGCGGCGCCAGTCGGCGATCGGCCCGTCCCCTTCGGGCTCATGGTGGAACGCAAGCCAGACCGGCCCGTCCAGCCGACCGAACCGCGCGACGAGGCTCTTCACCCACGCATCGCCGGCGCCCACGGTCATGTCGGACCATGAGTGCGGCAGCTTGAAGCTGACCCAGGGGAGCCGTCCGGCGGCCAGGTCGGTAGTGGCGATGCGAACCGCGCTGTCGACCTGGTCGGCGCGGAAGTAGGTGCGACGCAGCCCGAGCCGCCCTCCCAGGTCGGCCTCGAGCGACGTCGGATCAGTGTTGGAGCCGTACGCCTGACCCAGGTAGGCGCCACAGCCGGGGATGCCGCGCATGCTGTAGGCACACCCGTTGCTCAGCAGCGGCGCCGACGGGTCCGGCGCCGGATCCGGCGTCGGCTCGGGGGTGGGATCCGGTGTCGGCTCGACCGACGGGAACCGGTGCGTCCACCGCACCCGTGTCACTGTGAACCGGTCACCAGGCCGCGGCCGGGTCGGCACCAGCCGCATGGTGAGCCGCGGAGACCGCTGCACCGTGGCGACGCTCACCTGGACCCGTGTGGCTCGGCCGGCCACGACGCGGACCTGCCGCTGCTCGGTGCGGACAACGCGGTCCCCGTGGTGGGCTCGCACGACTAGATGCACGGACGCGGACCGCTTGGAGGTGACGGTGGCGTGCAGCGTGTGCGTCGTCTCACGTTCGGCCTCAGCCGTCACGGCTGCGGACCGTGGGTGCGATCCGGCGGAAGGTTCGGAGCCGCCGGTGCCGGACGCCGGTCCGGAGACGATGGCTCCGGCGAGGGCTGTGGCCGCGGCCACTGCACCGGCGGACCGAACGTAGGCGATCATCCTCCCCACGGTCCGGGTCGACTGGCCGCGTGCAGCCACGGCCACGGACTCCACCGAGCCCCGGTCGACCGCTGCGGAAGGTTTGCTCACAGTGGACCTATCGGCCGCCGGCGGCAACAACGAAGGCTTCGACCCGCCGCGCTGCCGTCGAGCGAGCGCCAGCTAGAACCTGGCAGTCAGCGATTGCGGGTGCACAACGGCGGCGAGCAGCCTCCTGGGCGACCGTGATGAGCGACTCGGTGAGGTTGAAGGGCACCCGGGCACCGTAGGCCGCCCCCTCGCGGGTCCACCGCGACATCTGCGAGATATGACCGTTCGGACATCGACCCCACCCGTCAGGGCCATTGGGTGATTGCGGCCCTCGGCAGCGAAGCAGGCTTCGAGCAGTGGGTGAAGGCCCTGGTGCCGCGGCGCACACTGTCTGCGGCACGAGCCGATGGCCGCGCAGCGGCGGGAGAGGACTGCGCTCAGCCCGGCAGCCAACGGTCTGCGGCCCCTCGTCTGAGCGCGACAAGCGGCGGTGTGACGCGCCGTTCGACACGGCGTCGCGTCCACGAGGGCTACCTCCAAGGTCATCGACCTGATGACCTCTGCACCGCAGGCTGGACACATGACCAGCAACCAACCGGCTGACGTTCCGCGCTACGACCTAGCTATCCGCGCCGTGATGTGGCTGGACGCGTTCTGGTCGGTGGCGTTCGTGGTGGCGGCTCCGGTGGCGGCGGCGATCGCCAGCGTGTGGACGCCCTCCGAGGTGCCGGAGCTGGTGGTTGTGGCGACGTTCGTGTCGGCCGCGGGGCTCGCGTTGTGCGGCGCGATCACCGGGGTGCTGTTGATCGCGCGGATGCAGCGGGGGCACTACTACCTGCCCGACGACCTGCGGCTGCCACTACCGGCGTTCATGCGGCCCGACCTGCGCGCGCCTCATTGAGACAGGTCCTTGAGAGGGCAGAGCCGGGGGATGGAGGTTCGGTCTAGCCCAGTGGTCCATCTCGGAGGACTGTCTTGCTCCCACCGCGTTTCGCCCCACGCTCACCCATGCTGTCGGCGCTGGGGCGGCCGTGACCGCCGTTCAGCCAGGCGGCGCGACGTCGAAGCAACAGCTGCTCCGCGAGCAGCTGGAGACGCTGATCCACGGGCTGGCCCAAGGTGACCTGCTGCCCGCCGAGCGCCGGCTCGCCCAGGAGCTCGGGGTGGCCAGGATGACGCTGCGCCGGGTGATCGACGACCTGGTGGCGGAGGCCCGGCTGGTACGTCGCGCCGGATCCGGCACGTTCGCCGCGAGCACGAAGGTGTCGCAGCGGCTCTCGGCGACGTCGTTCTCGGCCGACATGCGCGCCCGCGGGCTGCGCCCCGGCAGCCGCACTGTCCACGCGAGGCGCAATCCGACGGGGATGATGCTCGCCAGGCCTCCTCCAGGACCCGGCGGGGGCACCGGTCGACGGGGCGCTGCGCCTGGCCTCCGACGAGGGCTTGCCTCACGAGCCACCGGTAACCCGGCTCACGGTGCACACCTCCGAGATGTCCTGGGATGACCGCCCCGTAGCGTGACCCCCATGCGTGTGGGGCTCACCGGTGGCATCGCGTCCGGCAAGAGCACGGTGTCGGCGATCCTCGACGAGCTCGGCGCGGTGATCATCGACGCCGACGTGCTGGCCCGCGAGGTGGTGGCCAAGGGGACGCCCGGGCTCGAGAAGGTCGTGGCCGAGTTCGGGCCCGAGCTGCTCACCCCCGACGGCGACCTGGACCGCCCGGCGATGGGCCGGGTGGTCTTCGCCGACGAGGAGAAGCGGCGCGCGCTCGAGGCGATCGTGCACCCGCTCGTCTTCGAGCGGATCGTCGAGCTCGAGGAGGCGGCGACCGAGGACGACCTCGTCGTCCACGACATCCCGCTGCTGGCCGAGTCGGGGCGCGCGGACACGTTCGACGCGGTCATCGTCGTCGACGCCGATCCCGAGGTGCAGGTCGACAGGATGGTCCGCGAGCGCGACTGGACCCGCGAGGAGGCCGAGGCCCGGATGTTGGCCCAGGCCTCGCGCGAGGAACGCCTCGCGGTGGCCACGCACGTGATCGAGAACGACGGCACCCTGGAGCAGCTGCGCGCCCGGGTCGAGGAGGTCTACCGGCAGCTGACGGCCGGATGACCCGCTCCCGCGTCGCGGGCGGCGGCCTGGTGCTGCTCGGCATCGCCGTACTCGCCTTCAACCTGCGTCCCGCCGCCGTCAGCGTCGGGCCGGTGCTCGACGAGATCCGCCTCGACCTCGGCATGTCCGGCACCGAGGCCGGGATCCTGACGTCGCTGCCGGTCGTCGCGTTCGCGGTCTTCGGCGCCGCCGCGCCGCGGCTGGCCGCCCTGATGGGTCCGCACCGGCTCACCCTCGTCTCGCTGGTCAGCGTCGCCGTCGGGCTCTTCGGCCGCAGCCAGGTCGACGGCGTCGCCGCCTTCCTGGTGCTGAGCCTGGTGGGACTGGCCGGCATGGCCACCGCCAACGTGCTGCTCCCGTCGCTGGTCCGGCAGCACTTCCCCGACCGGGTGGGGTCGGTCACCGCGGTCTACACGACCGCCCTCGCGATCGGCCTGACCTGTGCGTCGGTGCTCACCGTCCCGGTCAGCGAGCAGTACGGCGGCTGGCGGACCGGCCTGGCCGTGTGGGGCGCCACCGCCGCCATCGCCGCCGTGCCCTGGCTGCTGCTGATCCGGCACGACCGACGGACCGCGCGCGACGAGGCCGACGCGCACCCGTTGGTGACCCTGCGCCAGGTCGGGCGCACCCGCCTGGGCCGGCTGATGGCGGCGTTCTTCGCCTTCCAGTCGCTGCAGGCCTACGCGATCTTCGGGTGGTTCGCCGCGATCTTCCGCGACGCCGGCTTCTCCGGCACCACGGCCGGCCTGCTGCTCGGTGTGATCACCGGGGTCAGCATCCCGCTCGGCTTCATCGTCCCGGCGCTCGCGGGGCGGATGACCAACGTGGCGACACTCGTCATCGTGCTCTTCGCGTGCTACCCGATCGGCTACCTCGGGATGGTGCTCGCGCCGAGCGGGGGAGCGGTGCTGTGGGCGGTGCTGCTCGGCATCGCCATCGGCACCTTCCCGCTGATCCTGGTGCTGATCCCCCTGCGCGCGCGGACGCCGTCCGGCACCGCCGCGCTCTCGGGCTTCACCCAGTCGGTGGGTTACCTGGCTGCCGCGATCGGGCCGTTCGCGGTCGGGGTCGTCCACGACGCCACCGGCGGCTGGACGCCGTCACTGCTCCTGCTGCTCGCCCTGGCGCTGCCGATCCTCCCGATCGGCCTGGCGGTCTCGAAGCCGACGTACGTGGAGGACGAGCTCAGAGCTCGCGGGTCATGAAGACGCTCAGCGGGTCGGGCCGGTAGTCGCCGAACGGCTCGCACTCGACGAAGCCGTGTCGCGCGTAGAGCGCCCGGGCCGGGGCGAAGAAGGGCTCGGCGCCGGTCTCGAGGCTGAGCCGCTGAAACCCGCCGTCGCGGGCGTGCTCGATCACCGTGCCGAGCAGGCGGGTGGCGATGCCCCGCCGGGCCTGGTCGGCGGCGGTGCGCATCGACTTCACCTCGGCGTGAGCCTCGTCGAGGGACTTCAGTGCCGCGCAGCCGACGACCCGGTCGCCGTCGCGCGCCGACCAGAACACCACCCCTGGCGCGCGCAGGCCCGCCAGATCGAGAGCGTGTGTGCTCTCGGGCGGGCTCAGCGCGCGCAGCTGACTGACGTGGTCCTCGAGGAACTCGATCGTGGCGGTGCTGGTCAGGTCGTCGACATCGATCTGCACGCGACCAAGGATCTCGGGTGCCGGGTCAGGCAGCGAGGTCGGGGTCGCCCAGGCGACGGAGCTTCTGCAGTGCCTCGCGCTCCAGCTGGCGCACCCGCTCGGCGGAGATGCCGTGCTTGGCGCCGATGTCCGCGAGCTTGTGCTGCCGTCCGTCGACCAGGCCGTAGCGGGACCGGATGATGTCGGCGGCGCGCTCGTCGAGCTGGCCGACCAGCCGGTTGAGCCGCTCGCGCGACTCGACGTCGAGGACGGTCAGGTCCGGGCCGGGAGAGGTCTCCTGGGCCATCAGGTCGCCCAGCGAGGTGTCGCCGTCCTCGTCGACCGGGGTGTCGAGGCTGACGTGCTCGCGACCCCACGACATCAGGTCGAGCACGCGGTCGAGCTCCATGTCGAGCTCGGCGGCGATCTCCTGGGGCTCCGGGTCACGGCCGAGCTGGCGCTCGAGGGTGCGGCGGGCGCCGCCGACCTGGTTGAGCTCCTCCACGACGTGGACGGGCAGCCGGACCACGCGGGCCTGCTGCGCGATGCCGCGGGTGATGGCCTGACGCACCCACCAGGTGGCGTAGGTCGAGAACTTGTAGCCCTTGGTGTAGTCGAACTTCTCGACCGCGCGGATCAGGCCGGTGTTGCCCTCCTGGATCAGGTCGAGCATCGGCATCTGGGCGCGGCCGTACTTGCGGGCGATGGAGACCACCAGCCGCAGGTTGGCGGTGATGAAGGTGTCGACGGCCTTGCGGCCCTCCTCGGCGAGCCACTCGAGCTCCTCCTGCGAGGCGCGCATCGGGGCGCCGCCCTTCTTGCGACCGACGCGGCCCTCCTTGAGGAGGTGCTCGGCCAGCAGGCCGGCCTCGATCGTCTTGGAGAGCTCGACCTCCATGGCAGCGTCGAGAAGCGGGTTGCGTGCGATCTCGTCGAGGTAGAGGCCAACGCTGTCGCGGCCCTCGATCTCGCGAGTGTTCGACCTCGTACGGGTCGTGGTCCTTGCTGCCACTGGGACCCCCTCCTATCACTGCCAGTGGGCGTGGTGCGCCCCACATCTGCATCAACGCCCGACCGGGTCAGGGGATTCCCCGTACCCGCCTAGGGCCTTCGTCATGAATGACGTCTCGGATTGCCCCAGAGTTGCCGGCGGACCGGGTTCTCAGGGACTTCTCAGGGCAGGGGGCTGGATCAGCCCTGGGCAGGCGGGGCGAACATGCCCACGCAGAGCTCGACGTCGGCGTCCGCGCGCTTCGCGAGCCGCTGCAGTGTGAGGCACGCAACATCGGTCCGCGCCTCGATATCGACCTGCTCGGGCGGGGGTCGGAGGGCCTCGACCGCCTCCTGGTCCAGTCCGGCGATGGTGGCCGCGAAGTCGCGGGACAGCTCCAGCTCGGCCCGGGTGGCTGCCAGCAGCTCCTCGTGGGCCGTCTCGGCGTCCTCCGGGGGCTCGAGCTCAGCCATCTCGTCGAGCGCCGCCTCCAGCCGCTCCGCCGACTCGAGGGTGGCCTCGCTGAAGAGATTGCCGATCTGGCCCGGCTTGGTGGTGGGGAGGGCGTCGTTCAGCTCCTGGTCGACGGCGGTGTTGGCCTCGTCCATCGCGCTGGTGAGCTCCGACAGCTCGGCGTAGTACGCCGCCCCGGCGTCGTCGTCCGACCCCTCATCGTCGCCGCCACCGCACGCCACCAGGGCGGGGGCCAGCACCGCGACGAGACACAGACGGCGCAGCACCGGGTCAGTCTCGCCCGGCGAGGCCCATCCGGTCGAGGATCCAGGCGAGGCTGAAGGCCCGGTCGTGCCACGACTTGTAGCGCCCGGACACCCCGCCGTGGCCTGCTGACATCTCGGTGCGCAGCAGTACGTCGGCGTCCGGCGCCTCGGCCCGCAGCCGGGCCACCCACTTGGCGGGCTCGACGTAGAGCACCCGGGTGTCGTTCAGCGAGGTCTCGGCCAGGATCGGCGGGTAGTCGCGGGCGGAGACGTTGTCGTAAGGCGCGTAGGCCGCGATGCAGTCGTAGACCTCGGGGTCGGACGCCGGGTCGCCCCACTCGTCGTACTCGGTGACCGTGAGGGGCAGGCTCGCGTCGAGCATCGAGGTCAGCGGGTCGACGAACGGCACGCTGGTGGCGATGCCGCCGAAGGCCTCGGGCGCCTGGTTGGCGATCGCCCCCATCAGCAGGCCGCCGGCACTGCCGCCCTCCGCCACCAGGCGGTCGGCGGTGGTCCAGCCGGTGTCGACGAGGTGCCGCGCGCACGCGATGAAGTCGGTGAAGGAGTTCTGCTTGTGGAGCAGCTTGACGTCGTCGTACCAACGCCGGCCCATCTCGCCGCCGCCGCGCACGTGGGCGATCGCGAAGGCACCTCCGCGGTCGAGGACCGACAGTCGGGCGATCGAGAAGTAGGGGTCCATCGACATCTCGTAGGCGCCGTAGCCGTAGAGCAGGACCGGGACCGGGCCGGTGCCCCCACCTTCGTCCTCACGGGCGCCGCGTCGGCAGACGATCGAGATCGGCACCTTCTCGCCGTCGTCGGCGGTCGCCCAGAGCCGGTGCTCCTCGTAGTCGTCGGGGTCGTAGTCGCCCCAGGTCGCCGAGGGCAGCACGGGGGCGCGCCTCAGCAGGGTGCGCGTGCGGGTGCGGACGTCGTAGTCGTAGACCGACGACGGGACGGCGAGGGTGGTGAAGCCGTGCCGCACCGTCGGCTGCTCGAACGACGGGTTGCCCGACGCGCCCACGGTGTAGGTCTCCACGTCGAACTCGATCAGGTAGTCGTCGCCGATGCCCTGCTCCTCGAGCTCCAGGATCCGCAGCTGGGTGAGCCCGCGGCTGCGCTGGTGCACGACCAGGTGGCCGGCGAACGCGTCCACGTCCTCCAGTCGTACGGCGGGGTCGTGGGCGATCAGCGGGTCCCACCCCTCGCGCGGGGTCGGGTCGATCGGCGCGACGGCGAGCTCGAAGTCGGGACCGCTCGCGTTGTGCAGCACCAGGAAGCGGTCCTCGCCGCCGAGCACGGCGTGCTCGAGGGAGTACTCCACGCCCTCGACCCGCTCGGCGAAGCACCGGAAACCGAGCTCGGGCCGCTCCGTGTCGAGCACGTGGTACTCCGACGTGGTCTTCGACCCCGCCGCGATCACCAGGAACCGCTCGGTGCGACTGCGCCCGACGCCGAGCCAGAACCTGCCGTCCTC
This sequence comes from Nocardioides sp., assembly GCA_035710425.1. Taxonomy (GTDB): domain Bacteria; phylum Actinomycetota; class Actinomycetes; order Propionibacteriales; family Nocardioidaceae; genus Nocardioides. The sequence continues at coordinate 15,684 of DASTDJ010000033.1, forward strand.
CTCGTGGAAGACCAGCTCGTCGTCGGCCTGTGCGGTGCCGAGCCGGTGCCGCCAGATCTTGTCGGGCCGCCAGGTCGCGTCGACGGTGCTGTAGTAGAGGTCGCGGCCCTCCGGGTCCCAGGTGACCCCGCCGAGCACGCCCGTGATCTCGTCGTCGAGCAGCTTGTCGCTGCCGAGGTCCTTGATCCGCACGGTGTAGCGCTCGTCGCCGACGACGTCGGTCGAGTAGGCGATCAGGGTGGCGTCCGGGCTGACGCTGGAGCCGCCGAGGCTGAAGAACTCGTGGCCCTCCGCCAGCTCGTTGAGGTCGAGCAGCACCTCCTCGCCGGGCAGCGCCGGCTGGTCGGGTGCGCAGTCCTGGTCGGGCTGCGGCGGCGTCCAGTCGTCGGAGTCGGCCACGGGGACGCGGCAGCTGGCGCCGTACTCACGGCCCTCGAAGGAGCGTCCGTAGTACCAGTAGCCGCGACGACGCACCGGCACCGACAGGTCGGTCTCGAGCGTGCGGGCCTTGATCTCCTCGAAGATCCGGCTCCGCAGGTCGGCGAGGTGGGCGGTGCGCTCCTCGGTGTAGGCGTTCTCGGCGTCCAGGTAGCCACGCACCTCGGGGGAGTCCTTCTCGCGCAGCCAGTCGAAGTCGTCGACCCGGGTCCGGCCGTGGTGCTCGGTGGTGATCGGCCGGCGTTCGGCGCGTGGCGGCTGCATGCGGCGACCCTACGCAGACGTCCAGTCCACCTGTGCAATCGGCTGTGCAGAACCTGTGCACAGAGGGGTCAGCTTGTGGACTCCCGGGGGTTGGTTGTGGAGGAACCTGTGGGACCGGAGGTTTGTGGAAAATGTTTCGCGGAATCCCTTGCGCGCCCCGTCCCACGCCCCGTAGAACTCTCCTACCGAACCGGAGCGGACCGCGAGGAAAGCGAAGGATCGGGGATCGGACTGGAACGAAGACCCACACCGCGAGGCAACTCGCGGCGTCGGCCCGGTGACGGGGGCGACGGGGTCGGAGGGCCGGTCTCGATCGGTCGGGCGTCACCTCACCGGCCACGCCGAGGGCCTCCTGAAGCTCATACCTTCAAGAGGCCCTCACCCTTTTTGCAGCACCTAGTTTTCCCGAACCGCGCCCGGCCTGTCGAGTCGAGGGCGCCCCGTGGGCAGACTGTTCGCGTGGAGTTCATCCCGGTGGGGCGCGGTGCGGTGCTCGTCGAGGTGGGCGGCGCGGACGAGGCGCTGTCGCTCGCGCTGTGGGCTCGCAGCGCGCGGATCACCGCACGCGAGATCGTGCCGGCCGCGACCACCGTGCTGTTCGACGACGTGGGAGAGGTCGACGAGCTGGGCGACCTGCTGAGCGGCTGGGACCCCGCCGCCGCGCCGGCCACCGGCGCCCTGGTCGAGATCCCCATCGTGTACGACGGCGAGGACCTCTCCGACGTCGCCGAGCGCTGGGACACCGACACCGACGGCGTGGTCGAGCGGCATGCCGGGACCGAGTTCGTGGTCGCGTTCTGCGGGTTCTCTCCCGGCTTCGCCTACCTCTCCGGGCTGCCCGAGGAGCTCGCGGTGCCTCGGCTCGACACCCCGCGCGCCAAGGTCCCCGCCGGCGCCGTGGGGCTGGCCGGCACCTGGTGCGCCGCCTACCCGACGGCCTCGCCCGGCGGCTGGCTGCTGATCGGCACGACCGAGGCCGACCTGTGGGACGTCGACCGCGCCGAGCCGGCGCTCCTGGCCCCGGGCACCCGGGTGCGGTTCGAGGCGCAGCAATGACACCCCACGCACCGGTCGGCGCCGTCGAGGTGCTCGACCCGGGGCCACTCTCGACGCTCCAGGACCGCGGCCGTCGGGGGTGGGCACACCTCGGGGTGCCCCGAGCGGGAGCACTGGACCGGGGCGCCGCTGCCCTC
>DASTDJ010000034.1:0-18220 GCA_035710425.1 Nocardioides sp.
GTGCCAGCGCTACAAGCTGGCGCCCAAGGAGTCGTTCGGCTCGTTCCCGTCGGAGGAGCGGGCGTTCCGACTGCGGCAGCAGACCGAGTGCGGACACCCCGAGTCCGACGGCACCAGCGGGTTGGTCGCCCTGCTCGACGACGCGCCGGTCGGCTGGTGCGCCGTCGAGCCCCGCGCGGCGTACGCCGGACTGCTGCGCGTGTTCAAGGTCCCGTGGGAGGGCCGCGACGAGGACCGCGACGACCCGACGGTGTGGGCGGTGACCTGCCTCTTCACCCGCGCGGGGTTCCGCAAGCGCGGAGTGAGCAAGGCGTTGGCCCGGGCCGCTGTCGACTTCGCGCGCGACCGCGGCGCCAGCGCGCTCGAGGCCTACCCGATCACCACGACCGAGGTGATCGCCGAGGAGCTGCACGTGGGCACCGTGCCGACGTTCCGTGACGCCGGGCTCACCGAGGTCAGCCGACCCACGACGCGGCGTGTGGTCATGCGGATCAGCTTCTGAGCACCTCGCGCAGCCGCGCCGCGAATGCCTCGGGCTCTCCGGCATAGCCGAACTCGCCGCCCATGAAGCCGCCGTGGTGGCTGGGGAACACCTCGAGCGAGGTGTCGAGGCGGTCGGCCAGCGCCTCCGCCGTACGCCAGGTCAGCATGTCCTTGGACTCGATGCCGGCCGCGACCACGATCCGGGTCGGAGCGGCGGTCAGCTCGTCGATGATCGGCCGGTAGGACGTGATCGCGTTCGAGACCCCGGAGAGCAGCGGGTCGGTGCGGGTCCCGTCGTCGTCGGCGGGCATCCCGAACTGCTCCGGCGTCGGCAGCGGCTGCGCGGTGAACTCATCGGTGAGCTCGCCCTGCCACGACGTCAGCGCGATGAACGCGGCCATCCCGGCCCCCCAGCCGTCGGCGTGGTACGCCGCCTGTACGGCGCGCTCGGCCGCCACGGCCCGCTCTGCGTCCGGGAGCACCGTGAGCAACGGCGGCTCGTGGGCCACGAGGGTGGTGACGTCGTCGGGGTGCGCGGCGACCAGGGCGAGCGCGGTGATCGCACCGCCGCTGCTGGCGAAGAGCTCCACCGGGCCCGCGCCCAGCGCCTCGATGACCGCGTGCACGTCGGCCGCCTGCTGGTCCGGGGTCTGGTCGGTGCGCCCATCGCTGCGGGTGCTCCGACCCAGGCCGCGCGGGTCGTAGGTGACGACCGTGCGGTCGGCGAAGTGCGGGGCGAGAGCGGCGAATCCGCTGGCATCCATCGGCTGGGCGATCAGCACCAGCGGCGGCCGGCCGTCGGCCGGCGGCAGCGGCCCGCGGACGTCGTACACGACGGCGGCGCCGGGCACCTCGAGGGTGTGGGTCTCGGTCATGGTCAGCTCCTCTGGGCGGGATGTCGGTGTCGAGGACGAGCCTGGTCCTGGCCGCCGCCCCGATCAACGGCCGTCTGCCACTCGCAGCAAGTAGCGTGGCTTCTCGATGTGGCAGGCCGTCGAGCTCCGCGAGATCCGGGTGTTCCTCGTGCTGGCCGAGGAGCTGCACTTCGGTCGCACCGCGACCCGGGTCGGCCTCACCCAGTCACGGGTGAGCCAGACCATCCGCGACCTCGAGCGCAAGCTCGGCACGACCCTGGCGGAGCGGACCAGCCGACGGGTCACCCTGACCCCGGCCGGTGAGCGCTTCCGACAGGAGGCGTCCGGAGCCGTCGCCGGTCTGGACGACGTGCTGCGCGGGACCCGCGCGGCCGGCGGCCGGCTGACCGAGCCGGTTCGGATCGGCGCGGTCGCGGCCGTCGCGGGCGGGCCCCGCCTCCGTGAGGTGGTGGCCGCGTTCGAGGCCGCCCACCCCGACAGCGGCGTCGAGTTCGTGGGCCTGCCGTTCGCCGACCGGTTCGGGCCGCTGCGCCGGGGAGAGGTCGACCTCGTGGTGACGCACCTACCGCTCGAGCAGCCCGACCTGGTGGCCGGCCCGGTGCTGTCCCGCGAGCCGTTCATGCTCGGCGTCGCCGTCACCAACCCGCTGGCGGAGCGCGGGAAGGTGACCGTCGAGGACCTCGCCGACCACCGCATCGGCGACCTCGACATCAAGGGACCGCGCGAGATGCTGGAGGTGCTCGGGCCGCGGCAGACGCCGTCCGGACGGCCGATCCCCCGGCTCCGGCTGAAGGCGCGGGAGCCCAGCGAGATCATGCTGGCCATCGCCGCGGGCCGGATCGTGCAGCCGGTCACCGCGACCTTCGCGCAGACCCACCGGCACCCCGACGTCGTGTTCGTGCCGTTCGGCGACCTCCCGATGGGCAGGACCGTCCTGGCCTGGCGCCGGCGGGACCGCGACCCCGGCCTGCGCGAGTTCCTGCGCGTCCTCCGTGCGCAGCCGGCTCAGCGGCGGTCGTAGACCTTGTTGGCTATCCGCCACCCGTCGGTGGTGCGCACCAGCAGGAATACGTCGGTGAACGTGTCCGGCCCGTGCCAGAGGGTCAGCGTGGCGGTGCCGACCGTGCCCTCCACCGCGACGTGGTCGATCCGCCGGCGGCGCTCGGGCTCGTCCGCGGCGGGCTCGCCGGTGAAGAGCGCGCAGAAGTCGTCGAGCGGCCACGACACGAAGCTCCCGTCCCGCAGGCCCTCGACGTGCGCGGTCGGCAGGAACGCCGCCCGGAAGTGCTCCGGATCGCCGGTGGCGTGCCCGCGGATGTAGGCGCGCAACGGCTCCAGCACCTCGTCGGGTACGTCGTCCGTCGGCTCGGTCAACGCGAAGATGTCCGCGTCCTCGGCGACCCACCCGGAGTCCAGGGCGCCGGAGACCCGGCGGGCGAGGGTCCGCGCCGCGGGTGTCTCCGCCGCGAGCAGCGTCAGGTCCTTCGCGAGTGCTGCCGCGGTGAAGTGGGCCGCCGGGGGCGGCTGGTCGCGCTTGCCCCGGACCAGCCCGCCGAGCGCCCCGCGCTCGAGCACGTCGAGGGCGGCCTCGGGTGAGACGCCGAGGTCGACGGCGTACCGACGGGCGTCGCGGAGCGCCAGGACCCCGCCACCGAGCGCGCTGTTGGACACCAGCTTGAGGGCGGCGGCGTCGGCCACCCCGCCGGCCGGGATCACCTCGCCGAGCGCGGCCAGCACCGCTTCGACCGCCGGCGACGTCGGCGCCGAGGACCCGACCAGCACCCGGAGGGTGCCGGCGCGGACCGCCGGCACCGAGCCCATCACCGGTGCATGCACGTAGCCCGCGCCGGTGGCCTGCACGGTCTTCTCCAGCGCGATCGCCTCGTCGGGGGCCATCGTGGTCGTGTTCACGACCACGACGTCCGGCCCGAGTGCGGAGCCGCACCGGTCGATGACCTGGGCGCAGGCGGGCCCGTCGAAGAGCGCCAGCACCACCACGGCCTGCCGCCGTACGGCGTCGCTCGGGTCGGTGCCGTGGGACCGGGACCAGCCGGTCACGGTCCAGCCCTGCTCGGTGAGGCGATCTGCCATCGCGGCGCCCATCCGGCCCAGGCCGAGGACGGCGACCGCGGAAGAAGTGGTCGTCATGGCTTCAGCCTCCGTGGCGAACCGATCTGCGACAAGCGCAGGTTCGGCATGGTCACCATGCGTGAAGCGCATACTGGGTCCATGACGCTCGCCGCCTGGCAGACCTACCTGGAGGTGTGTCGGCTGGGCTCGCTCTCCGCCGCCGCGGTGGAGCTGGGCTACACGCAGTCGGCGGTCTCGCGCCAGGTCGCCGCCCTCGAACGCACTGCGGGAGCCCGCCTCCTCGAGCGGCGTCCGCGCGGGGTGGTGCCGACCGCGGCCGGCGAGGCGTTCCGGCACCACGCGCGGATCGTGGTCAACGAGGCCGCTCGCGCCGTGCAGTCGGCCCGCGACGCCCCCGACGAGGCGGCCCTGCCGCTCGCCATCGGCGCCACCCCTGCGACCGCCGCCAGCATCGTGCCGGTCGCGCTGGCCCGGCTCGAGGCCGAGCTCGGCCGGCTGCCGTGGACGCTGCTGCCCGCGCTGACGGCCGACCTGCAGTCGATGGTTGCAGGCGGCGAGGTGGACCTGGCCGTCGTCACCGACGCGCCGCCCGGGCTGAGCGACGACCCCCGGCTCGAGCGCCGGCTGCTCGGTGCCGACGAGATGTGCGTGATGGTCCCGACCGGGCATCCGGCCGCGTCGGAGGAGCGGGTCGGGATCGAGGCGTTCGCGGACGAACCGTGGGTCGAGGACAACGAGGGCTCCGCCGCGCTGCTGCGCACGAGTGCCCGCCGGGTCGGCTTCGAACCGCGGATCGAGCGCACCGCCTTCGACCTGATGGGCAAGATGGCGCTGGTGGCGGCCGGGCACGCGGTCGCGCTGGTCCCCGGCGTACTCACTCCTTCGGTACGACGTGACGTGGTCACCGTGTCCTTGGTCGACGCGCCGCGCCGCGGCATCTTCGCGATCACGAGGGCGGCGGCCGAGCCGCACCCCGCGGTCGACCCGCTGCTGGACGGGATGACCGAGGCGCTGGCGGAGCTCAGCGGCTCCTGAGGAACCGCCCGAAGTGCGGCACCGTGAACGCCACACTCCCCCGCTCGCCGGAGAACACCAGGCCCTTCTTGATCAGTCCGTCGCGGGCCGGCGAGAGGGACTGCGGCCGGCGGTCGAGGTGCTGCGCGATCTCGGCCGTGGCGACGGCCCCGTCGCCCAGCTCGGCCATCGCGCTCATGTAGTCGCGCTCCGCGGGTGTCGCCCGGTCGAAGCGGGCGCCGAAGAAGCCGACCGCGAGCTCCGCTTCCGCCTCGGGCGCCGCCTCGGCCACGTCGGCCTTGGTGATGGGCGAGCCGACGGCGGCGTCCCAGGTGACCTTGCCGTAGGCCTGCACGAAGTAGGGGTAGCCGTCGGTGAGGGAGTAGAGCTCCTCGATCGCCTCGTCGTCGAAGGTGACGTCCTCGGTGGCCGCCGGCACCCGCCACGCGCGCTCGGCCATCTCGCGCGGCAACCGGTCGACGGAGACGTAGCGGAACAGCCGCTCGGCGTACGACTTCGAGGCGGCGAGCGCCACCGGCAGGTGCGGCAGCCCGGCTCCGACGACGAGGAGCGGCGCGCCCTGCTGGCTGATCTCGTGGCACGCGCCGCACAACGCGGCGAGCTCGTCGACCGCGATGTCCTGCATCTCGTCGACGAACAGCGCGACGCCGACCCCGAGGTCTCCGGCCAGCGACGCGACGTCGCCGAAGAGCTCGACCAGGTCGAGCTCGAGGTCGCCCGAGTCGGCGCGACCGCGCACCGCCACGGCGTCGACCGGCGGCGACCAGCGCAGGCCCTTGCGGTCGGCCAGCTGGGTGCGCAACGCGAACGACTTGAGCACGCCGGCCACCCGGTCGACGCGGTCGGGGTCGCGATGCCGGTGGGACACCTCGCGCACCGCTGCATGCACCGCCTGGGCCACCGGGATCCGGACGCTCCGGTCGGGCCTGGCCTCGACCTTGCCGGTCCCCCACGCGCGGGTCACCGCCTGGCCACGCAGCGCGTTGAGCAGCACCGTCTTGCCGACCCCGCGCAGCCCGGAGAGCACCATGCTCCGCTCGGGACGGCCGGCCGCCACCCGCTCCAGCGTGACCGCGAACTGCTCCAGCTCCCTGTCGCGCCCGGCCAGCTCGGGCGGCCGCTGCCCCGCCCCGGGCGCGTAGGGATTGCGGATCGGGTCCATGTCGGGACCGTATCGACGTGTCTAGCCGAAACCGTAGATTTGCCCCGCGCGCCGGGCTATCCCGCCTTGGCGGTGGTGAGGCCGGCGGCGAGCGTCGAGATCAGGGCGGGTACGTCGGCGGCCGGGATCCGGAACGAGCCGGCGCAGACGTTCTCGCGCCACAGCGAGAGGACCACCATCTCGGCCTCGGGGTGCCAGGTCACCCGGAGCGCGCGGTCGCCACCGCGGGCGTCGACCAGGACCGACCCCGACGTAGGCAGCGGACGCGCCTGGGGCACCCCCACATTCTGCGCCCGCACCCCCCTCGCCGTACAGCGTGGGTTGTGGGGGCCCGCCTCTAGACTCGACGGCGTGCCGGAGCTGCCCGAGGTGGAGGCGCTGGCCCTCGACCTGAAGGGCCGGCTCGACGGGCGCGCGATCGCGAAGGTCCACGTGGCCGCGTTCAGCGCGCTGAAGACCTACGACCCACCGCTCACCTCCCTCGAGGGCAGCTTCGTCGACGACGTCACGCGGCACGGCAAGTTCCTCGACATCCACGTCTCCGGGCTGCACCTGGTGTTCCACCTGGCCCGCGCCGGCTGGGTCCGCTGGCGCGACGAGGTCCCGACGATCCCGCCGCGGCCGAGCACCAAGTCGACGCTCGCCGTGCGGGTCGTGCTCGACGACCAGTCCGGCCTCGACGTCACCGAGGCGGGCACGAAGAAGTCCCTCGCGATGTACGTCGTGCGCTCGCCTGCCGACGTGCCCGGCATCGCCAGCCTCGGCCCCGACCCGCTGACCGAGGAGTTCACCGTCGAGACCCTGCGCGGCATCCTCGAACACGAGGGCCGCAAGCAGATCAAGGGCGTGCTCCGCCACCAGGGCACCATCGCGGGCATCGGCAACGCCTACAGCGACGAGCTGCTCCACGCCGCCCGGATGTCGCCGTTCAAGCCGGCCAACAGCCTCGACGACGGCGAGATCGAGACGCTCTACTCCGCGATCCGCGACGTGCTCGGCGATGCCGTCGCGCGCTCGCGCGGGCTCGCGGCGAGCGAGCTGAAGGGCGAGAAGAAGTCCAACCTCGCCGTGCACGGCCGCACCGGCGAGAAGTGCCCGGTCTGCGGCGACGTGGTCCGCGAGGTGTCGTTCGCCGACTCGAGCCTGCAGTACTGCGCCACCTGTCAGACCGGCGGCAAGCCGCTCGCGGACCGCCGGATGAGCAAGCTGCTGAAGTAGAAGTGGAAGGACCCCGATGAATCTCCCCACCGTCGCGATCGGCGGCGTGCCCGACCCGCTGCCCGAGGGCCTCGCGGTCCTCGACGTGCGCGAGCCGGTCGAGTGGATGTACGGCCACATCGCCGGCGCGGTGCACGTGCCGCTGATGGAGCTGCCGCAGCGGCTCGACGAGGTCGGCGACCAGCAGACGCTGGTGGTCTGCAAGGTGGGCGCCCGCTCGGCGCAGGCGGTCGGCTACCTGCGGCAGCAGGGCTTCGACGCGGTCAACCTCGATGGCGGGCTGCTGGAGTGGGAGGCGGCCGGTCGCGCCCTGGTGAGCGAGACCGGCCAACCGCCTGTCGTCGTCTAGCTACTCCGTCGGGAGGCTGAAGTCCGTCGGGAACGAGAAGTCCGTCGGGAGGCTGAAGTCCGTCGGGAACGTGAAGTCCGTCGGGAAGTCGGTGGGGAAGTCCGTCGGGAAGTCGCTCGGCAGATCCGTGGGGATGTCGGTCGGGATGTCCGAGGGGATGTCGGACGGGACCTCGGGGGTGCTGAGCTCCGAGCACGCCTCGAAGGTGTACTCGAAGAACGCGGTGATCTTCTCCTGGTCCTCCGAGGAGATGCCGAGCGCGTCGGCGAGCTCTTCCTCGCTCTCGACGTCGTCGAGCGCCTCGATGTCGTCGGCGTCGACCTCGCTGATCGCCTCGAGGTAGATCTCGAAGCCCTCGCGCGCGTCGTCCGGGATGTCCTCGGGGGTGCCGATCTCCGCCAGTCGGTCGGCGACCTCGTGGGCCTGGTCGACCTGCTCCTCGGGCGACGCGTCGTCGTCGACCTCGTCGAACTCGTTGAGGCCCTCGCAGAACTCCTCGACGCTCGCACTCTTGGGGGCGTCGTCGGCGTCGCCACCGCCGTCGTCGTCACCGGTGAGCAGCACGGCGGCGGCGACACCGCCGCCGGCGAGCACCAGGACCGCCACCACGATCAGCGCGATCACCTTGCCGCTGATGCCGCCGCCACCGCCGCCGCCGGGCGGCGGAGCGAGGTAGTCGGGACCGCCGGGGCCGCCCGGACCGCCGGGGCCACCGGGGTACTGCGGACCGCCCGGGCCGCCGGGATACTGCGGACCACCCGGGCCCGGCCCCTGCGGGGGACCGCCGGGGTACTGCGGGGGACCGCCGTACTGCGGCGGACCCTGCGGAGGCCCCTGGTTGGGCGGCGGCGGCGGGTAGTTCGACATGGGAGCTCCTAGATGGCGGCGACTGCGAGATTGCTGCGACTACTGTGCCGGAGCCGGTCGCTCGATGCGAGCGACCGGCTCCGGTCATGCTTGGTCAGGCCGGCGGCCGACTCACTCCTCCGGCGCGCCGCACTCCTTGGCGGCGTACTCGGTGAACTCGTCGACCTTCTTCTCGTCGTCCTCGCTGACCTCGGCGATGTCCTCGCTCGGGTCCTCGAGGTACTTCTCGACATCGTCCTCGTTGAGGTCGCCGAGCTCCTCGACGAAGATCTCGAAGCCCTCGCGGGCGTCGTCGGAGATGTTCTCCGGGGTGCCGACCTCCTCGAGCTTGTCGGCGAACTCCTTGTAGCCGTCGGTGACGTCACCGGCCTGGTCGGCCGGGTCGGCCTCGGGGTCGATGTCGGCGAAGATGTCCGCGGAGCTGTTGAACGCGTCGCAGAAGTCCTCGGTGCTGGCGTCGCTCGGGGCTCCTCCACACGCGGTGAGCGAGAAGGCCAGCAGCACCGCGGCGCCGGCACCACCGACGTAACGCTTGAGCGGGGTCATGGGTGTTCCTTTCAAGGGATGGGTGTTGCGGAAGTCGTTGCGAGGTTCGTCGGTCACTCGGCCGGCGCCTCGGCGCACGCCTCGCTCGCATAGGTCAGGAACGCGATGACCTTCTCGAAGTCGTCCTCCGACGCGCCGATCGCGTCGCGGAACTCCTCTTCGCTCGCTGCGTTGTTGATGTTGTCGACGTCGTCCTCCTCGATGTCGGCGACCGCGTCGACGAGGATCTCGAAGCCCTCACGGGCGTCGTCGTCGATGTCCTCAGGAGTGCCCACCTCGATGAGCTTGTCGGCCTGGTCGTGGGCCTCGTCCACCTTCTCGGAGTCGGAGGCGTCCTCGTCCGTGTCGCTGGTGGCGTTGTAGGCCTCGCAGAAGTCGTCTGCGCTCGCGTCGGTGGGAGCGTCGGATGCGCTGTCGCCGCCACACGCGGAGAGGCTGAGCGCTAGGAGCACCGTGGCGCTGGCAGCGCCGACGTAACGCTTGAGGGAGCTCATTTCGGGGGATTTCCTTTCGGGGAGGTGTGGGCGGCGGCGACGATCATGCCCACCCGCCGGACATTCATTCACGTCAGTTGACGGTCCGCAAACACCATCGGTTCCGGGATGGTGAACAGTTCTGGAAGCCGACGCAGATAATTCGGGCGCGGCATCGCCTCCACACCGAGGCCGGCGAGGTGCGGAGTGACCCATTGCACGTCGATGAGGCGATCGTCGGCGTGTTCGTCGCGCAGTCCCTCGACCAGTCCGAGCAGCGCGACCTTCGACGCGTCGGTGACGTGGTGGAACATCGACTCCCCGGCGAACAAGCCGCCGATCGCCACGCCGTACAGGCCTCCCGCGAGCTCCCCGTCCTGCCAGGCCTCCACCGAGTGCGCCCAGCCGAGGTCGTGCAGGCGTCCGTACGCCGCCTTGATCCGGGCGTCGATCCAGGCGCCCGGACGTCGCGGGTCGGCGCAGGCCTCGACCACCTCGGCGAAGCTCGTGTCGATCCGGATCTCGAACCGACGCCGCGAGCGGCGCAGCGATCGGGAGACCACCAGGTTGTCTAGACGCAGCACCCCGCGGGACACCGGCGACCACCACGCCATCGGGCTCCGGCGGCCGCCGACCGGCATCGGGAACAGCCCGCGGCGGTAGGCCTCGAGCAGCGTCCCGGGCTCGAGATCGGCTCCGACGCCGACCAGGTCGTCGTCAGGGTCGTACGCCGTGGGGTCCCCGAACGCCCAGCGCGACGGCGGCGGTTCCGTGGGCACCCGACGACGGTAGCCAAGTGCTCTCTAGGCTGGAGGCATGGGCGTGAGGTCACAGGTGAGCAGGCAGGTCGGGCGGCAGCTCGCGCCTCGGGTCACCAGGCTTGCGCCCGGACTGACCTCGGGGTTCGTCCGCGAGGCGCTGGATCGGGCGATCCACGGCGTCGGCCCGCTCCCGCCGGCAGCACAGGCCGCGGACAAGCAGCTGGCCGAGCAGCACGGCGACGTCACACGCGCGGTCCACGAGGTGATCGAGAACCACGTCCGCTACGCCGGCGCGCAGGGCTTCGTGACCAACCTCGGCGGCCTGATGACCGCCGCACTCACCATCCCCGCCAACATCACCGGGCTCGCGCTGATCCAGTGCCGGATGATCGCCGGCATCGCCCACCTCCGGGGCTACGACCTCGAGGACCCACGGGTGCGCAACGCGATCCTGATCACGATCCTCGGTGAGGACACCGTCAACGCGCTGGTCAAGCGCCGCAAGCTCCCGGCACCGCCGATGGCCCTGGCCACCGCCCCGCATCACGACCCCAACCTCGACGCCGTCATCTCCGTGGAGGTCGCCAGCGACCTGGTCTCACGGATCGCCGGCAAGCGGCTGGCCACCACCGTCGCCCGTCGGGTGCCGGTGGTCGGCGGCGTCGTCGGTGCCGGCGCCGACGGCTTCGTCACCTGGCGGATCGGCCGCTACGCCGACCGCGAGCTCCTGCCGCGCGCCGCGCGGTAGGCCCGCAGCATCCCGCGGCCGACCCGGCCGCCCTGCAGCCGGCGGACGACCTTCTCCCGGAACCGGTACGTCGGCCGCAGGTAGGACCGCGCCAGCGCACCCCTGGTCTCGGCGAGCTCGGCGGAGAGACGCTCCTCGGTGCGCCGCATCCGAGCGTTCTCCAGCAGCAGCGCCGTTATCGCGTCGACGGCCGCGCCGGCGACCTGCTTCTCCGACGGCTGGTCGGGGTCGGACCACCCGCCCGGCGACGCGCCGTGCAGCTCGGCGAGGTCGCCGACGACGTCGTAGCCGCGGGCGGTGACGTCGTCGACCCACGCCTGCTGGATCTCGTTGACCCAGGGATAGGCGTCGGGCGGCAGGCCCAGCCGGGGCGAGCGGCGGCGCCGGGACAGGGTCTGGTGGGCGAGCAGCTCGCGCACCAGCGGCCGGTAGTCGGCGGGCGCGAGGTCGCGGTTGGCGTTGCGGTTGATCCGGCGGATCAGCGCGGTCTCCGGGGCGCCGAGCGACGGGTTGGCGCGGTCGGGCTCGAGGTCGAGGTCGAGGCCGTCGAGCCCGAACACCTGGCTGAACCGCTTCCAGAGCAGCTCCGGCGCACCACCCGCCGGCGGCACCGTCACCAGGTGGATGCGCTCCGGCGGCAGGTCGTGGCCCCAGCGGTCGAGGATGTCCGGGATCTCCTGCACTCCCCAGAACCAGGTGGCGATCCGGCTCTCCCGCGCGGGATCGCGGATCTGGTCGAGGAAGGCCTGGTAGGCGATGCCACTGCGGTGCTTGACGTTCTCCTGCCACTCCGCCGGGATCTGCCGCACCAGGTCGCGCACCGACAGCACGATGTGGATCTCGGTGCCGTCGTCGTGGCCGAGCGAGGTCAGCGCCCGGCCCACCTGTGTGCGCGACGCGGTGGCCAGGATCTCGTGGCTGATGATCGAGGTGTGCCGATGGGAGCGGACCTCCTCGGCCAACCGGTCCCAGGCCCCGATCGCCTCGGCCTCGAGGCCTCCCCACGGCATCCGCATCAGGTCGAGCGCGGCGAGGAAGTGGGCGTCGAAGCGATCCGCGGGGTAGCGGATGCCGGCCTGCGCGAGCACCTTGCGGTTGCGGAACAGCACGTCCTGGAGGTACGACGTGCCGGTCTTCGGCGTGCCGACGTGGAGCAGCACCCGACTGCTCATCCCGACACCTCCTCCTCGGCTCGCCGGTCCCCGTGGTCCAGCAGCAGGCGCACCGCCAGCGCCAGCACCCCGGCGTCGTCGGGGGTGGATCCCTCGGCGGGCGCGTCGGGGACCAGCGCGTCCGGGTCGCCGTGAACAGCGTATCCAGCACGGAGCAGCGCATCGCGCATCCGGGTGGCCCGGCCCTGCACCCACTCGACGTGCGCCGGGGGGACGGCGAGCGGTCCACCCGGGGCATCGGCCAGCCGCGGCCCCAGCGTCTCGCGGAGCAGCTGCGCGCGCGGGTCGGGCAGCACCAGCAGCCCGAGCGGAGCGGACACCCGGCGGGCCAGGTCGACGGCGTCGGCGGAGTACGCCGGCGGGGCGGGTAGCGCACGGCGTACGCCCACGAGGCCGGGCAGGCGCTCGGGTCCGATCACGATCTCGACCCGCTGGCGGCCGACGCGCTGGGCCCAGGTGCGGGCGTGGGTGACGAGGTCGGCGCGTGGCGGCATCCGGTCGTGGGCGACGAAGCCGCCGAGCCACTCGCGCCAGCCCGAGCCGCCCTCGGCGAACGACCTCGCGGTCCAGGCGTCGGCGAGCATGCTCCCCAGGTCGGTGCCGAGCACCAGGATCGTCGGTAGCCTGCCCCCGGGCGGGCGCCCGCGCCGACGCAGCTCGGCGCGGATCGGGTCGGCGAGCCACGGGTCGCCGACGAGCCGGTAGGCGCGGCGCCAGGGCCGCGGCCGGCCGGGCGGAAGCGGCGGCGGAGGTCCGGCGGCGACCAGGTCCTCGGCGATCAGGCCGGTGGCGACGCGCACCAGCTCGGCGGGCGGGAGGTCGGCAGGGTCGACCGGACGCGGGCCGAACGCGGACTCCTCGGCGGCCCCGACCAGCTGGAGATCGGGCCGGCCCCGACCCGGCGCGCTGGCGGTCAGCACCCGCTCGACGAGGGCCGGGCCGGGCCGACCGGTGGCGTTCAGGCGGCGCAGCAGCTCGAGCTGCTGGGCACCGGGGAGATAGCGACCGCCGCGGTCGGCCGTGCCGGCGTAGTCGCGCCACGGGGTCGTGGCTCCGGCACGGAGCGCCGCGACCCAACCCCATGCCCGGCGCTCCCCGGCCTCGATCTCGGTCTGCACTAGTCGCGTCGGGTGGCGCGCTTGAGCCGGGCGACCAACGCGTCGTCGGGGTCGGGGCGGCGGGCTGCTTCGCGGGTCATCGCGGTCAGGGCGTCGATCGCGGCGTTGAGCTGCTTCTTCGGGCCGACCCGGTCGGGGTCGATCCACTCGTCCTCCGGCACCGGCGGCGCGGGGTAGAGGTCGTCGAGCTCGCCCACGACGTCGACGCCGGAGCCCTTGAGCCAGTCGATCCAGCGGTCGGCCTCGGCCGTCGCCCACGGGTGCATCCGGGGCGGCAGCAGCAGCGGTGCGGACCGGCGCTGCACCAGTCGGTCCTGGGCGAGCATGCCGCGGATCAGCTCGTCGAAGCTCGCCTCGCGACGGGTGACCCGGTCCATCCGGCGGTTGAGCTGGCGGATCAGCTGGGTCTCGGCGACGCCCAGCGACACGTTGTGGCGGGTGCTGTCCTCCGGCGCCCAGGCGGGGTCGATGCCGAACGCTTGGCAGAACCGCAGCCACAGCGCCTCACCGCGCTGGTGCGGGACGGTGACGACATGCACCTGGGCCGGCGGCAGCCCGGCACTCCAGTTGCCGAGCACCGCGGGCAGGTCGAAGGCCCGGGCGAACCACGGGCGCCGGTTCTCGACCCGGTCGAGGTAGCGGGCGTAGGTCCACTTGCGGCCCTGCTTGATGCTCTCCTGCCAGGCCGCCGGCAGCTGCCGTCCGAGGTCGCGGGCGGAGTAGACGATGTGCAGCTCGGCGCCGGCGAGGTCCTGCTTGGCCCGATCGATCTTGGCCGGGGTCGCCGGCGCGAGGATCTCGTGGCTGATCACCACGGTGCCGTTGAGCCGCTTCACCCGGCGGACCAGGGCGTCCCAGCTGCCCCGCGCGTGCCCGGCCTTGCCGCCCCAGTCCTGGTCGAGCAGGTCGAGCGCGGCGCGGAACTGGAACAGCCCCGGGCTGACGAGCGGCGACTTCGTGGGGAAGTGCACGCCGTGGTCGGTCAGCGACTTCGCGTTGAGCGCCAAGCGGTCCTGCAGGTACGTCGTGCCCGTCTTCGGGGCTCCGATGTGCAGGTAGACGCGGCGGGTCACTCGGGTGATTCTGCCAGGGCGCGTACGACGGCCGACGGGCTCGGTCGGCCGAGCTGCCCGGCCATCCAGACGCTGGTCGTCACGACCTGGGTCAGGTCGACGCCGTGCTCGATGCCCAGGCCGGTCAGCATCCACACCAGGTCCTCGGTGGCGAGGTTCCCGGTGGCACTCTTGGCGTAGGGGCAGCCGCCCAGGCCTCCCGCGCTCGCGTCGAACGTCGTGATGCCGGCCTGCAGTGCGGAGTAGGCGTTCGCGAGGGCCTGGCCGTAGGTGTCGTGGAAGTGCATCGCGAGGTGGTCGCGGTCCATGCCCGCGGCCACGAACGCCTCGACCAGGTCGGTGACGTGCCCTGCGGTGCCGACGCCGATGGTGTCGCCGAGGCTGAGCTGGCTGGCACCCAGGTCGAACAGCCGCTTGCCCACCTCGACGACCTGGTCGATCGGGACCTCGCCCTCCCACGGGTCGCCGAAGCACATCGACACGTAGGCGCGCACGTCGAGGCCGGCCTCGCGGGCCCGTCGCACGGTCGGCTCGAACATCGCGAACTGGTCCTCGAGGCTGCGGTTGAGGTTGCGCTGCGCGAACGTCTCGGTGGCCGAGCCGAAGATAGCGATGTGCTTCAGGCCCAGCTCGAGCGCGCGGTCGAGGCCGCGCTCGTTGGGCACCAGCACCGGGAGCTCGCGCCCCTCGTCGCCGAGCAGCTGCATCAGCTCGGCGGCGTCGGCGAGCTGGGGCACCCACTTGGGGTGCACGAAGCTGGTCGCCTCGACGATCGGCAGGCCGGCGGCGAGGAGCCGGCGTACGAACTCGGCCTTGACGTCGGTCGGCACCAGCGCCGACTCGTTCTGCAGGCCGTCACGCGGACCGACCTCGTAGATCGTGACCTTGCTCGGCAACGTCATGCGTTCTCCTCCACCACGAACAGTGTCGCGCCCAGCGCCACCTGGGCACCGGTCGCGGCGTCGACCGCGGTGACGGTGCCGGCGAACGGCGCCTTGAGGGCCAGCTCCATCTTCATCGCCTCGAGCACGCCGAGCACGTCACCCTCGGCGACCTGCTGGCCGGGCTCGACGCGTACGTCGATGACGCTGCCCGGCATGGGAGCGACCACCGTGCCGTCGCCGGCCGCGACCGCGTCGGCCAGCGGGTCCGCGCGGGTGAGCACGTGACGCTGGCCCTGGTAGGACACCTCGACGACGTGGGGCTGCACGTTGACCAGGGCCCGGACCCGGTGACCGTCGACCACGGCCTCGAGCACGTGGTTCTCGGCGCTGATCTGGCGGAACGGCACGCCGTCGACGGTGCCGGCCGCGCGATCGACGACGACCAGGCGGTCGAGCTCCACGAGGGTGGGCGCGGGCGACCCGCTGAGCCGGAAGCCGTCGGCCTGGAACGGGTGGCCGGAGTCGGCGGCCGCGATCATCGCCGAGATCCAGGCGGCGAGCCGGCGCGGCAGCTCGTCGTCGGGCTCGGGGATCTCAGCGGTGTCGAGCCAGGCGGTGTCGATGGTGGCGTCCCGGAACTCGTCGCTCGCGGCGAGCGCCCGGAGGAAGCCGGCGTTGGTGGTGAGCCCGAGGACGCCGGTCTCGTCGAGCGCGTCGATCAACGCTCGACGCGCGGCCTCGCGGTCGGGGCCGTGGGCGATCACCTTCCCCAGCATCGGGTCGTACGCCGTGCTGACGACCTGGCCCGGCTCCAGGGCGTGGTCGACGCGCACCGAGTCGGGCCAGCGCACCAGGGTGGCGGTGCCGGCCTGGGGCAGGAACCCGGCGAACGAGTCCTCGGCGTAGACCCTGGCCTCGATCGCGTGGCCGGACAGGGTGACGTCGTCCTGCGCGATCGGCAGCTCCTCACCGGCGGCCACCCGCAGCTGCAGCTCGACCAGGTCGACGCCGGTCACCAGCTCGGTCACCGGGTGCTCGACCTGGAGCCGGGTGTTCATCTCCAGGAAGTAGGCCTCGCCGGTGTCGGTGTCGAGCAGGAACTCCACGGTGCCGGCGTTGACATACCCCACCTGCCGGGCCAGCGCCACCGCCGCCCAGGTGACCTGGGTGCGGACCTCGTCGGAGATCGTCGGGGCCGGTGCCTCCTCGAGCACCTTCTGGTGCCGGCGCTGGGTCGAGCAGTCGCGCTCGAAGAGGTGGATGACGTGGCCGTGGGTGTCGGCGATCACCTGGACCTCG
The DNA here is from genome assembly GCA_035710425.1 of Nocardioides sp. Taxonomy (GTDB): domain Bacteria; phylum Actinomycetota; class Actinomycetes; order Propionibacteriales; family Nocardioidaceae; genus Nocardioides. The sequence goes on from DASTDJ010000034.1 coordinate 16,155, forward strand.
ATGTGCCGACCGCGCTCGACGTACTTCTCGACCAGGATCGTGTCGTCGCCGAACGCCGCGAGCGCCTCGCGCTTCGCGGCGGCGACGGCCTCGTCGTACTCCTCCGCGCTGCGGACGATGCGCATGCCCTTGCCGCCGCCACCGGCCGCGGCCTTCACCAGCACCGGGCCATTCCACTCTTCTTGGCGAGCGTCCTCGCCACGAGGCACGACGGGCACCCCCGCGGCGACGGCGATCTCGCGGGCGGCGTCCTTGCGGCCCATCTGCTCCATGACCGACGCCGACGGCCCGACCAGCCGGATCCCGGCCGCCTCGACCTCGGCCGCGAACGCGGCGCGCTCGGAGAGGAAGCCGTAGCCCGGGTGGATCGCGTCGGCACCGGACTCGCGGGCGGCGGCGACGACCGACGCGATGTCGAGGTAGCTCGAGACCCGCACCGCCTCGTCGGCCGCGTGCACGTGGGGTGCCTGGGCGTCGAGATCGGTGAACACGGCGATCGTGCGGATGCCCATCCGGCGGCAGGTGCGCATCACCCGCAGCGCGATCTCGCCGCGGTTGGCGATGAGTACGGACGTCACCATCGCCATCACATCCGGAAGATGCCGTAGGAGGGCTCGGGGATCGGGGCGTTCGCGGCCGCGGCCAGCCCCATCCCGAGGACCCGGCGGGTGTCGGCCGGGTCGATCACACCGTCGTCCCAGAGCCGGGCCGTCGAGTAGTACGGCGAGCCCTGCGCCTCGTACTGCTCGCGGATGCCGGCCTTGAACTCCTCGGTGTCCTCGCGGTCGGGACCGCGGACCTCCGAGAGCACCGACGCGGCCTGCTCGCCGCCCATCACCGAGATCCGCGCGTTGGGCCACATCCACAGGAAGCGCGGGTCGTAGGCGCGGCCGCACATGCCGTAGTTGCCGGCGCCGAACGAGCCACCGATGACCACCGTGAACTTCGGGACCACGCTGCACGCGACCGCGGTGACCAGCTTGGCGCCGTCGCGCGCGATGCCGCGGTTCTCGTACTCCTTGCCGACCATGAAGCCGGTGATGTTCTGCAGGAACACCAGCGGGACCCCGCGCTGGTTGCACAGCTCGATGAAGTGCGCGCCCTTCAGGGCCGACTCGCTGAACAGGATGCCGTTGTTGGCGACGATGCCCACGGGGTAGCCCCAGATCCGGGCGAAGCCGGTCACCAGGGTCTCGCCGTACAACCGCTTGAACTCGTGGAACCGGCTGCCGTCGACGACGCGGCGGATCACCTCGCGGACGTCGTACGGCGTCCGGGTGTCAGTGGGCACCACGTCGTAGAGGGAGTCGGGCGCCTCGTGGGGCTCCTCGCTCTCGTGCCGCTCGAGCGAGGGCGCCGTGGGCCGCTCGAAGGTGTCGACGATGCTGCGCACGATCGCCAACGCGTGCGCGTCGTCCTCGGCCAGGTGGTCGACGACGCCGGAGGTGCGGGCGTGCACGTCGCCGCCGCCGAGCTCCTCGGCGGTCACGACCTCGCCGGTGGCGGCCTTCACCAGCGGCGGCCCGCCGAGGAAGATCGTGCCCTGCTCCTTGACGATCACGGTCTCGTCGGACATCGCGGGGACGTAGGCGCCGCCGGCGGTGCAAGAGCCCATCACGCTGGCGACCTGCGGGATGCCGCGACCCGAGAGGTTGGCCTGGTTGAAGAAGATCCGGCCGAAGTGCTCGCGGTCGGGGAAGACCTCGTCCTGCATCGGCAGGAACGCGCCGCCGGAGTCGACGAGGTAGACGCACGGCAGCCGGTTGTCGGCCGCGACCGTCTGCGCGCGCAGGTGCTTCTTCACGGTGATCGGGTAGTAGGTGCCGCCCTTGACGGTGGCGTCGTTGGCGACCACGACGCACTCCCGGCCGCTGATCCGGCCGATGCCGGTGACGATGCCGGCGGCCGGTACGGCGTTGGTGTCGTCCGGCCCGGCGCCGTACATCCCCGTGGCGGCCAGCGGGCTCAGCTCGAGGAACGGGCTGCCGGCGTCGAGCAGCCGGTCGACCCGGTCGCGGACCAGCAGCTTGCCGCGGTCGGTGTGCTTCGTGCGGGCGGCCTCGCTG
>DASTDJ010000035.1:0-8027 GCA_035710425.1 Nocardioides sp.
CGGCCGCGGCGGCATGGCCGAGGTGCGGAAGGGCACCGACACCCGGCTCGGTCGGATCGTCGCGATCAAGCGCCTGCGCACCGACCTCGCCAGCGACGCCACGTTCCAGGCCCGGTTCCGGCGCGAGGCGCAGTCCTCGGCTTCCCTCAACCACCCCGCGATCGTGGCGGTCTACGACACCGGCGAGGAGCAGGCGCCCGACGGCGTCGCCGGCCACAGCGTCGCGCAGCCCTACATCGTGATGGAGTACGTCGCCGGCCGGACCCTTCGCGACATCCTCCGCGAAGGTCGCAAGATCCTGCCCGAGCGGGCGCTCGAGATCACCAGCGGTGTGCTGTCCGCGCTCGACTACAGCCACCGCGCCGGGATCATCCACCGCGACATCAAGCCCGGCAACGTGATGCTCACCCCCAGTGGCGACGTGAAGGTGATGGACTTCGGCATCGCCCGGGCGATCAGCGACGCGTCGTCCACGATGACGCAGACCGCGGCCGTGGTGGGCACCGCGCAGTACCTCTCCCCCGAGCAGGCGCGCGGCGAGACCGTCGACTCGCGCTCCGACGTCTACTCCGCCGGCTGCCTGCTCTACGAGCTGCTGACCGGGCGGCCGCCGTTCGTGGGCGACAGCCCCGTGGCGGTGGCCTATCAGCACGTGCGCGAGCCGGCGATGCCGCCGTCCGACCACGACACCGAGCTCCCGCCCGAGGTCGACGCGATCGTGATGAAGGCGCTGGCGAAGCGGCTCGAGGACCGCTACCAGTCCGCCGCCGCGATGCGCAACGACATCGAGCGCTACCTCGCCGGACGTCCGGTCGAGGCCACCGTCCCGCCCCCGCCGCCCGTCGACAACCCGACCGCGGTGGTCGCGGCGACGCCCGCCGAGACTCCTCCGGTCCCGCCCGACGAGGAGGACGAGCGCCGCAACCGGTGGGTGCTGTGGGTGGTGCTCGGCGCGCTGGTGATCGCGCTGGTCGCCGCGGCGTACTTCCTCTGGCCGAAGCTGTTCGAGGAGGCGCCGACACAGGAGCAGGTGCCCGGTGTCGTCGGCCTGACCGAGGACGAGGCACGCACCGCGATCGGCGACGCCGGCCTGACCGTCGGCGACATCGAGCGCGAGGCGAGCGACACCGTGCGGGCCGGCGAGGTGATCGAGCAGAGCCCCGACGCGGACGACTATGTCGACCCCGGCACCGAGGTCGACCTGGTGGTCAGCCTCGGCAAGCCCGACAAGGCGGTGCCGTCGGTGGTCAACTCGTTCCGCAAGGAGGCGGTGATGAACCTCCGCGCCGAGGGGTTCCGCGTCGAGCAGATCGAGCGCGAGTCCGACGTCACCAAGAACACCGTCATCGAGCAGGACCCCGCGGCCGGCACCATGATCCAGGAGGGCGCGGTCGTCACGATCTACTACTCCGACGGCCCGGAGAAGGTCCCGAACGTCGTGGGCATGACGGAGCGGGACGCGATACGAGCGATCGAGGCGGCCGGGTTCACGGCCGACGTGTTCGAGTCCGACGACACCACCGAGCCCGCGGGCACGGTGTTCCGGCAGAGCCCCGAGGCCAACCAGACGCCACCGGCCGGGACCACGATCACGATCTTCGTCTCGACGTTCGTGGAGCCGACCGAACCGACGGAGCCGACCACCCCGACGCTGCCGACCGATTCGACGTCGCCGATCATCCCGCCGCCGCCGACGTAGCGGCTACTGCAGCGGCTCGGCGTAGCTGAGGTCGAGGAGGCCGGTGTACGCCGGCGCCTCCACGTGGCCCTCGACGTCGAGGTCCCACCCGACCTGGAGCGACGGGTCGGCCGCGTCGGAGCGGTAGGCGCTGACCCGGGAGTCGGCGTCCAGCGCGGCCTCGATGGCGTCGGGATCGCCCACGGCCTGGATCTCGTAGGGCTGCGGGTAGGGAACGCCCTGGAGCTGGACCACCGGACCCTCGCACTTGATGCCGGTGGTGCTGATCACCCGCTGGCCCTCGATCGTGACCGCCGAGGCGCCGCCCGCCCACATCGCGTTGACGACGGCCTGGATGTCCTGCTGGTGCACCACCAGGAGGTTGGGGTTCACGTCGTTGTCGACGGCCTGCTCGATCAGCTCCTCGGGAGCGTCGGACAGGGTGACCGTCACGCCCGCGCCCTCGCGCGGCTCCAGGCCCGCCGGGTCGCGCAGGTCGTCGATCTCTTCCTGGAGGCGGCGGACGGCGGCGTCGTCGACCTGCTCGGTGAGGCCGTCGACCTCCTGCTTGAGGTCCGCGACCTGCTCCTCCAGCTGGTCGTACTCGTCGGCCTCGGCGTCGACCAGGGACGCGAGGTCGGTGTAACGGCCGGGGCGCAGGTCGGTGCCCTCGCTGTTGTCGGCACTGACCGCGAACAACGCACCGCTCAGCAGCACCACCAGGGGCGTGCCGATCCGCCAGAGGCCGCGCTTGCGCTGCGGCCCGCCCTCCGGTGTCTCGGTCACGCGGACTAAGGTAGCCCGCGAACCGCGACGGGACGTCGCTGGTGCGAGACCGTGACGAGGAGCAACCCCGTGTCCAAGCTCAAGCCCAAGGAGCAGTTCGTCGACCCCGAACGGGGTCCGGTGCTGTCCCCCCGGTTCGTGGTCGCGCTGGTGCTCATGGTCGCCGGCATCGCCTGGATCGCCTACTACTACATCGGCGTTCGGGCCCCCGACGGCTTCGACAAGGAGACCCTCCAGCCGTTCGAGGCGACCGGTCCGAAGTTCATGCAGGACCTGGGCAACTGGAACTACCTGATCGGCTTCGGGGTCTTCTTCCTCGGCCTGATCATCTCCGCGCACCCGTCCACCCCGCTGGGCCGCGGCCGGGGCGTCGTGGTCGGGATGCTGGCGTGCTTCCTGATCGGCCTGCTGTGGATCTGCACGTTCTACGTGATCAGCGACGACCCGTCGAACGTGCCGGTGTTCAACGACCTGGACCAGAAGAACCTGTTCGTCGGGATCGCGTTCATGGCGGTCGGATTCGTCTTCGCCACCCGCTGGGAGTAGCCGTCCACAGCCCCGTCCACAGCTGGGGATGAATTACACGGAGGTAGTTCTCCACACCCGAGTCCACAGCTGTGGATGATCGAGCGCTCAGGCGAGCACGGCGGTGCGCGCCACGATCAGGGCCAGGACCGCGACGGTGAGCACCGAGAGTCCGGCGGCCTGGACCGCCGTACGCCGGCCGCGCGGCGCGTAGACGAGCACCGCACCGACCAGGAAGCCGCCGACGAACCCGCCCAGGTGACCCTGCCAGGACACGTCGGGGAACAGGAACGTGATCGCGACGTTCAGGCCCAGCCACACCATCAGGCCGCGCACGTCGCCGCCCACCTTGTAGGCCACCACCAGCAGCGCGCCGAGCAGCCCGAAGATCGCGCCCGAGGCGCCGAGCGTCGCCGAGCCCTCGTCGGCCAGCCAGTAGACCAGGGCCGAGCCCGCGAGCAGGGAGATGAAGTAGAGCGCCAGGAACCGGGTGCGGCCCAGGACCGCCTCGAGCTGCGGACCGAGGAACCACAGCGCGACCATGTTGAAGCCGATGTGCCAGACCTCGACGTGCGCGAACCCGCTGGTCACCAGCTGCCAGTAGGAGCCGTCACTGACCCCGGGGAACCAGATGCCGTCGCCGTCGGTGGCCCGCTCGCAGGTCAGCTCCGTGGCCAGGTTGTAGTAGGCGCCGGGCGACGCGTCCGAGCCGCACCTGCCGACCGGCAGCAGCGCCAGCCGGTCGATCAGCCGGCTCTCCCGCCACCCCGTCGCCACGATGGTCAGCCAGACGACGGCGTTCATCCCGATCAGCACCATCGAGCTGAGCGCGGGGTTGCCGGTGCGGGTGCCGCCGTACGGCGTCCTGGCCGCGCGGGTGGTCTTCGCGCCCTCGGCGATGCAGCTGGGGCACTGGAAGCCGACCGCGGCGTCGCGCATGCAGTCGGGACAGATCGGCCGGTCGCAGCGCTGGCAGCGGATGTACGTCTCTCGGCCGGGGTGCCGGTAGCAGGTCGGCACCCCGGTCGCGGGTTCGGGTGTCTCGCTCAGCTCAGGTGCCCGTGATCTCGACCGACTCGATGATCACCTCGTCGACCGGACGGTCGCCGGCGCCCGTGGGGGTGCTGCCGATGGCGTCGACGACGTCACGGCCGGCCTGGTCGGCGACCTCGCCGAAGATCGTGGGCTTGGTGTTCAGCCACGGGGTCGCACCCCGGGTGATGAAGAACTGCGAGCCGTTGGTACCGGGCCCCGCGTTGGCCATCGCCAGCAGGTAGGGCTTGTCGAAGACCAGCTCGGGGTGCGGCTCGTCCTTGAAGGTGTAGCCGGGACCCCCGGTGCCGGTGCCGAGCGGGCAACCGCCCTGGATCATGAAGCCCTCGATCACCCGGTGGAAGTTGAGCCCGTCGTAGAACGGGCCGGACCGGTCGGTGCCGGCGTCGTAGTCCTTCTCACCGCTGGCCAGGCCGACGAAGTTGGCGACCGTCTCGGGCGCGTGGTTCGGGAACAGGTTGAGGGTGATGTCTCCCCTGTTCGTCTTCAAGATGGCCTGTGGGTCCGCCATGGCTGCCTCTCACGTTCGGTTCTGGTCGCCCCGATCCTTGCATGGAGGCCCACACCGTCTCGCGCTGGTACAGGGCGGGGTGGCCGGGTTTGGTCCGACGTGGTTGGGTACCTGAGAGGACTTGGACGTGCTTCGAAAGGGAGGCTCCTGATGGGTTTGGGGAAGAAGAAGACGCTGCTCGACCAGGCTGGTGAGTACGTCGACGCAGCCCGGCCGCACGTCGAGCAAGCGATCGAGAACGCGAAGGACTTCGTGCAGGACACCGCGATTCCCGCGCTCAACGACGCCCGCGAGAAGGCAGCCCCCGTCATCGCCGACGCCCGGGCCAAGGCGGGCCCGGCTCTCGCCGACGCCAGGGAGAAGGCCGCCCCCCTTATCGCCAGCGGCGCGGCCCTCGCTGCCGAGAAGGCGACCGCCGCCAAGGAGGCGGCCGACGCCAAGGTCAGCGAGCTGAAGCCGCAGCCCAAGAAGAAGAAGAGCAAGCTCAAGCGGTTCCTCCTGTTCGGCGCGATCGCCGGGGGCGTGGCAGCCATCGCCAAGAAGCTCCAGGCCCGCGCGAGCAGCGACAACTGGCAGTCGTCGTACACCCCGAGCCCGCCGCCCAGTGACACTCCGACGCCGCCGACCCCGGCCGCGCCGCAGTCGGGTGGCGACCCGCTGACCGACCCGCTTCCCGAGGACCCGGGCGGCGCGTCCCCGGACGAGGCCCTGGCCGACTCCGCCGAGGCTCCGCACCCCGAGACGACGCCGGACGACCCGGCCGAGGTCGTCGACCTCGAAGAGGGCCAGAAGAAGTAGCCCTCCGCTAGGCCTGCCGGCTGGGGTGGGTCTCGATCCAGCGGTCGATCTCCTCCCACCAGCCGAAGAGCCACTCGATCCTGCCCTCACGATCCGCGGGGATGTCCTCGCGGGCGACCTGCCACCAGCGCATCACCAGCTGCTTGTCCATCGGCAGCTCGCGCCACACGTCGCCGACCGTCAGCATGTGGTCGAGCCCGGTGTGCGCGACCAGTACGACGTCGGCGTCGGGCGCGGCGTCCAGGGCTGCGATGAAGCCGCCCGGCCGCGGCGCCAAGACGTTGGTCATCTTCTCGGCCCGCTTCGCCATCTTCTCCATGCCGAGCCTGCGCAGCCGGTCGATGCCCTTCTGCCGGCGGCGCGGGGTGAAGTTGCCGCCCTCGGGGAAGATCACGAACGCGTCGTTCTCGTCCAGGCCGCGGGCCAGGTCGGCGATCTGGCTCTCGAGGTCCTGGCCGGCGCCCGGGTTGGGCGTGATGAACCGCGCCGGGATCCGGTGCAGGAGCACGTCGATCATCGGGTCCCAGGCCAGGGTGTTCTTCAGCACCACCCGCGGCTCCCGGGCGTACCAGTGCATCAGCGCATGGATCAGCGTGAACGAGTCGCCGGGTCCGGCGTGCCGGCAGGCCACCAGGATCGGCACCCCCGGATGGGCGTCGGGCGTCGGGCCGTCGGTCTCGATGCGGAGCCGGAGCACCCGCCGCGCCTCGCGGAAGAACACCCACATGGTGTGCTGCACCAGGTCGTAGTGGATGCCCTCCCAGTAGGGCCGCCGGATCCGCCAGCCGAACCCGCTGGCGAACCAGAACCCCCACAGAACAAGGAGAAGCAGCGCCTCGGTGCTCAGGTAGAGGATGAAGATCCAGAGCATCCGCAGCGCCCGCCACCGCCCCGGCAGCACCGGCGACAGCGCCGCGGCCGCGACCAGCCACAGCGGCAGCGTGACCCACACGGCCCCGGCCAGCAGCACGACGAGCGGGGCCACCACCACCCGTCGTACGACACGCATCAGAGGACGGTCTTCAGGAAGTCGACGCTGGCGTCGTAGGTCTCGTCGATCCGGCGCTGCACGGAGCCGAAGTCGCGGGCGGCCCAGATCGTGTCGTCGCGACCGGACGTGCCGCGGGCCGGCAGCACGTGGCACTCGACGTCGTCGGACAGCTCGGCCAGCTCGCGCACAAACCGGTGTCGGCGAGCGATCTCGAAGGAGACCCGGGCGACCTCCCACGGCTTCCGGGGCGGCTTGAGGGGCCGGTCGAACCGGCCCACCTGGAGCACGAACACCCGCGTCGCACCGAGGTGCACGGCGCGGGCGAGCGGGATCGAGTTGACGATGCCGCCGTCGAGGTAGTGCTCGGCGCCCACCTTCACCGGCGGCAGCAGTCCGGGCACGGCCGCACTGGCCAGTACGGCGTCGACCACCCGACCCGAGTCGAACCAGTGTTCGGCGGCCCGCTCGATGCTGGCCGCGCACACCTGGAAGCGCGCGACCAGGTCCTCGAACCGGATGTCGCCGAGCTCCTGCTCGAGCCGTTCGCGCATCGGCTCCGCGGAGTAGAGGTGGGTGCCGGTGGCGACCGCGCGGCGTACGGCGGGCAGCGCCCTCTCGGCGTACCCCGACCCGCGGGTCTCACCGACGTCGCGCCACAGCGAGGTGAGTCGTTCGACCACGGTCGGTGTGGGGTCGCGGGCAACCAGGGCGCCGTTGAGGGCGCCGATGCTGGTGCCCAGCACCAGCTCGGGCGTCACCTCGGCCTCGAACAGGGCGCGGAGCATGCCGACCTCGACCGCGCCGAGCACGCCTCCACCGCCCAGCACGAAGGCCGTGGTCACGGTTGTGCCGTCACCATCGCGTCCGGGTGCTCGGCGCGGACCCGGGCCACGACCTTGTGCTCCACCCAGAAGATCAGCAGCGGGATCAGCCCGGCCGCCAGGATCAGGACCGTGAAGCCGGCGCTCCACCCGAAGTGGCGGGCGAGCAGGAACGCCACCACGACGTAGACCATGAAGATCCAGCCGTGGAAGAGCCACATGATGCTGGCCGACTCCCCGAACTGCTGGAGGTCACTGCCCTCGGCCGCGAAGTACTTGAGCGGGAACGCGACCAGCGAGCAGAACGCCAGCAGCACGCCCACGACGAAGGCGAGCACGCGGTAGGTGGGGAAGAGCTTGGTCACGGCTCCGAAGGTACCGGGTCGTCGTCCGGCACCGGCTCCGGCTCCCGCGCGGCGGTGACGTCGCGCACGTAGCGCCACCAGATGAACGCCGCGAACCCGCCGAAGACCCACCACTCCAGGGCGTAGAGCAGGTTGCGTACGGCGGTGAAGCGGCCCGGCTCCGGGAGCTGCTCCAGGTCGGCCGGCTCGAGGCCGGCGGTGCCCGGGTTGGTGGCCGCGGCACCGGGGTCGACGACGGCGTAGGCGCCGTAGAGGTCCTGGTCGACGTGCTGGATGACGTCGGCGATGCGCAGCTGCGGGAGTACGTCGTCGGCCGGGTCGTCGTCGCTCGTCCCGGTCCCCTCCGCCGGCTGCAGCCAGCCGACGAACTCGGCGGCTCCGGTCGGGGCAGCCGGTGCCTCGGCGGGATCGGCTACCCAACCTCGGACCACCGGCAGGGCGGGGTCGGCGGGTGCCGTAATCGCCAAGGGGGTCACCACCCAGTAGCCCTCGCGTCCCT
>DASTDJ010000036.1:0-19594 GCA_035710425.1 Nocardioides sp.
GATCGCGGCGACCAGGGTGCCGAACACGACGAGCAGCACGAGCAGCGCGACCAGGAGCCCGATCCCGGTGTGGCCGGAGGAATCGTCCTCGGAGTTGAGGAAGACGGCGTCGCCACCGAGCTCGACCTGCACACCGGGTACGTCGGATCCGGCGACGGCCTCGGAGAGCACGGTGAACGCCGGCTTCCCGATCTCCCGCTCGGGCCGGTCGAGGGTCAGCTCCGCGAAGCCGATCCGGCCGTCCTCCGAGACGGTACCCGCGACGAACGGGTCCGTGACCGACTCGACGTGGTCGAGCGCCGCGACCTCGGTCAGCACGGAGGCGATCGCCTCCCGGTGGCTCTCGAGCGTGCCGCCGTCCTCGGCCGCAAAGACGACCATCGCCTTGCCCTTGGCCGCCTCGGGGAAGTTGTCCTCGAGCAGGTCCATGGCACGGGCGCTCTGGCTGCCCGGTGAGGCGAAGTCGTCGGTGAAGGTGCTGCCCGAGCCGGCACCCAGGAAGAGCATGGCTCCCATGACGAGGATCCAGGCGGCGACGGTGCGCCACGGGTGCCTCGCACTGGTCACGGCGATGCGGCGGGTGAACCTGTCCATTGTCTTGCCTTTCACAGAGAGGGGAGTTCCTGGCGGTCTGCGCGGATGACCGAGAGCAGCGGGAGGCCCATGTCGCGCATCTTCAGCAGCAGCCCGAACAGCGCCGCCTGGTCGGCCACCTGGCCCTCGAGGAGGGTGGTGCCGTCCGGTTCCTTGGTGACGGTCAGCCCGTCGAACCAGGAGGACCACCGCGCGTCGAGGTGACCCTGGACCCGGATCGCGAAGCTGTCAGCCATGTCCCGCAAGGTAGGAACGGACGTGGTGAGCGGACATCACCACATGATGTGAACGGCAGGGTGATCTCTTGGACGACGCGGGGCTACCGGGGCAGCAGACCGAGCTCCTGCGCGCGGCGGACCGCCGTACGCCGGGTGTTGACGCCGAGCTTGGTGTAGATGCTCTTGGTGTGGCTGCGCACGGTGTTCAGCGAGACCACGAGCTCCCGGGCGATCTCCGGCCCGCTGAGCTCGGTAGCGAGCAGCCGGAGCACGTCCTGCTCGCGGTCGCTCAACGGTTCGATGAGGCCGGGCGCGACGCCGGGCCGCGGCGCCGACGGGAAGGCGCCAAGAAGTCGGGCGACGTACCGCGGCGCCATCCCTCGTTCGGCGGCTGCTTCCAGCAGCGTGAGCATCGCCGGCCCCTCGTCGACGAACGTCCGGACGTACCCCTCGGACTCGGCCAGCGCCAACGCCGCCTCGAGCGCCGTGAGGGCGGCGGGCAGGTCACCGTGCAGCTGGTGCGCCAGTGCCTGCACGACCCGGATCTCGATCAGGGTGCCGGACCGCTGCCCCTCCTCCGCCGCGCGGGCGAGCCGGGCCAGGAGGTCGAGCGCCGGGTCGAGGCGCTTCTCGGCCATCAGCACCCGGGCCAGGGTGAGGTGCGCGAACTCGCGCAGGTAGCTGAGCTCGTCGGTGGCGGACAGCCCTTGTTGGTCCACCCAGCGCCGGGCGTCGGCCACTCGTCCCTGAGCGAGCCACCGTCGCGCCCGCACCGCCGGCACCGGGCGGACGTTCGGGGAGAAGTCGCCGACGTACGCCCGGTCGGCCTCGTCCAGCAGCTCGTCGGCGGCGTCCGGGTCACCCTCGACCGCGGCCAGACTGGCCATCGCCAGCCGGCGACGGTAGGCGTTCTGGGGCAGCCCGTTGTGCTCGCCGAGCTCCACGGCCCGGGCCAGCTCGGCCCGGGCTCCGGCCACGTCGTCGAGCTCGTAGAGGAGGGCGCTCCTGCCAACGTGCATGTCCGCGGTGCCGCGCAGCACTGCACCTCCTTGGTTCGACGCGAGCCGCAGTGCGTGGTCGAACGTGGCCATCGCATCGCGGAGGTGACCCCGGGTCAGCTGGAGGTCTGCAAGGGTGATCGAGCAGCCCAGCACGTCGGCGATGTGCCCGATCCGCTCGAACCTGACCACGCTTTCGGCGTACGACGTATACGCCGTCTCGAGGTCCCCGGCCCCCCAGGCGGCGAGCCCCAGCAGCGCGGACGCCGCGCCGCGCGACAGGTGGTCGTCGTCGAGGGCCACGTCCAGCGCCCGCCGCGCGTGGACCACGGTGCTCTCGGGGTCGCCCTGCATCAGCGCCAGGCCGGCGCGATGGAAAGCGACGTCGGCCGGCAGCCGCCGGAACTCGTCGTGGTCGACGACCACCATCCCGGTCTGCGTCGGCTCGTCCAGCCATCGCTGGGCCTCCAGCAGCAGCGACTCGACCCCCTCGAAGGTCCCCGTGGACATGCGCGCGCCGCCGAGCCCCATGCAGAGCACCGGTCTGGCCAGGAGCACGTCGCTCGGCAGCATCTCGAGCCAGGCACGCAGTGTCGCCTCGCGACGCTCTCGGCGCAGGGCCGGCAGCTCCAGCTCCACCAGCTCGGCCGCGCGCGCGAAGTCCGCACCCGCCATGGCGTGCCGGATCGCCTCGGTCCGGTCACCGTGGGACTCGTGCCAGTCGCTCGCGAGCCGGTGCAGCTCGGGCACCCGGTCGGGATGCTCGTCTAGGAGCCGGGCCCGCAGCACGTCGGCGAAGAGGTGGTGGTAGCGGTACCACTGCCGCCGATCATCGAGCGGGACCAGGAACAGGTTCCGCTTGTCGAGGTTCTCCAGCATCGCCCGGCCGGCGTCCTGCCCGGTGAGCGCGTCGCAGAGTGGGCCGTTCATCCGGTCCAGGATCGAGGTCCGCATCAGGAACTCGTGGACGTGCTCGGGCTGGCGCCGGAGGACCTCCTCGACCAGGTAGTCGACGACGTAGCGGTCGTCGCCCGCGAACCCGGCGATGAACCGCGACGGGTCGTCGCGGCCCTCCATGGACAGCGCGGCGAGCTGGAGCGCCGCGATCCAGCCCTCGGTGCGTTGCTCCAGCGCGCCGACGTCGCGCGAAGTGAGCTCCAGCCCCATCGCGTCGTTGAGGTACGCCGCGGCCTCGTCGGTGGTGAAGCGCAGGTCCGCGGCCCGGACCTCGACCAGCTCGCCGCGAGCCCGGAGGCTCGCCAGCGGCAGCGGTGGATCGGCCCTGCCGACGATCACTACGTGCAGCCGCTGCGGCAGGTGCTCCAGCAGGAAGCCGACGCCCTCGTGCACCTCGAGCGAGTCGATGACGTGGTAGTCGTCGAACACCAGGAACAGGTCGGAGGTGATCTGGTCGAGCTCGTTGATCAGCGTGGTGAGCAGCAGCCGGACGGGTGCGGGCTTTGACTCCTGCAGCAGCGCGAGGGTCGGCGCACCGACGTCCGGCGCCGCCGTGCGTACCGCCGCGACGACGTAGGTCCAGAACGTCGCCGGGTCGCTGTCGTTCTGGTCGAGGGACAGCCAGGCGGTCGTCCGCTCGTCCAGCCACTCGGCCAGCAGCGTCGTCTTGCCGAACCCGGCCGGTGCGGACACCAGCACCAGCTTGCGCCCCAGGCCGCGGCGCAGGCGCTCGCTCAGGCGCGTACGCGGCACCAGGCCGGAGCGGTGGGCGGGGACGTAGAGCTTGGTCTCGAGCAGGGGACCAGCCATTCCTCGAGGTTAAGGGCTACAGCGGCGCCGCAGGGCCGACGACGCGACGGTGCACCAGGGCGTCGAACCACTCGCCGACGCTGCCACCCTCCATGTGGGAGGCGAGACCGTACTCCGGCAGCCCGCGGGTCCGAGCGGTGGCGGTCAGCCAGCGCCGCACCGCCTGCGGTGACCGCGCCGCCAGGTCGAGCGAGAACTGCTCGAGCGGCACGCCGGCCAAAGCGTCCTCGAACCAGGCGTCCGCGGCCGGCGGCAGCGGCCGCACCTGGCCCTCGTAGTAGCTGCCGCTGCCGAGGGTGAACCCGATGGAGACGTAGTCGTCGCCGTACCAGCTGTCCATGAACGACCCCACGCTCGCCCACGCGGCTGCAGGCCGGTCGTCCACGTGGAACTCCACCGTCGGCGCGACCGCCGTGTGGGCGTTGGCCGCCCAGTACGCCACCTTGTCGCCGGAGTAGCGCTGCCACCACCGCAGGTTGCGGGCGACGTGCGCGTCGCGGTACTCGAAGTTGGGCCACACGGCGTAGTGCTCGTAGAAGTTGCGGATCTGCCGGGCGTGGTGAGCGGCCAGCGCGTGCCTGCGGTCGCCCCGGGCGTGGGGCAGCCCGGCGATCAGCGCCCTGAGCGCCCGGGCGTGCTCGAGGTAGGGCTGCTTGTCCTCGGCGCTCAGTCCGCCGTACACCTGCGGCCAGTCGCCGATCTCGTCGCCAGGCGGGGTCAGGAAGTCGAGGTGCTCGCCCGCCTCGGGCAGCCGGTCGGGTGCGTGCCGCGCGACGTACGACCTCACCGCGTCGTACGCCGAGTGCCGGGTCGTCCAGTACTCCACCCCGACGAAGCTGACCCGGTCGCGGGGGTGCGCCACGTTGTAGGCCCTCAGCCACTCCAACGTCCGGAGCACCTCACGGTTGCGGTGCGCGGCGCTCATCTGCCCGACCAGGGCGCGTACGTCGCCCGCACCGGTCTCGAGCCACCGGTCGACCTCCAGGCCGAGCGTCCAGTCGTCCTCCCAGGCCAGGCTGCGGAAGCCCTTCCGCTCGACCAGGACGCGGAGCGCCCGCAGCTTGAGCTGGAGCACCTCCTTGGCTCCGTGCACCTGCTCACCGAGCCCGACGACGGTGGCGTCCCCGACCGCCGGAGCGATGTGCGCCGCGGGGGCCGCGGTGCGGGCGGCCCACCGAGCGACCGCGCGGTCGTCCGACGCGGCCGCCGCCGCAGGTGCGGTCAGGGTGAGCAGCAGGGTGGCGGTGGTGCAGACGGCGAGAGTGCGAGGTCGCATCGGTTTCCTCCGGTTCGGTCGATCCGGGTTCATCCTCGGCGGCCGGCCGCGGCCCGACGTCCGCCGCCGGACGCATCTCGCCCTACGTCACCGGGCGTAGCCGCGAGCTAGGCGACCAACACGAACCGGTGGCCCAGGTGCTGCCGCAACGAGTCGACCAGGTCGCCGGCGATCCTGTGCGTCTCGACCCTGACCCGGCGCACCCTTCCGTCCAGCGTCAGCGCGAGCACCCTCCCCGAGACGGTGGTCGCGCCGACCCGGTCCCACGTGAAGACCTCGGCTCGCGGGTCCTCGAGCAGCCGAGGAAGCGGGATCGACGCGACGTGCCGGACGACCGTGCGCATCGGATCCATCGATCCGTGACGGAAGACCGCCACGAGACTCTCGCCCCAACCGAGGCGCTTGAGGATCAAGGCGTTCACTCGCCGGCCGCCCACGAGGCCGAGCCACCGCGACTCCTCCGTCACCGCTGCGTTGACCTCCGCCACCAGGCGGATCTCGTCGGGGGCCCGCGTGCCGATCGTCGTGGCGACGGCGCGGACCTCCTCCCAGAGACGCGGCTGGTCGTCGGGGGTGATCGCGAGGCCGTCCGGTTCGAGGTCCTTCGGCATCCGAGCCGCCCACAACGCCCTGCCGAGGGCGAGTGTCAGGATCAGCAGGAGGACCATGCCCTTGCCGAGCAGGACGCCGCCGAACCCGTGAACGAAACCTTCGTAGACCGCGAAGCCCAGGACCGCGACCATTCCGGCGGCCAGCACGTAGGCACCCAGCAACAGCAGCACCGCCATGGCTGCGCGCACGACAAAGATCACGAGACCCCTCCCCGGGTATCGAGCAAGCCCGGACAGTGTGCGGGAGCGCCCCGGTCGGCGTACGGGGATTCGGGAAGCTAGCGGAGGTTGGGCCGGACGTGCAGCCCGATCTCGGGGTCGACCACGACCTCCTGGGCGGCGACCAGACCGCCGGCGTCGAGATCGGCGTCGAGAGGCACGTTGCGCTTGACCAGCGCGAGCGCGATCGGGCCGAGCTCGTGGTGGCGGGCGGAGCCGCCGACCCGACCGACGACCTTGCCGGCGTGGGTCACGTCGCTGCCGACCGCGGGCAGCAAGTTCTCGGACCCGTCGAGGTGCAGCAGCACCAGTCGCCGGGGCGGGCGGCCGAGGGTGTGCACGCGCGCGACCGTCTCCTGACCGCGGTAGCAGCCCTTGTCGAGGTGGACGGCCGGCCCGATCCAGCCCACCTCGTTGGGAATGGTGCGGTGGTCGGTGTCGATGCCGAAGCGCGGCTCGCCACGGGCGATCCGGAGCGCCTCGAACGCCCACAGCCCGCAGGCCGGTCCGGCGGCACGGGCGTACGTCGTCAGCTGGTCGCGCGGCACGAACGATGCGCCCGAGGGGCGCCAGGTCACCGCGAGCTCCGCGGTCGCGTCGGTCACCTCGACCCGCATCATGAACCGCATCCGGTCCAGGAACTCCGCCAGCGCGGCGCCGGCACCGGGCTCGGTGTGCGCCGTGAACGCCTCACCGTCGTCGAGGCCCGCGAAGGCGTGCTCCACGTGGCCCTGCGGGCTCAGGATCAGGGCTTCGGTCCAGGTGTCAGGAGCCAGGCCCTCGAAGTACTGCGTGGTCAGCGAGTGCAGCCAGGTCAGCCGGTCGGGGCCGCTGACCCGCAGCACGTCGCGGTGGGAGAGGTCGACGAACCCCTCGCCGGCGGCGAGCGTGCGCTGCTCGCCGTAGAACGAGCCGTAGTGGGCCGCGACCGGAGCGTCGATGCCGTTGCCGGCGACGGCGCCGGGCAGGTCGAGCAGGGGCGAGGTCATTCGGGACACTCCTCACACCGGCCGAAGACGGTGAGATGGCCGAGGTCGGGGACGAAACCGTGGTCCTCCGCGAGCCGAGCGACGAAAGAGGAGGCCACGTCCACGTCAACCGAGATCACCCGCTGACAATTCCGGCAGACCAGGTGGAAGTGCTCGTGCCCGCCGACCGAGTGGTACGTCGGGGCGCGGTCGCTGAGGTGGGCGTGCCGCACCAGGCCGAGCTCCTCGAGCACCTCGAGGGTCCTGTAGACCGTGGAGATGTTCACCGACGAGGCGCGCTCGCGCACGTGCGCGAGCACCTCGTCAGGGGTGGCGTGGTCGAGCTCGTGGACCGCGCCGAGGATCAGCTCGCGCTGCGGCGTCAGCCGGTAGCCCCGTTCGCGCAGGGTCGACCTCCAGTCAGATGCGTGCTCAGACACGCTTGAGCCTCGCCCACAGGTGCGGTTGCAGCTGCTGCCCCATGGCCGCCATGTCGAAGGCGTAGAGCAGGTCCCCCTCGACGTTGCCGTAGAGCCGCTTGCCGCCGATGTACTCCTTGGCGGTCTCGGTGCGAGCCACCGCATCGGTGGTGATCTCGAGCTTCCCGCCCTCGGCCTGGCCGTACCAGATCTCCACGAAGCCCGTGGGGTGCGCCAGCACCACCTCGACCCGGCCCTCCGGCTTGGCCCGGACGAACCCGGTCTCGAGAGCGGCGTCGCGCACCTTCTCGCCGGTCTCGTCGACGATCCAGGCCCGGGAGAAGTAGTGGAAGAAGGGTCGGCCGTCGTGGGTGAAGATCAGCTCCTGCCCGAACTCGAACTTGTCGATCGTGGGGTAGTCGCCGTGCCCGTTGCCCGCCCAGGTGCCGAGCAGCCAGGCGATCGGGCCGCAGTCGGGATGCAGGTTGTCCGGGATCTCGAACGGCATGTTGCAGGAGTCTAGTGTCGAGGCATGGCTCGAGATCTGGTCGTCAAGGTCACCTGCGGGGCGGAGGCGCCCGAGCGGTGCAACCAGGGATTCACCGTCGCCGCCACCGCGACCGCCGCGGGGTCCCGGGTCAGCCTGTGGCTCACCGGCGACGCCGCCTGGCTCGCCGTGCCCGGCCGGGCCGAGGAGCTGGCGTTGCCGCTGGCGACCCCCATCGACCAGCTGATGACGGCGGTGCTGGCTGGGGGATCGGTGACCGTGTGTGCACAGTGCGCCGGCCGGCGCGACCTCGGCGAGCACGACCTGCTCCCCGGCGTACGCATCGCCGGGGCCGCGGCGTTCGTGGACGAGATCACCCGCGACGACGTGCAGGCGCTCGTCTACTGAGGAGCGATCCTCCGACCGGTCAGCACCCCCTGACCCGTTCGGGTGGTGCGTCTCGGCCCTTCGTCCACATGCCGTGACTTCCGGTTCCTGTGACACGCTGTAGCCGATACGTTGCCTCTCGTTCTCGGGGTTATGGGGAGGAAGTTCATTCAATGCGTCGTGTCCCGGTTTTCTGCGTTCTGATGGTGGCCCTGGCCCTGTCCTTCATGGCTTCGCCATCGGCATCGGGGGGCGGGTTGGCGCTCACGCTCGAGGAGCCGCAGCTGACGTCGCCCACGTCGGCCCTGCTGACCGGCGCCGCGTCCGGCACCAACCTGGTGCGCGTCGACGTCTGGGCCGGCAACCGCTGGAAGATCGAGAACAGCTCTGTCCCGGTGGTCGCCGGTCGCTACGAGACCACCGTGCCAGCCAGCGAGTCGCCGACGCGCTACCGCGTGGCGGCCGGGATGGTCAGGACCCAGGAGGTCCTGATCCAGGCGCTGCCGGCACCGGCGCCCGAGCCGGAACCTGAGCCGGAGCCCGAACCCGAACCGGAGCCCGCACCGGAGCCCGGACCCGCTGACGACTGCGGAGTGCGGCCGGCGAAGGCCGACGGCACCCTCTGGGCCTGCACCCTGGCCGAGAACTTCTCCGGCACCGAGCTCAACCGCAAGGTGTGGATGCCGCAGACGATCTTCCGCTCCGGGAGCAACACGGCCTGGGCCTGCTACATCGACGACCCGTCGGTGATCTCCGTTCACGACGACGCGCTGCACCTCAGCGTCCGCCAGCTGCCCGAGCCCCAACCCTGCGTCGGCCAGAAGAACGCCCCGACGGCGTACGTCGCCGGCATGGTCTCGACCTACCGGCTGTTCAGCCAGCAGTACGGCCGCTTCGAGGCGCGGATCAAGAACACCGCCACAACGGCTCCCGGGCTGCAGGAGGCCTTCTGGCTCTGGCCCGACGACCGCTACAACACCGCGCTGTGGCCGGCCGCCGGCGAGATCGACATCGCCGAGACCTACTCGCAGTACCCCGACCTCGCCGTCCCGTTCCTGCACTACACGGCCACCGACAACGGTGGACCGGTCCCCGGTCTCAACACCGCCTGGGACTGCGTTGCGAAGCGCGGCGAGTACAACACGTTCACGCTCGAGTGGACCGCGACGCAGCTGGAGATCAAGGTCAACGGGAAGACCTGCCTGGTCAACACCAGCGGCGACCCGGCCTTCCAGAAGCCCTACATCGTGGCGCTGACGCAGCTGATGGGTGTCGGCGGCAACGCCTACACCGGGCAGGCACCGATGCCCGCCACCATGACCATCGACTACGTCCGCGTCTGGCAGTAGAACCACAGCCCGAGAGGGCTACTTACCTAGTTTGGCCGATGCCTGTGCTCCCCAGGCCGCGGCACTGTGATCAGTGCACGGGAAGGGGTCTCTCATGCGTCTGGTGCTCGCCTCACTTCTGCTCATGGCTGCCGGCCTGCCGGCTCCCGACGCCGCCGACGGATTGAGGGCGGACGCGCACAAGGTGCGGGTCCGGATGTCCCTCCCCCAGACGGTCGACGCGGACACGGCACGGCTCAGGGGACGGGTGACCGGTCGTGACACCGTCGTCATCCAGCGCTACGCGGCCGGCAGGCACCGCTGGATCCGGGTGGAACGGCTGCGGGCCGGCAGCGAGGGCGTCTTCCGAGCCACCGTGCGGAGGACCCACCGGCGAGAGCGCTACCGCGCCGTCGCCGGCCGGGCAGAGAGCCCGGCACGCGTCGTGCCGCCCGCGAACCCGACCGACGGGTGTGGCAGGCGGCCGGTCAAGGGCAACGGCACCTTCTGGTCCTGCACGTTCGTCGAGAACTTCGACGGCGCTGAGCTCGACCGCAACCTCTGGCGGCCGCAGACCGGGTTCCCGTCGGGCTCCGACAGCGGACGGCCCTGCTACATCGACGACCCCTCGGTGATCGCCGTGCGGGACGGGGCGCTACACCTCAGCGTCCGCCCGGTGCCCGAGCCGATCGACTGCCCGGGCCTGAAGAAGGAGCCGACGGCACACGTCGCGGGCATGGTGTCGACGTACCGCCTGTTCAGCCAGCAGTACGGCCGCTTCGAGGCGCGGATCAGGAACACCGCCACCGAGGCGCCCGGTCTGCAGGAGGCGTTCTGGCTGTGGCCCGACGACCGCTACGACTCCGCGCTGTGGCCGGCCGCCGGTGAGATCGACATCGCCGAGACCTACAGCAGCCACCCGGAGCTGGCCATCCCGTTCCTGCACTACACGTGGAACGACAACGGCGGCCCGAGACCCGGCCTGAACACCGCGTGGGACTGCACCGCCCGGCGCGGCGTCTTCAACACCTTCGCGCTCGAGTGGAACGCGAACCGGCTGGAGATCCTGGTCAACGGGACCAGCTGCCTGGTCAACACCTCCGGCGACGCTGCGTTCCGGAAGCGTTACATCGTCGCGCTCACCCAGGCGCTCGGCGCCACCGGCAACGAGTACGACGGCCGGGCGCCGCTGCCCGCGACGATGACCGTCGACTACGTCAAGGTCTGGGAGTAGCGGACGCTGGGTGGTGGGTGCGAGGCTCGCTGCGCTCGCACCTCAACCACCGTTGAGCCCGAGCAGGGTGCGCGCCTCCGCGGTCGTCATCGGGCGGCGCTGGGCGATCGTGCCGAGCGCCACGGCCCGCTCGACGAGCTGCGTGTTGCTCTCCACCGGGACGCCCCGGCTGATGGTGAGCACGTCCTCCATGCCGACCCGCAGGTGGCCGCCCTTGGCCAGTGCGGTCATCGCCACTGCCAGCGTCGTACGGCCGATGCCGGTGGCCGACCACGAGGTGACCTGCGGCGGCAGCGCGGCGACGCCGGCCACGAGGGCGTCGGCGGTGCCCGGCATCCCGCCCGGCACACCCATCACGAAGTCGCAGTGCACGCGGCCGCCGTACGGCAGCCCGTAGCGATCGAGCAGCCGTCGCAAGGCGGCCACCTGACCGAGGTCGAAGAGCTCGAACTCCGGGACCACCCCGCGCTCCTGGCTGAGCTGGTAGAGGTCGCAGACGAAGGGCCACGGGTTGCTGAACACGTCGTCGCCGAAGTTCGTGGTGCCCATGGTGAGGCTGCACGAGTCGGGCTTCGCGTCGAGCACCTTCAGCCGGTCGTCGAGCGGGTCGTGCACCGAGCCGCCCGTGGAGAGCTGGACCACCAGGTCGGTGGCCTCGCGGAGAGCGGCGACGGTGTCCTGCAGGCGGCCCTGGTCGAGGGTCGGCCGGTGCTCGGCGTCGCGGATGTGGACATGGATCATCGCCGCGCCGGCGGCCTCGCACTCGCGGGCGGCCGCGACCAGCTCCTCGAGAGTCGTGGGCAGCTGCGGGCAGTCGGCCTTGGCGGTCTCGGCGCCGGTGGGCGCGACGGTGACCAGCAGGGCCTCGGAGGGTACGTCGGACATGGCGGCATCGTGCCAGAGGCCGCGCCGATCTCAGCGTCGGGCTTCGGTGAAGAAGCTCTCCTCGCGCGTCTCGATCAGCTCGATCTCGGGCAGGTCACCCTCGAGGAACTTGCGGTCGGAGATATCGCTGTCGGCGAAGCCCGCCTCGACCAGCATCTTGCGCACCAGCCCGCGGGTGGGCTGCCAGCGGTGGATGTGACCGCCGATCTTGGCCGTCAGGGCGCGCTTGCCGGTGGGTCGCTCCAAGGGGTGTGACCCGAGGCGGAGGAGGTAGCGGTGACCGGCCTCGCCCGCGTCGTCACCCGACTCGATCAGCTCGCGCGCCCAGGCCTCGCCGTCCGGCAGCGCCAGCCGCAGCACCCCGCCCGGCTTCAGCACCCGGTGGCACTCCGCGAGGATCGCCTCGGCGTCGCTGTAGTAGATGTGCTCGAAGAAGTGCGAGGAGTAGACCGCGTCGACCGAGCCGTCGTCGAACGGGAGCCGTTTGGTGAGGTCCTGGCGCACGATGTGCGGCTGCCAGGGCGTCAGGTGGTGGTCGCCGATCACGCCGGTCCTGCGGAGCGCCTTGGCCGCCCATGGAACGTGCCGCAGGAGCATGGTCGGCGAGCGGTCGAGGTTGACCCAGGTCTCCGGACCGGTGGGTCCGGACCCCAGGTTGACCATCAACGGGCGCTGAGCGAAGACGCTCTTGCGGTCTGGCATGCGCGAATTGAACCACGCACATCTACTGTCTGTTCGTGCGTTCCGTGTTGCAGCGAGCCCTGCGGGCCAACGTCACGGTCGAGGGCGAGATCGTGGGTGGGTTCGACTCCCCGGGCCTCGTCGTACTGCTCGGGGTGACGCACGACGACGGGCCCCGCGAGGTCGAGTGGATGGCCAACAAGATCCGCGACGTACGGCTGATGCGCGACGAACGCTCGATCGGTGAGCTCGGGGCTCCGGCGCTCGTGATCAGCCAGTTCACGCTGTACGGCGATGCCCGCAAGGGTCGCCGCCCCACCTGGCAGGCGGCGGCGCCCGGCCCGGTCGCGGAGCCGATCTACGACGCGGTCTGCGACCGGATGGCCGAGCTCGGCACGCCGGTGAGCCGGGGCAGGTTCGGCGCGGTGATGGCGGTGGAGCTCGTCAACGACGGACCGATCACGCTGGTGCTGGACTCGCCCGGAACCTCGACGGCGCAAGGTCGTTGAGGCTGACATGGTGCGGCTCCCCGCGCGGCTTAAGCCGCTGTTCCCGTACCTGAAGCCGATCTACGTGCAGGCCACTCGCATGGTCGCGCCGACCAACCAATTCCTCTCCCGCACGCGCGGCGGCCTGCTGCCCAGCGGCGTCGTACCGACCCTCGCGGAGGCCGCGGTGTCGACCGGCGGCCGCTACGAACAGGCCCGGGCCGCGGAGGTCGTGGAGCGACCGCCGATCGAGGGCGTGCCGGCCGACATGCCGCTCACCGACCCCAGCGACGGTCAGTCGTTCGCGGCGATCGGCGTGGCCGAGCTCCCAGGCGGACGGGTGCTCGGGCCGCACCACGCGGTGGTCACCGGGCGCGGCGACCTGGTGCAGGAGGTGAGCTGGTACTTCGGCACCCGCCGGCCGCGCGAGCACCCGGTGTTCCTGAACCCGTTCCCGGCGCAGCCGCTGCACGTCGACGGGCGTCTCGGCGTGCTCGCCGCCCGCGGCGACGTGAACTACTACCACTACCTGATGGACGTGATCGTCAAGCTCGGCGTCCTCGAGCAGACCCCGTCCGTCCCGACGCCCGAGCGGTGGTACGCCTCGGTGAGCGGTCCGCCGTTCCAGCGCCAGCTGCTCGAGCTGGCCGGGCTGCCTGTCGACGCGATGGTGGACGCCGTCGAGCACCCCCACGTGCAGGCCGACGTGCTCGTGGTGCCGGCCCCGCCGGCGATGTCCGAGGTCAACCCGCCCTGGGCGGTGCAGTGGCTGCGCGACCGGCTGCTCCCCCGGGTCGACCTCGCCGGGCCGCGTCAGCGGATCTACGTCACCCGCGGGCCGTCGGCCAACAACCGCACGGTCCTCAACGACGCCGCGGTGACCGCGCTCCTCGAGGCGCGTGGCTTCGTGCTCGTCGACCCGGGGCAGATGACGGTCGCCGACCAGATCCGCACCTTCGCGAACGCCGACGTCGTCGTCGCGACCCACGGCGCCGCGCTCGCCAACCTGACGTTCTGCACGCCGGGCGCGACGGTGATCGAGCTGTTCCCCGTGGGGTGCCTGCTGCCGGACTACTGGAGGCTGGTCTCGGGCATCCCCGGCGTCCGCTACCGCTACCTGACCGCGCACGGGAAGGCGCCCCGGCGCGGCCGGGCGGCGACCATCGTGCGCGACATCGAGGTCGACGTACCCGCCCTCCGGCGGCTGCTGGACGAGCTCGACTGAAGCCAGGATCCCCTCAACCACCGCTCACTAGGATGCGCCCCATGCCGACCACCGTGCTCGTCGAGCCCGACCTCACCGGGCACCGTTTCCAGGCGGTGGCCAACGTCGCGCTGCGGGCTCAGCGCGACGGCGACCACGTGGTGCTGCTGACCTCGCGCGGCGCGGTGACCAGCGACGCGTTCAAGGTCTACCTCTCCGACGTACCCCTCGAGGCCGTCGAGGTCTACGACGGCATCCAGCCGCCGACGGATGTGATGCTCGCGGCGATCGCGGAGCGCTGCAGCGACGACGACGTCCGCACCGTGGTGGTGATGGACGCCGACCAGACACTGAAGCGGTGGTGGCTGGTCGCGCCCAAGGTGTTCCGCCGGCTGCCGAAGCGCCCGCAGACGGTCTTCTTCTACACCCGCTATCCGGCGCGGGTGCCGCTCAACGACCGGGTGCAGGTGAAGCTGCGGGTCACCAAGGCCCTGCTGACGGCGGTCACGATGGCCACCGGCACGCTCCACCGCGCCGCCGGTTTCGCCGGTCGCGACGACATGCACAAGGGGTGGCTGGTCAAGCGGGCCCGCGACCCCGAGATCTGCGGGTCGCACTCGCGGGACCGCGCTGCGCTGCGGGAGGAGCTCGCGCTGCCGCAGGAGCGCCGGCTGGTCGGCATCTTCGGGCTGATCTCCGAGCGCAAGAACGCCAGGCTCGTCTTCGAGGCCCTCCAGTCCGGCGACATCGACGCCGACCTGCTCCTCGCCGGCGTGATCGAGCCCGAGGTCCAGGCCTGGATCGACGCGCTGCCGGCGGAGGATCGGGCCCGCATCCACAGCTTCCCGGGCTTCCTCGACAACACCCTGCTCGACAAGCTGATCGCCGCGGTCGACGTCGCCCCGATCGCGCTCACCAACAACGGCCCGAGCGGGATCATGGGCAAGGCCCTGGCCGCGGAGGTCCCGGTGGTCTCGGCCGGGTCCACGGTGCGGGCCCGGGAGCTGCGGGCCACCGACGGCGGCGAGCTCGCCGAGCTGACGCCCGAGAGCCTGGCCGCCGCGATCCAGCGGGTCTTCGACCGCCCCGCCGACGCCCCCCGGCGCAGCAGCGTCCCTCCCGCGACCGCCGAGGAGTTCGCGACCGTCGTGTTGGGGCGGTAGGGCAGCGCGAGCGGTGAGCTGGGATCGCTTTCGCTGCCCGAAACCGACGCTAAGTCACCGCCCCCGACGGCCGACCTGACCCAGCGGTGAGCAGGGATCGCTTTCCCGAGCGGGAACCGGTCCTAAGTCACCGCCCCCGGCCGACCTGACCGACCCGCCGCTAGTTGGTGACGCGACTCCCGGTCACCTTGGCCTTGAGCTCGTAGGCGCCTTCGACGACGCGGCGCAGCAGGCTGGCGTCGTAGGGGCGCTGGAGGAGCTCGTCGTACCGCTTCACGGACTTCTCGAACGCCGCGTCGAGCACGGCGGCGGGGTCCTTGTCGGGCAGCACCCGGGCGGCCACGTGGTTCCACACGCGTACGTCGAGGCGGCACCGGTGGTCGAGGTGGGCACGGGTCTCGGCATCCAGCTCGAGGGCGAGGTCGGCGCGCTGGCTCGGCAGCACCGAGGTGCGCTCGTTGAGCTGGGGATCGCGCAGCTCGGCGCCGAGCCACTCGGAGATGTCGGTCATGAACCGTGGGTTCTCGAGCAGGTTGACGTGCGCGAACGAGTCCAGCCGCGCGATCGCGGCATCCACCAGGGCGTCGTCGTCGGCCTCGGCGATGAACTCGGTGCGGTCCAGCGCGGGGTGGGGCCAGGCGAGGAACCGGGTGATCGTGTTGTCCACGCTCGGGGCCACCTTCGCGTGGTCGAGATAGCCGCGCAGCGGCTGCCGGCCGGCCCTGAACGCGTCACCCGACGGACCCCAGCGCCGCAGCGTGAACTCCGAGAGCGAGCGGCTGTGCAGCCACTGCGACAGCATCCGCACCTGCGGGGTGCGCAGCACGGTGATGTGGTCGGCGCCCGGGTAGCGCGCCATGGTGGTCCCCGGCGCCACGTGGGCGGTGACGAGGCTCGCGTCCTCGGGCATCTCGTAGGGCGTGAGGTAGATGCCGGCGCGGAAGATCGGCGAGATGCCCTCGATGTCGTCGTACCCGCCGAACAACGCGGTGTCGATGCCGCCGAGCACAGCGACCTCCGGCTTGAGCGCCTGCTCCAGGGCCGCCCCTAGCGACGTGCCCGCCGTCTTCGGGATGTGGCTGAAGACCAGGGGGTTGCCGGGGCCGTAGCGCCGCATCGTCACTAGGCCGTCCCCGACGGACGCCAGCCCGGCACCTTCTCGGGCAGCAGCTCGTGGCAGCGGTCGGTGAGGTGCTCGGCCCAGCGGGTCGGCGTGTACTGCGCGGCCAGCTCGGTGCTGCGGCTGCTCATCGCCCTGCGGTGCTCCGGGTCGGCGGAGGCCACCCATGTCATCGCGGAGGCCAGCTCGTCGACCTTGTCGGGCGCCACCACGCGCCCGTTGTATCCGTCGAGGACGAGCCGCGACGCGCCACCGCAGGTGCTCGTGCAGATCACCGCCTGGCCGGACGCCGCCGCCTCCTGCAGCACCACGCCCCACGGCTCGAACCGGCTGGGCAGCACGAAGCAGCCGGACGCCGCCATCACCTCGGGCAGGTCCTTGGGCGAGACGAAGCCGAGCAGCTCGACGCCGTCGATCGCCTTCAGCTCCTCGTCCATGGGGCCGATGCCCGCCCCCTTGAGCGGCCACGGGTCCTCGGCGGTGACGCGGTAGCGGCGGTAGGCCTCGGCGAGCACGTCGACGCCCTTGACGTCGACCAGCCGGCCGGTGAACAGGAACGAGCTCTGCGGCGGGTCCTGGGGCCCGGTGAAGAACGGGTCGTCGCAGGTGTAGAGACCGACGATGATCTCGTGCTGGTCGAACCCGAGGTGCCGGGCGAACACCGCCTGCTCGTCACCCGGCATGAACGCCGCGTCGAACGCCGGCTGGATGAACAGGTTGCGGGTCACCCGGCCGAGCCACTGCTTGGGTCGGCCCAGCCACTGGTGGTCCATCACCACGATCCGCAGCGCCCGCTTGCGCCACTTGCGCGCGGCCTTCATGTACGTCGGGATGTGCCACGAGTTCACGATCAGCACGTCGGGCTGGAACTCGTCGAGCTCCCGCATCAGCAGGTCCTCGTCGGGCTCGCCGCTCCAGCCGACGGCGTCCAGGCCCTCGGTGAGCTCGGCGTCGTCGAACGGCGCGAGGTACGGCGGGTGGACCAGCGCCTCCTGGTACATCAGCTTCACGTCGTGGCCCTGCTTGACCAGGGCGTGCATCCCGGAAGTGGAGTAGCCGGTGATGTACTGCCAGGCGAGGTAGTAGCGCATCAGGCCGCCAGGTCCCGGAAGTAGGCGATCGTGCGCGCCAGGCCCTCGTCGAGCGAGATCGTGGGCGACCACTCGAGCACTTCACGGGCCCGGGTGATGTCGGGGCGGCGGCGTACCGGGTCGTCCTCGGGGAGCGGCATGTACTTCAGCTCGCTGCCGCTGTCGACCAGCTCGAGCACCTTGGTCGCCAGCTCGATCATCGTGAACTCGCCGGGGTTGCCCAGGTTGATCGGCCCGGTCACGTCGTCGGAGGTGCGCATCAGCGCGATCAGCCCGGTGACCAGGTCGTCGACGTAGCAGAACGAGCGGGTCTGGGTCCCCTCACCGAATACGGTCAGCGGCTCGCCGTTCAGTGCCTGGACGATGAAGTTGGAGACCACCCGCCCGTCGTCCGGCAGCATCCGCGGACCGTAGGTGTTGAAGATCCGGGCCACCTTGATCTGCAGCTGGTGCTGGCGGTAGTAGTCGAAGAAGAGTGTCTCCGCGGCGCGTTTGCCCTCGTCGTAGCAGGAGCGGATGCCGATCGGGTTGACGTTGCCCCAGTAGGACTCCTCCTGGGGATGGCTCGCCGGGTCGCCGTAGACCTCGGACGTGGAGGCCAGCAGGATCTTGGCGCCGGTCCGCTTGGCCAGGCCGAGCATGTTGATCGACCCGTGCACGCACGTCTTGGTCGTCTGGACCGGGTCGCGCTGGTAGAAGACCGGCGACGCCGGGCAGGCGAGGTGGTAGATCTCGTCGACCTCGACGTAGAGCGGGAACGTCACGTCGTGCCGCATCAGCTCGAAGCCGGGCTCGTCCATCACGTTGTAGAGGTTGCGCCGGGTGCTCGAGTAGAAGTTGTCGACCACCAGTACGTCGTGGCCCTCGTCGAGCAGGCGCCGGGTCAGGTGCGACCCGATGAATCCGGCACCGCCGGTGACCAGGATGCGCTTCTGCGAGGCGGAGGTCGGGACGCCGGACATGCAGAACCTCTTCTTCGTTGGTCGAGTAGCCGCCTGCGACGGACGTGCGGCGGGTTACTCGACCAACGAGGAGGCCCTCAGATGGTGACGGTCACCTCGGCCACGCTGCCCACGGCCGCCTGCACCTTCTCATCCACCGGCTCGGCCTGGGGGGCGAGGGTGCGCAGCGTCCACTGGCCCTCGCCCGCGAAGAACCGGAAGTGGCCGCTCGCCGACGTCGGCACCTCGGCGGTTAACTCACCGGTGCGGTCGAGCAACCGCACGTAGGCGTTGCCGACCGGCTCGCCGTCCCGCACGACCTGGCCCTGGATGATCGCCTCCTTGGCGACGTCGACGCCGTCGAGCGACAGGCCGCCCTCGGTCGCGCCGCACATCAGGCGTCACCCGGCTCGTCGCCGAGCACCACGGGCACGCCGACCAGCGAGCCGTACTCGGTCCAGGAGCCGTCGTAGTTCTTCACGTTCTGCTGGCCGAGCAGCTCGCGCAGCACGAACCAGGTGTGCGAGGAGCGCTCGCCGATCCGGCAGTAGGCGATCGTGTCCTTGTCCCAGTCCACGCCGGCCTCGGTGTAGATCTCCTTGAGCTCGTCGTCGGAGCGGAACGTGCCGTCGTCGTTGGCCGCCTTGCTCCACGGGACGTTGGCCGCGGTGGGGATGTGCCCCGCGCGCTGCGCCTGCTCCTGCGGCAGGTGGGCCGGGGCGAGCAGCCGGCCGGCGTACTCGTCGGGGCTGCGGACGTCGACCAGGTTCTTGGTCCCGATCGCCTCGACCGTCTCGTCGCGGAACGCCCGGATCGAGTGGTCCTGCTCCTGCGCGGTGTACGACGTGCGCTCCCGCTGGGGCAGCTCGTCGGTCAGCTCGCGGGAGTCGAGCTCCCACTTCTTGCGCCCTCCGTCGAGCAGCTTGACGTCCTGGTGACCGTAGAGCTTGAAGTACCAGTAGGCGTAGGCGGCGAACCAGTTGTTGTTGCCGCCGTAGAGCACGACCGTGTCGTCGTTCGCGACGCCCCGCTCGGACAGCAGCTCCTCGAACTGCTCCTTGCTGACGAAGTCACGACGGACCTGGTCCTGCAGGTCGGTCGTCCAGTCGAGCTTGATCGCGCCCTTGATGTGGCCCTTGTCGTAGGCCGTGGTGTCCTCGTCCACCTCGACCAGCACGATGCCGGGGGTGTCCAGGTTGTCCGCCACCCATTGGGCGGAGACGAGAGAGTTGTCGCGGGTCATGAGGTGCCTTTCAGTTGGTGGTGACGACGGGGATGTCGCGCTCGCCGACGGCGGGACCGGCGGAGACGCGACGGATCAGCAGGTACATCTCGCAGCCCAGGCAGAGCCCGAAGACGGCGTTGAGCAGAGCAGCGACCAGCGCGAGCCCGGTCGCGACCAGTCCGAGCACGTCGAGCCCGGCCACGAAACCGACCAGCCCGACCAGCGCGAACCCGAGACCGACGGCCTGGGCGAACCGCGGCGGCGCGGCGTCCTCCAGGTCGTCCGGTGCG
>DASTDJ010000037.1:0-5937 GCA_035710425.1 Nocardioides sp.
GCCGGTCCGGGTCGACGCCGACCTCCCTGGCCGGCCACCCGCCCCGGTCGAGTCGGCCGTCTACTTCGCGGTCGCGGAGTGCCTGGCCAACGTCGGCAAGCACGCACACGCGGAGAACGCCTGGATCCGGGTCGGCCACACCGACGGCGTGCTGCGGGTCGAGGTCGGTGACGACGGCCAGGGCGGCGCTGACCCGACCGGTGGCACCGGGATGACGGGGGTGATGAGGCGACTCGGGACGTTCGACGGCACCATGATGGTCTCGAGCCCGGACGGCGGGCCGACGATCGTCACCCTGGAGGTTCCGTGCGCCTTGTCCTCGCCGAGGACCATGCCCTCCTCCGTGCCGGCCTCATCCAGCTCCTCGAAGGAAACGGATTCAGCATCGCCGCCGCCGTCGACAACGCCGCCGACCTCGACGACGCCCTGAAGGATCCGGACGCCCAGGCCGCCGTCCTCGACGTACGCCTTCCGCCCACGCAGAGCGACGAGGGGCTGCGCGCCGCGATCGCCGTACGCAAGGAGCGCCCGGGGTTCCCGGTGATGGTCCTGTCGCAGTACGTCGAGCACCTCTACGCCCGTGAGCTGCTGGCCAGCGGGGAGGGCGCCGTCGGCTACCTGCTCAAGAACCGGGTCTCCGACGTCGCGGAGTTCATCGAGGGGCTCCAGCGGGTGATCGCGGGCGGCACCGTGCTCGATCCCGAGGTGGTCGCCACCGTGATGGCCAAGCAGGAGCCGGTCGACCGGCTCAGCGCCCGCGAGCGCGAGGTGATGGCGCTGATGGCGGAGGGACGCTCCAACGCCGCGATCGCGGCCCGGCTGGTCGTCACCGAGAAGGCCGTTGCCAAGCACATCAACAGCATCTTCACCAAGCTGGACCTCCCGCTGGGCACCGACGACCACCGCCGGGTCCGCGCCGTCCTGACCTGGCTCCGGCTGTAGCCACCCGAGCCACTCTCACCAGCCGGGACAGCGGGCGACCCCTGCCTTGACATCCAACATAAACGGGGATAAAACAACATATTCGCAGATCCCCCCATGCACTGCCCGAGGGAGTCCCATGCCCGACCTGATCACGCCCGCCCTGGTACGCCTGGACGCACCACTCGGCTCGGACAAGGAGGCCGTGATCCGGGCGCTCGCCGAGGTCGTGGACGATGCCGGTCGCGCGAGCGACTCCGACCAGCTCGCCGCCGACGCCCTGGCCCGGGAGGCCACCTCGGCCACCGGGATGCAGGGCGGCATCGCGATCCCGCACTGTCGCACGACCGGAGTCGACGAGCCCACGCTGGTCTTCGCCAGGCTGACGCCGCCTGTCGACTTCGGCGCCAAGGACGGCCCGGCCGACCTGGCCTTCCTGATCGCCGCTCCCGAGGGCGGGGACCAGACCCACCTGCAGCTGCTGACCCAGCTGGCCCGGGCCCTGGTCAGGTCGGAGTTCACCGACGCGCTGCGCGCGGCAGGCTCGGCCGACGAGGTGGTCGCCCTGGTCGGCGCTCTCTTCGACGACGTGCCGGACGCCGAGTCGGCCACCGAACCCGCGCCGGCGCCCACCACCCGGGCGCGGCGATCACTGGTCGCGGTCACCGCCTGCCCCACCGGCATCGCGCACACCTACATGGCTGCGGAGTCACTCGAGGCGGCCGCCGAACGGGCAGGCGTGGAGATCGCCGTCGAGACCCAGGGGTCCGCGGGCGCGCGGCCGCTCGACCCCGCAGTGATCGCCGCCGCCGACGCGGTCATCTTCGCCGTCGACGTCGGAGTGCGCGACCGCGGTCGGTTCGCGGGCAAACCGGTCGTCTCCTCGGGAGTGAAACGTCCTATCGACGAGGGCGACGCCATGATCGCCGAGGCCCTTCGGTACGCCGATGACCCCGGCGCCCCGCGCGTCGAGGGCGCGGCCGACACCCAGGCGACCGATGCCGGCGCCGGGGAGAGCTGGGGCGGCCGGACCCGCAGGGTCCTGATGACCGGCGTGTCCTACATGATCCCGTTCGTGGCCGCGGGCGGCCTGCTGATCGCGCTGGCATTCCTGCTCGGGGGCTACGAGATCACCGGCCCGGGTCACGCGATCGTGGTCGACAACTCCTTGACCGACCTTCCCGACCCGGAGGCGCTGGGACTCGACCACGCGCTGTTCGGCTCGGGGCTGATGGCCTACCTCGGCGCCCTGCTGCTCGTCATCGGGCAGACCGCCTTCGCCTTCTTCGTGCCGGCGCTGGCCGGCTACATCGCCTATGCGATCGCAGACCGACCCGGCATCGCCCCGGGGTTCGTGATGGGCGGGCTGGCCGCCAACGTGCTCGGTGTGGAGGGTGAAGGCGCCTACCCCACCACCGGCTTCCTCGGTGCGATCGTCGGCGGCGTGCTCGCCGGCGTACTCGCGCACTGGATCGCGTCCTGGCGGGTTCCCGCGTGGGGCCGGGGTCTGATGCCCGTCCTGGTGATCCCACTGCTCACCAGCGTGATCGCCGGCTTCCTGATGCTGGTCGTGCTCGGTCGCCCGATCAGCTGGCTGATGGGAGAGCTCGAGGACGGGCTCGCGTCGATGAGTGGGGGCAGCGCCGTACTCCTCGGCGTGGTGCTGGGACTGATGATGGCCTTCGACATGGGCGGACCGCTGAACAAGGTGGCCTACAGCTTCGCGGCCGCCGGGGTCGGCGGTGCCGCGCTCGCCACCGACGCACCAGAGCTGCAGATCATGGCCGCCGTGATGCTGGCCGGCATGGTGCCTCCGATCGCCCTGGCGCTGGCGACGGTGCTGCGACCCAGCCTGTTCACGGTGCCCGAGCGCGAGAACGGCAAGGCCGGGTGGCTGCTCGGCGGGTCGTTCATCACCGAGGGGGCGATCCCGTTCGCCGCCGCAGACCCGCTGCGGGTGATCCCCTCGATCATGCTCGGCAGCGCGGTCACCGGCGGCCTGTCGATGGCGTTCGGGGTGTCCGTGCGCGCACCTCACGGAGGCATCTTCGTGCTGTTCGCCGTCGACGGGCTGCTCGGCTACTTCGTCGCGCTCGGTGCGGGTGTCGTCGTCGCCGCCCTCGCCGTGATCGCGCTCAAGTCCTACCACCGGGCGCCCGAGGACGCTCCTGCACTCGCGCCCGCCGCTCGTTGACCTCGCGCGTCATGTCGCGGAGCGGCGTTCGGTGGCAGCATGAGGCCCATGGGGCTGATCACCGAAGCGCCGGTGCCGAGCGACTTCACGGGCACCCGGCTGGGCGTCTGCAACCTGTGTGAGGCCTGCTGCGGCCTCGAGCTCACGCTCGAGAAGGGCGAGGTCACCGCGATCCGGGGCAACGACGACGACCCGCTCTCGCGCGGCTACATCTGTCCGAAGGGCGTGTCGCTGGCCGACGTCTACACCGACCCCGACCGATTGCGCCGGCCGGTGCGCCGGGTCGGCGACGAGTGGGTGGAGATCGGCTGGGACGAGGCCCTCGACCTGGTGGCAGACGGCCTCGCGAGCGCGATCAACCGGCACGGCCGCGACGCGCTGGGTGTCTACCTCGGCAACCCCAACGTGCACAGCCTCGGCTCCATGACGCACGGGCTGGCGATGGTCCGGACGTTCCGCACCCGCAACCGCTACAGCGCGACCTCCGTCGACCAGCTCCCCCATCAGCTGGTGGCGCACCTGATGTACGGCCACCAGCTGTTCCTGCCGGTGCCCGACATCGACCGGACGTCCCACCTGATCGTCTTCGGCGCCAACCCGATGGCGTCCAACGGCTCGTTGTGGACGGTGCCCGACTTCCCCAACCGGCTGCGCGAGCTGAAGGCGCGCGGCGGCCGGATGGTGGTGCTCGACCCGCGCCGCACCGAGACCGCCAAGGTCGCCACCGAGCACCACTTCATCCGCCCCGGCTCCGACGCCCACGTATTGCTGGCCATGCTGCACGTGCTGTTCGACGAGGGGCTCACCACGCCGCCGTCGTACGTCGACGGCCTCGACGCCGCCGCCGATGCGGTCGCCGGGTTCACCCCCGAGGCCGCGGAGGCGGCCAGCGGCATCCCCGCCGACGAGATCCGGCGGCTGGCCCGCGAGTTCGCCGCGGCCGACACCGCCGCGGCGTACGGCCGGATCGGCGTGTCCACCCAGGGGTTCGGCACCATCTGCCAGTGGGCGATCCAGGTCCTCAACCTGGTCACCGGCAACCTCGACCGCGCGGGCGGCACCATGCTCACCTCCCCCGCCATCGACGCCGTGAGCGCCGGCCTGATCGGCAGCGGCCACCACGGGGCGTGGAAGAGCCGGGTGCGGGGCTTCCCCGAGTCCGGCGGCGAGCTGCCGGTCTCGGTGCTGCGCGAGGAGATCACGACACCGGGGGAGGGCCAGATCCGAGCGATGCTCACGCTGTCCGGCAACCCGGTGCTCTCCACCCCGGACGGCGCGCGGCTCGACGAGGCGCTGCACGGGCTCGACTTCATGGCGGCCGTCGACATCTACATCAACGAGACCACCCGGCACGCCGACGTGATCCTGCCTCCGACCACCGCCCTCGAGCGCGACCACTACGACCTGGTCTTCCACCTGCTCGCCGTGCGCAACACCACCCGGTTCACCCCGGCGGTGTTCGCCAAGCCGAAGGATGCCCGGCACGACTGGGAGATCTACCGCGAGATCGCGCTGCGCACGATGGCGCGCCTCGACCGCAAGCCGCCGCTGCGCAAGCGCCTGCAGGCGCGCGCCCGGCTGTCGGTCAGCCCGACGTTGATCATCGCCGGGCTGCTGCGGCGCAGTCGCTCGGGTGTGACCCTGCGGCGCCTGCGCAAGGAGGCGGCCGGCGTCGACCTCGGGCCGCTGCGCCCCGGCCAGCTCCCCGGTCGCCTGCCGGCTCGGGGCAAGCGCATCGACGCCGCTCCCGCTCTGGTGCTCGACGACCTGGCCCGGCTCCGGGCGGCCGCAACGATCGACGACGGCGAGCTGCTGCTGATCGGCCGCCGGCACAAGCAGGACTGCAACTCCTGGATGCACAACACCGAGCGCCTCACCCGTGGCAAGCCGCGACACCAGCTCTTCATGCACCCCGACGACCTGTCGGCGCGTGGCCTCGACGACGGCGCCACCGTCGCGGTCACCTCGCGGGTGGGCAAGGTCGAGGTGGACGTGCTCGCCACCGACGACGTGATGCGCGGCGTGGTCTCACTGCCCCACGGCTACGGCCACCAGGTCGGCGGCACCCGGATGGCGCACGCCTCGACGGTCGCCGGGGTCTCGATCAACGACCTCACCGACCCCGACCGCCTCGACGTCTCCGGCAACGCTGCCCTCAGCGGCGTCCCGGTGACCGTGGTGGGGGTCTGAGCGGACGTCATACGACCTGGCTGCCTGGACGACCGCGTCGCATGACGTCGCGGCAACCCGCCGACTCGAGCGCGTCGATCACCTGGTCGAAGAACTCCTCCGGACAGGTCCGCAGACCCAGCAGCGGGAGTCTCAGCACGACGTCTCCCGTGAGCGCGATCGAGTTGTGCCGAAGGGCATCCCACCAACTGCTCGGCCCAAGGCGTGCTGGATGCCGTCCACCTCCAACGCGACCCCCCACTGCGACCAGCGGAAGTCGAGAAAGTACGACCCGGCGGCTGTTCTGCGTCGGGCCTGACGATCCGGCTCCGGAATCCCCCGCTGCCGGCACCCTCGCAGCACGTCGAGCTCGTTGATCGATCGGATCCCGCCGGCGAGATCGAGCACGACCTCGTTGACCAGCAGGCGACGCCGGTCACGCCTGACCCGCAGCAGCTCGGCACCGATCTCTGCGGGGCTGACGATGCCCTGTTGCACCGACATCGTGAGGACCAAAGTGGCCTGGCGGCCGGAACGAGCCCAGAGTGCTGCGCGGACAGCAGCTACCGCATTGCAGGTTCGTGGAACACCTTGCCCGTCCGCTTGGTCCACCGCGTCCCACCGCCGGGTCTGCGGGATGTTCAGTGTCGTGC
>DASTDJ010000038.1:0-36047 GCA_035710425.1 Nocardioides sp.
CGCAGCAGCCGGTCGACGATCGCGATCATCGGCTTGCGGTCGAGGATCGGCAGTTCGGCAGGGCTTGACATTGGTAAGGCAACCTTCCTATATTCGACAGGCGACCTTACTTTACATCACCCTCCCGGAGCTCCCAATGACCGACACGCACCGCGCACCCACTGCTCTCGGACGAGCGGTTGGGGGGCTGTTTCCCACTGCCGGTCAGCCCCGCTCCACGCGGGTCGGTGTCGAGCACGAGCTGCTCGCGTTCGACACCCGCACCCAGGGCCCGGTGGACATCGAGCGCGTACGCCGAGCGGTCGAGGACACCCCGCTCGCCGGCTGTGTCGCGTTCGAGCCCGGCGGACAGGTCGAGCTCAACCTGCCCTGCGCGCCGGACCCCACCGCACTCGACCGTTGCTTCGGGTCCGCGCTCGCCGAGCTGCGGTGCCGGGCCGACGACGCCGGCGTGCGGCTCGAGGCCCTGCCTGTCGACCCTCGTGCGATCTCCCGGTTGCCGCTCCAGCTGCGGAGCGACCGCTACCTCGCGATGCAGGCGCACTTCGACCGGATCGGCCCCGCCGGTCGGCGGATGATGCGGCAGACCGCGGGTACCCAGGTGTGCCTGGACTGGTGGCCCGGGCGCGCGGGTCTCGAGCAGTGGCGGGTGCTGCTGCTCGCCGGGCCGTTCCTCGCCGCCGCGCTCAGCCGAGGCGCCGGCCCCGACTCGCGCCTGGCCACCTGGCTGGCGGTGGACCCGGCGCGCACCGGCTTCGACGACCGGCTGCTCAGCGGTGACGACCCGGTGGCGGCGTACACCGCGTTCGCCGGCGGTGCCGCCCGGTTCGTGCCGGCCGACCAGCACCTGTCGACGCTGTTCCCGCCGGTGCGCCCGCGGGGCCGCTACCTCGAGGTGCGGTTCCTGGACGCCCAGCCCGACCACCTGGTCGCCCGGATCGCCGGACTCCTCGCCGATCTCGTGTACGACGACGAACGCCGCCGCCGGGCGCTCGCCCTGCTGACGCGGCGGCGGCAGCGGCTGGCCGAGCTCTGGCACGCCGCGGCACTGACGCCCGACCTGCTCGCCGAGCTCGGCCACGAGCTGCTCGGCGACAGCTCGGCCGCCTTGGTCGGTGCGGCATGACCGGGGCGCTGTTCGTCGTCGACCCGCTCGACGGGCTCGACGCAGGCATCGACAGCAGCGTCGGGCTGATGGCTGCGACCCAGGACCTCGGCGCGGAGGTGTGGGTGTGCGAGCCCGAGGACCTCGCGCTCTGTACCGGACGGCTGCGCGCGCGGGCGCGGCGGATCACGCTGCGGCCGCGGACAGCTCGCGGTGACCACCGGTGGATCGTCGACCCCACGTGGTACGACGAAGCCGAACGGCGCGCCCTCGACGTCCCCGCGGAGATCGACGTCGTCTTCCTCCGCCCCGACCCGCCAGTCGACCCGCGCTACCTGCGGACGACGTACCTCCTCGACGTGGCGGCCGCCGGCGGGGTGCGGGTCGTCAACGACCCCGCCGGGGTCCGGCAGGTGCAGGAGAAGCTGTTCCCGCTGCGGTTCCCGGACCTGTGCCCCGACACGATCGTCACCGCCGACGCCGACGACCTCCGGGCCTTCCTCGACCGCCACGGCGCCGCCGTGGTGAAGCCGGTGGACGGGTTCTCGGGCATCGATGTCTGGCTGCTCCGGGCCGACGACCCGAACGTGCCCTCGCTGGTGGAGTCGGCGACGGGCAGGGGGCGCCGGCAGGTACTGCTCCAGCAGTACCTGCCGGCGGTGGCCGGCGGCAACAAGCGGCTGTTCGTCCTCGACGGAGAGATCATCGGCGCCGTCGACCGCCTCCCCACACCCGACGACTTCCGGATCGGCCCACCATCGGTGACCGCCGACCCCGACGCGAGGGACCGCGCCATCGTGGCGGCCCTCGCACCCGCCCTGGCCCGGCACGGCATCGCGCTGGCCGGCCTGGACGTCATCGACGGACGGTTGATCGAGGTCAACGTCACCTGCCCCGGCGGGATGCACAAGACCGACGCGCTCCTCGGCACCGACCTCAGCGGCGGGATCGTCCGCCGCCTGATCGCACACCCCTGCCCAGAAAGGCTCCCCGCATGAACACGCTCCAGATCGTCTGCCTCGCCCTGCTCGGCCTCCTGGTCTTCGTCCTCGGCGCCAACGTCACCCGGCACCGCGCCATCCGCGGCGCCACCGGCAATCAGCAGCCCACCGACCCCGCCGACCGGATGTTCATCGCTCAGCGCGCGCACGGCAATGCAACGGAGTACGTCCCCACGTTGGCCGTCCTGATCCTGGTCTGCGCGACGCTCTCGGACGGGTGGTGGGTGGACGTGCTGGCCGTGGCATCCGTCGTGGCCCGCTACCTGCACGCGATCGGCATGCTGACCTCGAAGACCCTGGCCTCGCACGGGCCGGTGCGGGACGCCGGCGCGATGGGCACCTACCTCACCGGCATCGCGCTGGCGGTCACCGCGGTCGCGACGGTGTAGCCGTGGGTCGTCGCCCGGTCATCGGCGTCGCCGGCGCGGGGTACGTCGTCCCCCGGTTCTGGGGCGAGCTACCGGTGCGCGGCGTCCCGACGTCGTACGTCGACGCCATCGCCGGAGCCGGTGGCCGGCCGGTGCTCCTGCCCCCGGGCCACGCGGTCGACCTCCTGGACGTCGTCGACGCGGTGGTGCTGGCCGGTGGCGATGACATCGGCGCAGACCCGACGAGGGACGAGGCAGAGATCGCCCTGGTGCATACCGCCCGGGAGCGGGGGCTGCCGCTGCTCGGCGTGTGTCGCGGACTGCAGCTGCTCGCTGTCGCCGACGGCGGCTCACTGGTCGCGGACCTCGGCCCGGACCTGCCCCACGTGAAGCCGGAGGTCGGTCATCCGGTCGACCTGGCGGCCGGGTCCGTCCTCGGGTCGCTGCTCGGACCCGGCTCGGTCGTGAGCTCGCTCCACCACCAGGGGGTGGCGTCGCTCGGGGCGGAGTGGCGGGCCACCGCCTGGTCGGCGGACGGCCTGGTCGAGGGCGCCGAGAGGGACGACCGCACCCTGGGCGTGCAGTGGCACCCGGAGCTCGACGCGAGCGGGCCTGCGCTGTTCGGCTGGTTGACGGGGGTCGCCGCTCAGGCAGCGGTCTGAAGCGGCCGCGGGTCGTCGGCGTCGTCGGGCGGGGCCGACGCGGCGCGAGAGCCGCTGCGCTCGGCGCCGATGCCTGCGGTGACCACCAGCCCGATGCCGAGCACCGCGAGCAGGTTCGGGGACTGGTGCAGCGCGATGAACCCGATGACGAGCGCGAACGCCGGCTCCAGCGCCATGAGCGTCCCGAAGGCGCCGGCGGTGAGGCGGCGCAGGGCGAGCATCTCCAGCGCGAACGGCACGACCGGCAACAGGATCGCGAGGCCGAGCCCGACCAGCATCAGCTCGGGAGTGAGCTTGCCGATGACCCCGGGGCCGGCCACGACCGTCGCGACCAGGGCGGCGACGGGCATGGAGATGGCGAGCCCGGCGATGCCGTCCGCGGAGTCGCCGACCTTCTGGGTGAGCAGGATGTACGCCGCCCAGCAGGCGGCCGCGGCGAGCGCGAAACCCACCCCGACCGGATCGGCCGCACCCGACCACGGCTGGGTCAGGAACAGCACGCCGCCCGCGGCCACCAGCGCCCACGCGCGGGCCACGCCGTGGGTGCGGACCACGGCGACGCCCAGGGGCCCCAGGAACTCCAGCGCGCTCGCCGTACCGAGGGGAAGTCGGGCCACCGCGGCCATGAACAGCAGCGTGACTCCAGCGGTCGCGACGCCGAGAGCGACGCCTGCCCGGATGGTTTCCTTGCTGAAGGTCGAGGGCCGCGGCCGGAGGACGACCAGCAGCAGCACGCCCGCCCAGAACAAGCGGATCCACGCCGCGCCACCGGCCCCGATCTCGTCGATCAGCCCGATGGATGCGGCCAGGCCCAGCTGGACGCAGAGCATCGACGCCACGGCCATCGAGGCGCCGGTGCGAGCAGCTGAACGAGCCATACGTGTAGTGAACCGGCCGGGGAACGTTCGCGTCCACGTGATTCTCCTGGACACATCGTTCACGAAATCAGCACAATGTGGGCATGGACGTGCGCAGGCTCCAGCTGCTGCTCGAGCTGTCTCGGTTGGGCTCGATGCACGAGGTGGCCGCCGAGCTGGGCACGACCACCTCGAGCGTGTCCCAGGGCATCGCCGCGCTCGCCCGTGACGTCGGCACCCCGCTCGTCGAGCCCGATGGCCGCCGCGTCCGACTCACGCCCGCGGGCCACCGCCTGGCCGAGCACGCGGTGACGATCATCGCTGCGGTCGACGCGGCCCGGCTCGACCTCGACCCGGCCGCCGAGCCCGCGGGTGTGCTCCGCGTCGCCGGGTTCGCGACCGCCATCCGACGCTCGCTGCTGCCGGCCATCGACGACCTGGACCGGTCCCATCCCGGCGTCGAGGTTCGCGTCCACGAGCACGAGCCCCTGGAGGCGCTCGACCTGCTCGCGCGTGACGACGTCGACCTGGCCCTGACCTACGACTACGACCTCGCGCCCGGCTCGTGGCGCAGCGAGTACGACGTCACGCCTCTGTGGGAGACCCCCTGGGGGCTCGGGGTGCCGGCGTCGGAGCCGCAGGCGCCCCTCGCGGCGTATGCCGACCGTGACTGGATCGTGAACTCCCGCCACACCGCCGACGAGGAGGTGTTGCGCACGCTCGCGTCGATGGCCGGGTTCACGCCCAGGATCGTCCACCGGATCGACGCCCTCGAGCTCGTCGACGACCTCATCGTCGCCGGGCACGGCCTCGCCCTGCTGCCCCTCGGCCCGACGTCGCGCCGGGGCGTCAAGGTGGTGCCGCTCACCGATCCTGACGTGCGGATGCGGGCGTACGCCGTCGTCCGCCGCGGCCGCGACCGCTGGCCGCCGCTCCGCGCAGCGCTGGAGCGCCTGACCAGCTGAGTGGCCGGTGGATCTCGCGGGTCACTCGTCGGGTTCCTCACCCTCGACGCTCCACGAACCGTTGGCTGCGTGGTGGACGTTGCCACCCCAGTTCTCCGATCCCCACTCGATCATGTCGGCCACCTCCTCTCGGGGATCTCGATGAGGGTGCCAGAGTGCGCCGACAGTGCGTGCCGGCACATCAGGGAGGGCACTGACGCGGGGCCCCTACCGACCCCGACGCTTCACCTAGGGGGCGGACTGCGCGCGCTCGGTGCGACTGGCCACGAACGTCGACACCGGGGCCGGCATCCGCGCCGCCCGGTCGCCCCAGTCGTAGACGACAGCGGTGCCGGCGACCACGTCGTGCAGGCCGCGACGTCGACGGCCCAGCAGGCACGGCAGCAGCCCTAGGCCCAGCGGTGCCGCCGCCACCGGCAGCATGAGCGTGCGCACGAGCACCCGCCCTGGTGTGACCGTGAAGCCCGCGCTGGTCACCACGCAGAGCCCGACGATCCCCTTCCCCGGGGTGCGGCCGGCGATGACCGTCGTGACGATCACGTAGACGAAGGCCCACGTCAACGCGGCCACGATCGACCACGGCGAGTCCCCCTTGCCCCCGAGGTTCGTGTCGAAGAAGACGCGCAGCAGGTAGTCGAGCCCGGCTGTCCCCAGCGTGAACAGCGCGAACATCAGGGCGGCGTCGATGCCGAAGGCGAGCAGCCGGCTGAGCGGCCCGGCGTACCGACCGGAGACGGTCTGCAGGTCCTGCTCCTCCTCCTGGGGCCGGAGCGCCGGGGGCGCCGCCTCGACGCTGTCTGCCGGCCGACGGAGCACGGTGGCGATGACCCCGATCAGGATGGTGTCCAGGCCGACCACCTGGCGGCGGGCCACGTCGAGAGCCCCACCGGCGAGCCGCTGGGTGCTTTCCGCCACGAGGTCGGGCACGCCGGACCTGCGGACCAGGGCCTCGACGTCCACGTTGCTCATCAGGGTGTCCATGTCGACGCGGGCCAGCAACCGGTCCATGTCGATGCGGTCGAGCACGCGGTTGATGTCGACCCGTTCGAGCAGCGCGTCGATGTCGATGTGGTCGAGGATGACGTCCGGCGGGATCGTCTCCACCACCTTGCCGGTGAGCGCGCCGGCAGCACGCCCGAGGAGTCCTTGCCGGTCCGGCTCCGTCACGACGTACGACGCTAGCGCAGTTCGAGCCCCCTGAGCCGCAGCGCGGCGCGGACTGTCGGTGGCCTGCGGCAGGATGAAGCGGTGCAGCAGTTCAGCGAACCCACCCGCGCCTGGTTCGGCGCGGCGTTCGCCGAGCCCACGACGGCGCAGACGGGGGCGTGGGAGGCGATCGCGGCCGGCCGGCACGCCCTGGTCGTGGCGCCGACCGGATCCGGCAAGACGCTGAGCGCGTTCCTGTGGTCGATCGACCGACTGCTGACCCATCCGCCGAAGGACGAGAGGAAGCGCTGCCGGGTGCTCTACGTCTCACCGCTCAAGGCGCTGGCGGTCGACGTCGAGCGCAACCTCCGGGCGCCGCTCACCGGCATCCGGCACACCGCCCAGCGGATGGGCGTCACCGTTCCCGAGGTGCGGGTCGGTGTCCGGTCCGGCGACACCAGCGCCGCTGACCGGCGGCGGCTCACGACCCAGCCCCCCGACATCATGATCACCACGCCGGAGTCGCTGTTCCTGATGCTGACCAGCCAGGCGCGCGAGTCGCTCCGCGGCGTCGAGACCGTCATCGTCGACGAGGTCCATGCGGTGGCCGGAAGCAAGCGCGGCGCCCACCTGGCGCTGTCGCTCGAGCGCCTCGACGCCCTGCTGGAGCGGCCGGCGCAGCGGGTCGGGCTGTCGGCGACGGTGCGTCCCCTGGAGGAGGTGGCCCGGTTCCTCGGCGGCGCCGCTCCCGTCGAGATCGTGGCGCCCCCCGCGGTGAAGGCGTGGGACCTGCGGGTGGTGGTGCCGGTCGAGGACATGACCATGCCCGACGACACCGAGGCCGTCGAGGACGCCGACGACGACCGCACCGGCAGCATCTGGCCCCACGTCGAGCAGTCGGTGGCCGACCTGATCGGGCAGCACCGATCCACCATCGTCTTCGCCAACTCCCGCCGCCTCGCCGAGCGGCTGACCGCCCGGCTCAACGAGATCGCCACCGAGCAGTCCGCCGCCGGCCTCGAGTCGCCGGCCGAGATCATGGCTCAGTCCGGCGCCTCGGCCGGTGCCGAGACGGTGATCGCCAAGGCCCACCACGGCTCGGTGTCCAAGGAGCAGCGCGCCCTGATCGAGGACGACCTCAAGCGTGGCCGGCTCCCGGCGGTGGTCGCGACGAGCAGCCTCGAGCTCGGCATCGACATGGGCGCCGTCGACCTCGTGGTCCAGATCGAGTCGCCGCCGAGCGTGGCCAGCGCCCTCCAGCGGGTGGGTCGCGCCGGCCACCAGGTCGGCGAGACCAGCCGTGGGGTGCTCTTCCCGAAGCACCGGGGTGACCTGGCCCAGACCGCGGTGGCGGTCCAGCGGATGCGCACCGGAGGCATCGAGGCGCTGCGCATTCCGGCCAACCCGCTCGACGTGCTGGCCCAGCAGGTGGTCGCCGCGACCGCCCTCGAGTCCTGGTCGGTGGACGACCTCTTCGACCTGGTCCGCAGGAGCGCGCCGTTCTCGCAGCTGCCTCGCTCGGCCTACGACGCGACCCTCGACCTGCTCAGCGGCCGCTACCCCAGCGACGAGTTCGCCGAGCTGCGGCCGCGCATCGTGTGGGACCGGGTCGGCGGCACCCTCACCGGGCGGCCGGGCGCGCAGCGGCTGGCGGTGACCAGCGGCGGCACCATCCCCGACCGAGGTCTGTTCGGCGTCTTCCTGGTCGGCGCGGAGGGGCCCGGCAAGCGCGTCGGCGAGCTCGACGAGGAGATGGTCTACGAGTCGCGGGTCGGCGACGTGTTCGCCCTCGGAGCCACCAGCTGGCGGATCGAGGACATCACCCATGACCGGGTGTTGGTCACCCCGGCGCCGGGGGTCCCGGGGCGGCTGCCGTTCTGGAAGGGCGACACCCTGGGCCGCCCGGCCGAGCTGGGCGCCGCGATCGGCGAGTTCACCCGCGAGCTGGCCTCGGTCCCGCGCGACCAGGCCGAGCAGCGGGCCCGCGACCACGGCCTCGACGAGTGGGCGGCGGGCAACCTGGTCGGCTACCTCCACGAGCAGCTCGAGGCCACCAACATCCTGCCGTCCGACACCACCCTGCTCGTCGAGCGGTTCCGCGACGAGCTCGGCGACTGGCGGCTGGTGCTGCACTCCCCCTACGGCACCCCCGTCCACGCCCCGTGGGCGCTGGCCATCAATGCCCGGCTCCGGGAGCGCTACGGCGTCGACGGGCAGGCGGTGGCCTCCGACGACGGCATCGTGATCCGGATCCCCGACACCGACGCCGACCCTCCCGGCGGCGACCTCGTCGTCTTCGAGCCCGACGAGATCGAGGACCTCGTCACCCAGGAGGTCGGCGGTTCGGCGCTGTTCGCGGCCCGGTTCCGGGAGTGCGCTGCCCGGGCGCTGCTGCTCCCCCGCCGCGATCCCGGCCGGCGCTCACCGCTGTGGCAGCAGCGGCAGCGGTCGGCCGCGCTGCTCGAGGTGGCCGCGAAGTACCCCTCGTTCCCGATCGTGCTCGAGGCGGTCCGCGAGTGCCTCCAGGACGTCTACGACCTTCCCGCCCTGGTCGGGCTGATGCGGGCTGTCGACAGGCGCGAGGTGACGGTCA
Source organism: Nocardioides sp. (assembly GCA_035710425.1). Taxonomy (GTDB): domain Bacteria; phylum Actinomycetota; class Actinomycetes; order Propionibacteriales; family Nocardioidaceae; genus Nocardioides. The sequence continues at coordinate 8,698 of DASTDJ010000038.1, forward strand.
CCGACATCGCCACGCCGACGCCGTCGCCCTATGCCCGGAGCCTGCTGTTCGGCTACGTCGCACAGTTCGTCTACGAGGGCGACTCCCCCATCGCCGAGCGCCGCGCGGCCGCGCTCTCGCTCGACCAGGGACTGCTGGCCGAGCTCCTCGGTCGCGCCGAGCTGCGCGAGCTGCTCGACCCCGAGGTGCTCGCCGAGGTCGAGGCCGAGCTGCAGCGGCTCGCCCCCGACCGCCAGGCCCGCGACGCCGAGGGGCTGGTCGACCTGCTCCGGCTGCTCGGGCCGCAGGCCACCGACGAGGTGGTCGCCCGATCCGTGCCCGGTGCCGACGTCACGGGGTGGCTGGCCGCGCTGACCGACGCCCGCCGGGTGGTCGAGGTGCGGATGGCCGGCATCCCACGCTGGAGCGTGGTCGAGGACGTCGGCCGGCTGCGCGACGGGCTCGGCGTGCCGGTGCCGCCGGGCACCCCTGACGTGTTCGCCGAGCCGGTGGACGACCCGCTGGCCGACCTGGTGGCCCGCTACGCCCGCACCCACGGACCGTTCACGACCGACGATGCCGCCGCGCGGCTCGGCCTGGGCGCCGCAGTGGTCCGGCACACCCTGCAGCGGCTGGCCCACCAGGGGCGAGTGCTCGACGGCGAGTTCCGACCGGCCGGCTCCGGCTCGGAGTGGTGCGACGCCGAGGTGCTGCGCCGGCTGCGACGCCGCTCGCTGGCTCGGCTCCGCCGCGAGGTCGAGCCGGTCGAGCCCGAGGCGCTCGGGCGCTTCCTCGGCGCCTGGCAGCACATCTCGGCCTCCCGCCTGCGTGGCGTCGACGGCGTGCTCAGCGTGGTCGACCAGCTCGCCGGCTGCCCGGTGCCGGCCTCCGCGTTGGAGCCCCTGATCCTGGGCGCCCGCGTCCGCGACTACGAGCCGGCCCTCCTCGACGAGCTCACCGCCGCCGGGGAGGTGCTCTGGGCCGGCCACTCGGCACTGCCCGGCAGCGACGGCTGGGTCTCGTTGCACCTCGCCGACCAGGCACCGCTCACGCTGCCGCCGCCCGAGCCGTTCACCCACACCGAGCTGCACCAGGCGGTGCTCGACGCGCTGGCGCCGGGTGGCGCCTGGTTCTTCCGCCAGCTGTCCGACGCCGTCGGGTCGAAGGACGACCGGGCGCTCAGCACCACGCTCTGGGACCTCGTCTGGGCGGGTCGGATCAGCAACGACACCCTGGTCCCGCTGCGGGCGCTCACCCGGTCCGGCACACCCAGCCACCGCACCCGCCGCCCGCCACCGCGTCCGGGCCGGGTCTCGCGCACCGGCCCACCCGAGACCGCGGGCCGCTGGGCGCTGCTGCCGAGCATCGAGGACGACCCGACCAAGCGGGCACACGCCGCCGCCGAGCGGCTGCTCGACCGGCACGGCGTGGTGATCCGCGGAGCCGTGGTCAGCGAGCGGGTGCCTGGTGGGTTCGCGGCGGTCTACAAGGTGCTGGCCGCCTTCGAGGAGTCCGGCCGCTGCCGGCGCGGCTACTTCGTGAGCGGCCTCGGCGCCGCGCAGTTCGGCACGGCCGGCGCCATCGACCGGTTGCGTACGTTCAGCGAGACCGCTGTCGACGCCAAGCCGCAGGCCCTTGCGCTCGCCGCCACCGATCCCGCCAACCCCTACGGCGCCGCCCTCCCCTGGCCCTCGTCCGGCGGCGGCCACCGCCCCGGGCGCAAGGCGGGCGCGATGGTGGTGCTGGTCGACGGCGTGCTCACGCTCTACGTCGAGCGCGGCGGCCGCACCCTGCTCACCTGGACCGATGATCCCGACCTGCTCACCCCGGCAGCGGCAGCGCTCGCCGAGGCCGCCAGGCGTGGCGCCCTGGGCCGGCTGACCGTCGAGAAGGCCGATGGTGCGCAGCTTCTCGGCGCAGGGTCCACGCCGCTACGAGAGGCGCTCGCCGCGGCCGGGTTCGTGGCCACGCCCCGCGGGCTGAGGATGCGGGGTGCCTGAGGGCGACACCGTCCACCGGACGGCCCGCCGGCTCCACCGCGCCCTGTCGGGGCAGTCGCTGACCGCCACCGACTTCCGGGTGCCCCAGCTCGCCACCACCGACCTGGCCGGCGCCGTCGTCGTCGAGACCGTCGCCCGGGGCAAGCACCTGCTCACCCGGTTCGAGGGCGACGAGGCGCTGACCCTGCACACCCACCTGAAGATGGAGGGGGCCTGGCGCGTCCTTCGGCGCGGGGAGCGTTGGAAGCGGCCTGCCCACCAGGCCAGGGTGGTGCTGGAGACGGCGACCCACCAGGCGGTCGGCTTCTCCCTCGGCATCGTCGAGCTGGTCCCCACCAGCCAGGAGCCCGACGTGGTGGGCCACCTGGGGCCGGACCTGCTCGGCCCCGACTGGGACGAGGACGAGGCGCTCCGCCGCCTCCGCGAGGACCCCGACCGGCCCCTGATCGAGGCGCTGCTCGACCAGACCCGGCTCGCCGGCATCGGCAACATGTACGCCGCAGAGCTGTGCTTCGTGTCCGGCGCCCACCCGCTGACGCCCGTCTCCGAAGTGCCCGACCTGGCCCGGCTGGTCCGCGTCGCCCAGCAGATGCTGGAGCAGAACGTCACCCGCGCCACCCAGGCCACGACCGGCAACCTGCGCGAGCCGCTCTGGGTCTACCGGCGCGACAAGGCACCGTGCCGGCGCTGCGGCACGCCCATCGCGGTCGCGATGCGCGGTGAGCCGGGGCGGGAGCGGGCGTCGTACTGGTGCCCGCGCTGCCAGCCGTGAGGGTCAGGCGGCGGAGGCCACGACCTCGTCGGCGCTGACCCGGCTGTTGACGGAGATCGGCGTCGGCTGGAGCGCCGCCTCTTCCAGCGCCACGGCGTCGGAGACCTCGCGCAGCACCGACGAGAGCGGCATCTCGAGCGCCCCGCACAGGGAGGCGAGCAGCTCGGAGGACGCTTCCTTCTGGCCGCGTTCGATCTCGGAGATGTAGCCCAGGCTGACCCGGGCCTCCTTGGAGACGTCGCGCAGGGTCATGCCGAGCTCGCCGCGCCGCTCACGCAGCACGTCGCCGAGCAGTCGACGGAACAGCACCATGCGGATCTCCTCTCCGGTCGCACTCTAGGGGACGTGTGACGGGTATGTGGGCCCAACGCTACCCGAGACCGGTTTCTTCCTCGCGGATGATTCCAGCCAGCGCCGACAGCGCCTCGGCGCAGGTCCGCTCCTGGATCTCCGAGCGGCCGCCGACCAGCTCCAGGGCGAGCGCTGAGTCGCCCTGGGGGCCGGCCACGCCGACATAGACGGTCCCCGGGGGCTTGCCCTCCTGGTCGTCGGGTCCAGCGACGCCGGTCGTGCTCACGCCGTACGACGCACCCATCAGGGCGCGCACCCCGCGGGCCATCGCCCGGGCGCACTCCGCGGAGACCACGCCGTGCTGCTCGACCAGCCCGCGGTCGACGCCGAGCACGTCGATCTTCGCCTCGGTTGCGTAGCTCACCACCCCACCGAGGAAGGTCGCGGACGAGCCGGGCGCCTCGGTGAGCAGGACGGCCAGCCGGCCGCCGGTGAGCGACTCCGCCACGGCCACGGTCTCGCCGCGCTCCTCCAACAGTCGCTGGGCGCGGTGGGCTTGCGGAGTCACGAGCGGCATGTTCGCACATCCACCGGAGCTGAGAGCACCGGGTGGTCGAATCGACCCCCGCAGTGGTCACCTCTTGCGGACCACCTTGATGGTGACGGTCTTCACGGCACGCAGGGTGGTGGCGTTACCGAGGTAGATCACCTTCACCTGCTTCTTGCCGGTCGTGGGGAACGGCTTGAGCGTGACCGTGGCGCGGCCGTTCTCGAGCTTCGCCTTGTAGGTCCTGCCGCCGGCCTTGACCTCGATCCGGCCGGTGGCGGCGCTGCCCGCGGCTCGCACCTGGGTGGTCACCTTGGCCCGGGTGCGGTCGACGACGACCCTGCCAGGCCTGGTCGTCACGCTCAGGTTCGCCGCCGCCGGCGCCTTGTCGGTCGTGACGGGAACCACGATGTCGGTGCCGGTCGTCTCGCCGACGATGCGCAGCAGGTGCAGCTGACCGTCGTCCGGGAGTGTGTTCGGCAGGGTGGCCGTGCCCGACTCGTCCAACGGCATCTCGGTGAGCGCGCTGGTCACCGGGAAGGTGCCGAGCGAGGTCGCGCCGTCGAACACCTCGACCTCGGCGTCCGTCGGGTCGTTCGCTCCCGTCATCGACAACGACGTGAGCGTGATGGTCTCGTCGGTCACCGTGGCGCCGACCGAGTGCTGGCCGGCGCGGACGTCGAGGGCCTCCGCACCCGCGAACTCGGCCATGTAGTCGACCATCGCCTGCAGGTCGATCTGGCCGGTGTCCGCCTTGTTGGTGCCGTTGGCGAACTCACGGAAGTTGTCACCACCGGCAGCGAGGAACGAGTTGACCGTCACCGAGTACGTCGTGGTCTCGCCGATGGGCTCGTCGTTCAGCCAGATACCGGTGATCCGGTCACCCTCTGGCAGGGACAGGTCGTAGGAGTACTCGAAGCCCTCCGAGGTGCCGAGACGCAGGAACGGTCGCGTGGGAACGTTGCCCTGGGCGTCGCGCTGCCACTGCTGCTCGAGGACCGTCTTGATCTGCGCACCGGTCAGGTCCATGTTGACCAGGGTGTTGGCGAACGGCTGCACACCCGCGGCCTGCTTGTAGGTCACGGTCGGTCCGGCCATGTTGGCGCGGAGCCCGCCGGGGTTCATGAACGCGATCTCGGCGCCGCCGAACGTCTCCGACTCCGTCGCCCAGCGCTGCACCTCGGCGACCAGGTTGCCCAGCGTGGACTCGCCGCCACGGTTCTCGACGATGTCCCGCTCGGTGTCCGGGTCGTCGCCGTCGGGGGCGGACCAGCGTGCCCGGTCGTACGGGCCCTCGATGTCGCCGAGGGGGTCGGCTCCGAGGACGTCGGCCTGGGCGACCGCGTCGGCAACGATGGTCTCCACCAGCGGGTCTGCCGGATAGAGAGACGGGGGCACGAGCGGACCCGTTCCGTCGGGGTCCGGGCCCTCCAGTGCCAGGATGTCCTGGGTGACCACAGAGATGGCACCGTCGTCAGGACTGACGGTGAACTCGATCTGGTTGAGGTTGGTGCCGTACTGGCCGGCCGAGACGACCGGACGCAACCGGCCACCCTCGAAGCCCTCGACCGGGAACGAGCAGTCGTAGGCGAGGTGGGTGTGCCCCGAGACGATCGCGTCCACGTCGGCGCTGACGTTGTTGATGATGTTGCCGAACGTCGAGCTCGGGTCGTCGTCCATCGTGGCGCAGTCGGGGTTGGGGGCACCCTCGTGCACCAGCATCACGACCAGATCGGCGCCTGCGGTCCGCAGGTCCGCGGCGGCGTCGTTGACCTCGGTCACGACGTCGGTGACGTCGAGGTTGGCGATACCGGCCGGCGAGACCAGAGCGGGAAGCTCCTCGGTCACCGCACCGACATACCCGACCGTCACCCCACCCAGCTCCTGGGTCCAGGTCGGAGCCAGCGCGTGGTCGCCGCCCTCCTTGAGCCGCAGGTTGGCGACGATGTACTCCCAGTCGGCGAGGCCCTGGACCCGGCCGTCGAGGTCGTCGAAGCCCTGGTCGAGCTCGTGGTTGCCGACCGCCGACACGTCCAGGCCGGCCTCGTTGAGTGCCTCGATCGTGGGGACGTCCTGCTGGATGAACGACTCGAACGTCGAGGCGCCGATCAGGTCACCGGCCGCGACGAACGCGGTGTTCGGGTTCTCGGCGCGCAGCTGCTTGACCGCCCCGGACAGCACGGCGGCTCCCGCGGGGCTCGTGGTGCCGTTGACAGCACCCTCGTTGACCAACCGACCGTGGAAGTCGTTGGTGGCCAGGATCTGGATCTGCTGGGGGGCCGACGCGCACCCGGTGCACGCGGTCGGGCCTGGCGGGGCGGAGACGGTGAAGTCCGTCCCGTTGGAGTCGGTGTCGGCTCCCTCGGCGTTGCGGCTCACCGAGTCGGCCGCGGTCGGCGTAGGCGTCGGCGCGGCCCCCTCGAAGCTCGTCGCGGGGCCGTAGCCCACGAAGTCCAGCACGTTCGCGTCGAACGTGTTTCCCGCGGTGCCGTTCTCGAGGTTCGGGTTGGTCGGCACGGTGGTGTCGGCCAGGAAGATCTGCCCGTCGACGCCGCCCAGGTTCAGGGTCGTGGTCAGGTCGGGCTCGGGCAGAGGCTCGCCCGGAGGGTTCGGGCTGCCGCTGGCCGACGCGCCCTTCACCAGGAAGGTCTCGCCAGCGGGCACCACGACGTCGGGGAGGACGACGACATTGGCGGCAAGGGGGAGGACGGTGCTGAGGGGTCCGCGGAACTGGAGGCTCTTGCCGGACAACGAGACCGGCTCGGCGCCGGTGTTGCGCAGCTCCACGAAGTCGTTCTCGAAGGTGGCCACCCCGCCACCGCCACCGCCGTACACCTCGTTGATGACCAGGCCCGGGCCGGCGGCCTGGGCCGGACCAGGGGTGGCCAGGATCGCCAAGGGGGCAGCGATCAGGCCGAGAAGCGTGGGGGCGATCAGGCCCCGGTGTCGAGTCGATGCGAGCAACACGGGGACCTCACAGAGTCGTATGTGGCTGGGGGTATGGCGATAGTCGCAACCCGCGACGCCGAGGGCATGACCGAAATTGGTCACGATCCTCCCCGCGCAAAAGTGAGAGGAACGCGGCGGACCGGCCACCGGTGAGCGACTCAGCGGTGGCCACGGTCCCACCGCGCCCCTTCAGCAGGTGCGGCCCGGATCGTCACCCGATCCGGGCCGCGAACCTCACTTGGCCCGGACCTGGAACGTCACCACCTCGGTCGCCGGGTTGGCCAGGTTGCTGCCGAGGTAGCGGACCTTGACCGTCTTCTGGCCGGTGGAGCCCCACTTGCCCAGCTGCACGGTCGCCTTGCCGTTCTTCAGCGTGACCGTCCTGCTCTCGCCGTGCCAGGACACCTCGACCTTGCCGGTCACCTTCTGTCCGCGCGCCGACACATGGATGTCGACCCGAGTCTTCGTCTTGTCGACGACGACCTTGTCGGGCTTCACGTCGGCCTTCAGCTTCACGTCGGCCTTCACCACGGTGAGCGGCTCGGGTTCGGAGGTGCTGGCTGCGGTGGTCGCGTCGCCCTGGTACCCCGCGGTGACGTCGACCGTCCCCACGAACGGCGCCGGCCCGAGCTTCAGCGTCGCGGTCCCGCCGGTCACCGGGGCGGAGCCGATCTCCACGCCGTTGGCCGAGAAGACCACCTGGCCGGTCGGGGTCACGCCCGTCGCAGCGACCGTCGCCGTCAGCGTGATCCGGTCCTGACCCACCACGGCCTCGCTCGGCTCGATGTCGAGCGTCGTGGTCGAGGCCGCCTTTGCGACCTGCACCTGCAGGCTGCCCTCGGACGGCGCGTGCTCGGCGTCACCGAGGTAGCGCACGGTGAGCGTGTGCTGACCCGGCGGAAGGGCGGTGCCGCTGATCGAGATGTCCGCGGCACCGCTCGCCAGCGGCGCCGTACCCAGCGACGTGGTGCCGTTCAGCACCTCGACCGTGCCGGTGGCCGTTGCCGGGCTCACCGTCACGTGCGCCGTCCAGTCGGTTCCGTACGTCGCCGGCCCACCGGTCGCCGTCACCGACGTCTCGACCGGTTCGGTGTCGGGACCGTCGATGCCGATGACCTCGGGGTTGTGGTCGGAGGCGCTGAACGGCGCCTCGTCGTACAGGATCGTGGCGTTGTAGTTGTAGCGGCTGTACTGGTTGTAGGAGCTCTCGTTGGCGTTGATCTCCCAGATGTCGACGCCGGTCACCAATGCCTCGGCAGCCGGGTTGGCGAGCACGTGGTCGAGCGACTGCGCCTGGCCGTCGAAGTTGTAGGACCACTTGTTCTCGACGTCCAGCCCGACGTAGCCGTCGCCGTACAGGACCTGCATCGGGTCCTCCTGCGAGGCCGCGTTGAAGTCGCCGGCCAGGAAGACCGCATCGACCCCCCGCGCCTCGGCGAAGTCGTCCGCGAAGATCGACAGCGCCTCGGCCTGCGCGATCCGGTCCGGGTTGGCGAGGCCCTGCCCGGTGCCGTCGTCGACCCCGCTCCCCTTGGACTTGAAGTGGTTGACGATCACTGCGAAGCCTTCGGCGTCGTCCGCGCCGACCGCCTTGAACGCCTGCGCGAACGGCTCCCGAGCGTTGCCGAACGCTGGCACGTCGAACAACATGTCCGCTGCGCCGACGGTCTCGACGCTGGCGGGCTTGTAGATGAACCCGGTCCGGATCACGTCCTGCTCGTCGATGTTCGTCGGGTCGGAGGCCGAGGCCGGGGAGTCGACGTACTCCCAGGTCCCAGCGCCGGCGTCCACGTTGAGCGCGTCCACCAGGGCGGACAGCGCCTCGTCACGGTCGTGGTTGTCGACCTTGAGGCTGTTCTCGATCTCCTCGACCGACACGATGTCGGCGTCGATGGCGTTGATCGCGTTGACGATCTTGGTCTGCTGCCGCTCGAAGCTGACGTCGTTCCACGCGCCGCGAGGACCGTTCCCCGGACAGGAGTTGACCGCGATCGGGTTGCCGGCGCGGTCGTTGAACGACGTGCAGCCTGCGAAGTCCTCACCGAGGGTGGTGAAGTAGTTGAGCACGTTGAACGTGGCCAGCTTCAGGTCGCCGCCCACGTCCTCCGGCGCTGCCGGACGGTTCTGCTCGAACGCGACCCGGTCGGAGCCGTCGTCGGTCACCCGGGTCTGCGGCTGCAGCTTCCAGGTGTTGTTACGCCACTCCATGACCACCGGCTGTGGGAAGGTCACGGCCGCGCCCACGCGCACCTGGTTGTCGGGGGTGAACCACGGGAACGGCTGGTCCATCTGCCCGGTCCCGGCGGTGTTCCAGTAGGTCACGCCGGCGCCGTCGTCGAGGATCATCCGGTGCGCGTCGTTGTATGCCTTGCGGGCCGCGATGTCGGCGGTCGCCTGGGCGTCGATGACCTCGGTCGGCACGATCAGCGGCAGCTCCGACTCCGCCGCGAGGCCGACCTCGCCGAAGAAGCTCGAGCTGAAGCTGCTGCCGTTGTACGCCGAGCCGTCGTGCGCGTCGGTGACCGTGTAGTCCCCGGTCGGCTGGAACAGCTCGCCCTCGAACGCCTCGCGTGCCGCGTTGAGGGCCGCGCCGGTGAGGCACGCGGTGCCGGGCAGCGCGCAGTCCGTGCCGGGGACGGTCGCCCGCGGCGTCGCCGTGCCGAGCGAGGCGACCTCGACGACCCCGCCCGCACCGGGCGTGATCTCGGTCGTGCCCTGGAACTCGCTGACCTCACCGGTCACCTCGACCGAGTCGCCGACCTCGACGCCCGCGGGCTGGGAGTTGTTGCCGAACACGAAGATCGCGTCGGACGCGCCAGGCGTGTCGTTGGTGGTCCCGCCCGAACCGGCCGTCTGGACGTAGATCCCGTTGTAGGTGCTGGGCCCACCCGGGTACTTCGCGGTGACGACACCCTCGGTGGTCACCGTGTCGCCCTGCATGCCCGACGCGTCACCGGTGCCCTGGATCTCGGCGATCGCGAACTCCTCCGGCTCCGCGTTGACGGTGATGTCGAACTCGACGGAGTCGGTGGCCGCCGTGGGGCTCGCCGAGTCGGTCACCGTAGCCGTGACCGTGGACGTGCCGGGCGTCGTCGGGGTCCCGCCGATCACGCCGTCACTAGTCTCGGAGAGGCCGTCGGGGAGACCGCTGACGTCCCAGCTGTACGGCGAGGTGCCGCCACTGGCCTCGAGCGTGATGTCGTCGATCGGGATGCCGACGAAGGCCTCCACATCGGCCGGGTCGGTGGCAGCCAGCTCCTCGCCGATGCTGCCTGAGTTCGTCGGGTTCGGCGTGGCCGTGCTGAAGTCGTCGGCGTTGTTGTCGGTATCGGCATTAGACGCATTGCGTTGCGCCGAGAGCGCGTTACCCGGCGCTTCGTTGGCAACAACCTTCTCGAACGAGATGGAGTTCGTGGCTGCCCCCACGAAGTCGACGATCGCCGGGTTCGGTGTGCCAGCCGTGACGTCGCCATCTACGGGGTCGAGGCCGGTCGTGGTGTTCGCGAGCCAGATCTGCCAACCGGGTCCACCAATGCCCATGGTGCCGGTGTCGTCCGGGTCTGGGAGAGCGACACCGTTGCCGCTCCCGGCCGCCTCTTGCACGAGGTAGTAGCCCCCGGCGGGTACCGAGCCCGTCAGTGGCGTGATGTTGGCACCCGAGGCCGCTGCTGTATTGGTGGCTGAGCGGCCCTGCACGCTCCACCCCGCGACGCTGATGGGCGCGTCCGTGGGGTTGTAGAGCTCGATGAAGTCGTGCGTATGGGTGGCTCCGGTGTTGCCACCCCCTCCGTAGACCTCACTGATGACGAGGCCGGTACCGGCTGGGTTGGCGGCGGACGGTGCGGCAGTGGACACGACCGCAAGCCCCGAGAAGGCGACGGCGAGGCCGGCAACGCCGGCGACTAAGGGACGGCGAGGGAAACGTTTGGACACGACAGATTCTCCGAGCATTGAAAGGGATGGGAGCTGGTGCGGGGGCCCGGCCCGTGGGCCGGACCCCCGCGTGGAGCGACTAGCGGCGGCGGACGTTGATGGTGATGGTCTCCGACGCCGACTCCGTGGAGCCGTTGCCGAGGTAGCTGACCTTCACCTTCTTCTTGCCGGTCTTGGCGAAGCGCTCGAGCTGGACGACGGCTCGCCCGTTCTCGAGCTTGGCCTTGTAGGTGTCGCCACCGACCTTGACCTCGATCCGGCCGGTCGCGGCCTCACCGAGCGCCTTGACGGTCACGATGACCTTGGCCCGGGTCCGGTCGACCACGACCCGGTCCGGCTTCACCTTCACGTTCATCGTCGCCGCGGCCTTCGGGGCCTGGACGGGCACCAGGATGTCGGTGCCGGTCGTCTCGCCGACGATGCGCAGCACGTGCAGCTGGCCGTCGTTCGGGATCGTGTTCGGCAAGGTGGCCGTGCCCGACTCGTCGAACGGCGTCTCGGTGAGCGCGCTGGTCACCGGGAAGGTGCCGAGCGACGTCGCGCCGTCGAACACCTCGACCTCGGCGTCCGTCGGGTCGGTCGCTCCGGTCATCGACAGCGACGTGAGCGTGATGGTCTCGTCGGTCACCGTGGCACCCACCGAGTGCTGGGCGGCGTCGACAGCCAGCGGCTCCTCAGCGGCGAACTCCGCCATGTAGTCGACCATCGCCTGCAGGTCGATCTGGCCGGTGTCCCTCTTGTTGGCGCCGTTGGCGAACTCACGGAAGTTATCACCACCGGCGGCCAGGAAGGAGTTGACCGTCACCGAGTACGACGTCATGGGGCTGAGCGGCACACCGTCGAGCATGATCCCGGTGATGCGCGAGCCCTCCGGCAGGGACGGGTCGTAGGAGTACTCGAACCCTTCCGACGTGCCGAGACGCAGGAACGGACGGGTCGGGACATTGCCCTGGCCGTCGCGCTGCCACTGCTGCTCGAGGACCTTCTTGATCTGCATGCCGGTCAGGTCCATGTTGACCAGGGTGTTGGCGAACGGCTGCACGTTGGCCGCCTGGCGGTAGGTCACCGTGGGTCCGGCCATGTTGGCGCGGAGCCCGCCGGGGTTCATGAACGCGATCTCGGCGCCGCCGAACGTCTCCGACTCCGTCGCCCAGCGCTGCACCTCAGCAACCAGGTTGCCCAGGGTGGACTCACCGCCACGGTTCTCGACGATGTCACGCTCGGTGCCTTCGTCATCTCCGTCCGGGGCCGACCAGCGGGCCCGGTTGAACGGGCCCGTGATCTCACCGAGCTCTTCGGCACCGAGGATGTTGGCCTGCTCGACCGCGTCGGCCACGATCGTCTCGACTTCCGGGTCGGCCGGGTAGTTCGGCGTCCAGACCACGGTGCTCGCGCCGCAGGTGTCGCCACAGTCCTCCAGGGCGAGGATGTCTTGGGTGACCGCGGAGATGGCACCGTCATCGGGGTCGATCGTGAACTCGAGCTGGTTGAGGTTGGTGCCGTACTGGCCCGCCGAGACCACTGGCCGTTCGCGGCCACCCTCGAAGCCCTCGACCGGGAAGGAGCAGTTGTAGGCGAGGTGGGTGTGCCCCGAGACGATCGCGTCCACGTCGTCGCTGACGTTGTTGATGATGTTGCCGAACGTCGAGTTCGGGTCGTCGTCCATCGTTTCGCAGTCGGTGTTGGGGGCACCCTCGTGCACCAGCATCACGACCAGGTCGGCACCGCCGGCCGTCAGATCCGCCGCGGCGTCGTTGACCTCGGTCACCACGTCGGTGACGTCGATGTCCGCGATGCCGGCCGGCGAGACCAGTGCGGGCAGCTCCTCGGTCACCGCACCGACGTACCCCACCGTCACACCGCCCAGCTCCTGGGTCCAGGTGGGCGCGAGCGCGTGCTCGTTGTTGGACTTCAGTCGCAGGTTCGCGACGATGTACTCCCACTCAGCGAGGTCCTGGACCCGGCCGCTGAGATCGTCGAAACCCTGGTCGAGCTCGTGGTTGCCCACCGCCGAGACGTCCAGCCCGGCCTCGTTCAGCGCCGCGATCGTCGGCGTGTCCTGCTGGATGAACGACTCGAACGTCGAGGCGCCGATCAGATCACCGGCCGCGACGAACGCGGTGTTCGGGTTCTCGGTACGCAGCTGCTTGACCGCTCCCGAGAGGACGGCCGCGCCGGCGACGTTGCTGGTCTCGTTGATCAACCGGCCGTGGAAGTCGTTCGTCGCCAGGATCTGGATGTCGACCGGATCCGCCGCCTGAGCGGGAGCCGACGTGAGCAGCGCGAGCGAGGAGGCTGCGAGAGCCACCCCCGTCCCTGCTGCCAAAGTGCGATAGCCGCGTCGCGGCCGGGAGGAGAATGGCACGTGTGGAACCTTTCCGCGTGATGGATGCTGCACCCTAACCACGGATCTGCCGAAAAGATCCCTAAAACTGGGCGATCAGGCGGAAGTTCCCGAGATGTTCGCCCGCTGTCGCCACACGTCGCGGAAGAACTCGAAACCAGACCACAGGGTCAGCGCGACAGCCACTGCCAGGAAGCCCTGTCCGATGTAGAAGACCACCTCGCCGGCGGTCCCGAACTGGTCGAACTCGCCGCCGTGGGCCTCGTCGCCGTGCGGCAGCGGCAGGATCAGGATGCCCAGGGCTACGCCTTGCACGGTCGTCTTGAGCTTGCCGAGGTCCGCGGCCTGCATCACCACCGACTTGAGGATCGAGAGCCGCAGCAGGGTCACGCTCCACTCCCGGGCCAGCACCACGATGGTGACCCACCACCAGATGTCGCCCGCGACCGACAGGCCGATGAAGGCCATCCCGGTGATCGCCTTGTCGGCGATCGGGTCGGCGATCTTGCCGAAGTTGGTGATCAGCCCGCGCGAGCGAGCGATGTCGCCGTCGATCTTGTCGGTGACCATCGCGACCACGAAGATCACGAACGCGACGGTGCGCCAGAGCACCGAATCGCCACCGTCGACAAGCAGTGCCCAGCCGAAGAACGGCACCAGGACGATCCGCAACGTCGTCAGCGCGTTGGGCAGGTTCCAGTTGCTCACCCGGTCGGGCTCGCTCATGCAGACTCCTTCGCGACGAGGTCGACACCCTCTGTCTCGATGACCGTCGCGCGGACCAGGTCGCCGACGGACGCGGGGCTCCCGACGAGGTACGTCGAGCCGTCGACCTCGGGGCCCTGGTGCGCCGCGCGGCCCACGACCTCGCCGTCCTCGAGCGACTCGACGAGGACCTCGACCTCCTCGCCGATCCGCTCCTCGGCCCGCTGGGCGTTGAGCTCCTCGACCAGGTCCGTGACGTGCCGGACCCGGGCAGCGATCTCGTCGGCGTCCAGCTTGTCGTCGTACGACGCCGCTTCGGTGCCGTCCTCGTCGGAGTAGCCGAACACCCCGGTGACGTCCATCCGCGCCGCCTCGAGGAAGCCGCACAGGGTCGCGAAGTCGTCCTCGGTCTCGCCCGGGAACCCGACGATCACGTTGGAGCGGACCCCCGCGGTGGGGGCGTGGGCGCGCACCTGGTCGAGCAGACCGAGGAAGCTGTCGGGGTCGCCGAAGCGACGCATCCGGCGGAGCACCGTCGGGCTGGCGTGCTGGAACGACAGGTCGAAGTAGGCCGCGACCCCGGGCGTCGTCGCGATCGCCTCGATCAGCCCCGGCCGGGTCTCCGCGGGCTGCAGGTAGGACACCCGCACCCGCTCGACCCCGTCGATGGCGGCGATCTCCGGCAGCAGCGTCTCGAGCAGCCGTAGGTCGCCGAGGTCCTTGCCGTAGGACGTGGAGTTCTCGGAGACCAGGAACAGCTCGCGAGCGCCCTCCGCGGCCAGCCAGCGCGCCTCCGCCAGCACGTCGCTCGGCCGCCGGCTCACGAAGGACCCGCGGAACGTCGGGATGGCGCAGAACGTGCAGCGACGGTCGCAGCCGCTCGCCAGCTTGAGGGGCGACATCGGGCCGGCGTCGAGCCGGCGTCGGTGGAACTCGACCGGTTCGGCCGGCGCGGCCTGGCGCTCGGCGGGGCTGATCGGCAGCAGCTTGCGCCGGTCCTGCGGCGTGTGCGGGTGGTGCTGCTCCCCCGCGACGATCGACTGCAGCCGGGCCGCGATGTCGGGGTAGTCGTCGAAGCCGAGGACTGCGTCCGCCTCGGGCAACGACGCCGCGAGGTCCTCGCCGTAGCGCTCGGCCAGGCAGCCGACCGCCACCACGGCGCGGGCCCGCCCGTCCTGCTTGAGGTCGGCGGCCTGGAGCAGCGTGTCGACCGAGTCCTTCTTGGCCGCCTCGACGAAGCCGCACGTGTTCACGACGACCGTGTCGGCGTCCTCCGCGTCGGCGACCAGGCGGAACCCGCCGTCGGCCAGCCGGGCGGCGAGCTCCTCGGAGTCGACCTCGTTGCGCGCACACCCGAGGGTGAGCAGCGCGACGGAGAGGGCGGTGTCGGTCATGGCTACCCCGAGTATGACGGCCGGGGCAGCGCGGCGACGAACCGGCGAGGCGGCTATCGGGGCGCGACGTACGTGCCGGAGGTCTCCTCCCCGGTCTCGCCGAGGGCGCCACGCTCCTCGCCGTCGATGGTCGCGGTGACGGAGCCGTCGCTGGCCCAGACCCGGATCGGCGGGGACACGTCGAGGCTGGCGCTCTGCCCGAAGGCGAGGTCGCCGTCGAACACCAGGTCGCCCTGTCCGTCGCGCACCTTGAGCTTGGTTCCGCCGCCGGCCGCGGTGAACACGACCGGGACCTCGGGGGCCGCTCCGGCACCCTGGCCGTGGCTGGGTGAGCCGTTCAGCACCGGTGCCCGGTCCAGCTCGACCGGCCCGTCGACGATCAGTCGGGCGATCGACCAGACCAGGACCGCCGCCATCACGGCCGCGACCAGGACCGACCAGTTCAGCCCGCCGCGGGTGCCGCGGATCGACCCACCGGCGACGGTGGCGAGCTCGGCCTCGAACACCCGGCGCGCGTCGATGGGCGCGTCCGAGTAGTGCTCGTCGTAGGACCGGAGCAGCGGCGCCGCGTCGACGCCGAGGATCCGGGCCAGGGTCCGCAGGTGGCCGCGGGCGTAGAAGTCGCCGCCGCAGGGGGCGAAGTCGTCGACCTCGATCGACTCGATCACGTGCGGCCGGATCCGGGTCCGGTCGGCGAGCTGGTCGACGGTGAGGCCGAGCCGGGTGCGGGCGGCGGCCAGCACGGGGCCGATCACGGGGTCGGTGAGACCGCCCGGCCGGACGTCGTCGATGACCACGGTCTGGTCGGGATCGATGCGATCGTCGACGGCGCCGAGGGGGACGACCGCCTCCACCCACTCGGTCTCGGGGTCGCGCCGGAGCTCGGCGGCCTCGGGCAGGGCCGCCACCGCGGTCGCCTCGGCCGGGTGCCGCTTGAGCGCGGTCGCGCCGGCGGTGAAGTAGCGCGCCTCGGCGCGCAGGCCCACCGCGAGCCGGCGCAGGGTGCCCGCCGGTGCGCGGTCACCCGGCGGGTCCAGTGGTACGCCGTCGTCGTCGGGCGCCTGCTCCTCCGGCGGATCCGCGTCGGGTCCGGGGTCCTCGTCCTCCAGGCGGGGCTCCAGCTCGACCACGTCCGCCTCGTCACCGGCCAGCTCGCGGAGGGCGGTGGTGAGCTCGTCCCAGTCAGCACCGACCAGGCGGGTCGCCAACGACAGGCGCAGGGAGAGGACCCGGTCCGGGGCGGTCATCACCGCGATCCGGCCGTCGCGCAGCAGCCCGCTGCGCGGGAGGTGCTCCAGCCGGTCGACCTCGGGCCAGGCGACGCCGTGCCAGGAGCGTCCGGTGCGCATCCGGATGCCCTGCCGGTCGGCGAGCAGCAACGGCGCCCGCGCGTCGAGGAACGACGTCAGGTAGAGCGCTGCGATGCCTCCGAGCACCGCCATCAGCGCCCAGTCCAGCCAGCCGCCCGAGCCGATCGCCCGGGCCAGGTAGGCGATCGCGAGTGCCGCGGCGCCGATCCCGATGACGGCGGTGAGTGGTCCGTCCCGCCGTACCTCCACGTCCTCGTGCTCGTGCTCGCTCACGGCGCCTCCCCTTGGATGGTGGCGATCACGGAATCGATCTCGTCGGGTTTGACCAGGACGTCGCGGGCCTTCGAGCCCTCGCTCGGCCCGACCACTCCCCTGCTCTCGAGGATGTCCATCAGCCGGCCCGCCTTGGCGAAGCCGACCCGGAGCTTGCGCTGGAGCATCGACGTGGACCCGAACTGGGTGGACACCACGAGCTCGATCGCCTGCACGACGAGGTCGAGATCGTCTCCGATGTCGTCGTCGAGCTCGCGCTTGCTCTGCTGCGGGGCCGTCACGTCCTCGCGGTAGACCGGCTCCAGCTGGCTCTTGCAGTGCTTGACGACCTGGTGGATCTCCGCCTCGGTGACCCAGGCACCCTGCACGCGGACCGGCTTGGACGCGCCCATCGGCAGGAACAGACCGTCACCCTGGCCGACCAGCTTCTCGGCGCCCGGCTGGTCGAGGATCACCCGGCTGTCGGCGAGCGACGAGGTGGAGAACGCCAGCCGCGACGGCACGTTGGCCTTGATCAGGCCGGTGACGACGTCGACCGAGGGTCGCTGGGTGGCCAGCACCAGGTGGATGCCCGCTGCCCGGGCCAGCTGGGTGATCCGGACGACGGCGTCCTCGACGTCGCGCGGGGCCACCATCATCAGATCGGCGAGCTCGTCGACGATCACCAGCAGGTAGGGGTACGGCGACAGCTCGCGCTCGCTCCCGGGCGGGACCTTGACCTTGCCCGCGCGCACCGCCTTGTTGAAGTCGTCGATGTGGCGGAACCCGAAGTTCGCCAGGTCGTCGTAGCGCAGGTCCATCTCGCGCACGACCCAGGCGAGCGCCTCGGCGGCCTTCTTCGGGTTGGTGATGATCGGCGTGATCAGGTGCGGCACGCCCTCGTAGGCGTTCAGCTCGACCCGCTTGGGGTCGACCATGATCATCCGCACCTCGTCGGGCGTGGCCCGCATCAGCACCGAGGTGACCATCGAGTTGATGAAGCTCGACTTTCCGGAGCCGGTCGCACCCGCGACCAGCAGGTGCGGCATCTTGGCCAGGTTGGCGACGACGAAACCGCCCTCGACGTCCTTGCCGAGCGCGGCCACCATCGGGTGGTGGTCGGAGCGGGCCGTGTTCGACCGGAGCACGTCGCCCAGGGAGACGATCTCCTTGTCCCGGTTGGGGATCTCGATGCCGATCGCGGACTTGCCGGGAATGGGGCTGAGGATCCGCACGTCGGCCGACGCCACGGCGTACGCGATGTTCTTCGAGAGCGCGGTGACCTTCTCGACCTTCACGGCAGGGCCGAGCTCCACCTCGTAGCGAGTCACCGTCGGGCCGCGGGTGTAGCCGGTCACCTGGGCGTCGATGCCGAACTCCTCCAGCACCTGCGTGAGCCGGTCGACCACCTCGTCGCTCGCGCGGGACCTCGCCTTGTGCGGCGAGCCGGGCTTCAGCACGTCGTTGGCCGGCAGCGAGTAGGCGATGTCGCCGGACAGCGCGAGCTGCTCCACCCGCTGCGGGATCGGCGTGTGCGGCGGGGGCTCGAGCTCGCCCGTCGACGTCGCGTCCGGGCTCGGCTCCGCGGTCGCGGTCTCTTCCTCCACCACGCGCTCGGGGTCGCGCTTGCGCTTGCGGCGTTCGCGGTCCTCGATCACGGGTGTGTCGTAGGCCGGGTCGCCGATCTCGAGGCCGTCGAGGTCGGTGTCGGAGCGGCGGCGACGCCGGATCGGCTGGGTGTCCTCGGTGTCGGCGGCCGCCTCGTCACGGTGCCGGCCGAGGGCCCGGTCCCGGGCGGCACCGAGCCGCTCGGGCACCTTGTACAGCGGCGTCGCCGTGATCACGAGGACGCCGAAGAAGGCGAGCAGCACCAGCAGCGGGACCACGATGACGTCGGAGCGGAGCAGGTCGAGCAGCAGCGAGGACACCACGAAGCCGACGGCTCCCCCGCCCTCGCGGAGCGGGGTGGTGTCGCCGCTGACCGGCTGAGGGCTGCCGTTGGCGATGTGGACGAGGCCGAGCACGCCGAAGCAGAACGCCGACCAGCCGATCACCTGACGCCCGGCCGGGCCGTTGCGCACCGGGTCGCGCATCACCCGCCAGCCACCGAGCACGACGACGAGCGGCACCAGCCAGCCGACCTTGCCGACGGTGCCGGAGACGACCGTGCGCGTGAGGTCGAGCACGCCGCCGGGCGCCTCGAACCACACCGCAGCGGCGATGACGATGGCCAGACCGAAGAGGAACAGCCCGACGCCGTCGCGGCGGTGCTCAGGGTCCAGGTCGCGGGCGGTGTGCCCGATCCCGCGGGCCGCCGAACCCACCGCATGAGCGATGCCGAGCCAGATGGCGGCCACGGCGCGGAACAGCGCCTGGAAGAAGCGCGCGACCGGGCCGGTGCCGTTGCGCACGGCTCGCGGCGCGGGCCGGCGCTTCGCAGCCGGTCGCCGCTTGCTGTTCTGCTTCTTCTTCGTACCCCGGTTGCGGTTGCTCGAGCCGCCTCGACCGCCAGATTTCGACCTGGACGAGGACGTGCTCCTGCTCCGCGACCCCGGCGGGGAAGACGTACGGGTCGCCATGGTCACCACACTAGGGCGCAGTCACACCAGTCACACGCACCACAGGCGTGCGTGTCGGTCCCAGGACCCCCCTCTGGACCCCCTGCACCCTGAGGCTTATGGTGCCGCTCGGGTGAGCCGGATCACGCTCACCGTCACGGCCCTATCTCGGGAAGGGACTCACAAGTGAAAACCCTCAAGCAGGGGCTCTGCCTTGCGCTGCTCGGCGCGAGCCTCTCGGCGGTACCTGCGTTGCAGACCGCCGCCGTCGGGGCACCCGCCGCCGACGAACCACTGGTGCAGCAGATGCGCACGGAGGCCGACGGACAGGTCCGCGTCTCCACCGAACGCGCCACCGGCAAGGTCAGCTTCGTCCGCTCCACGAACGGCAGCGACCTGATGCCGTCGACCGGCGCCCGCACCCAGGACGCCGCGGTCGACAAGGCGTCGGCGTACCTCGACAAGTACGCCGCCGCGTTCGGCGCCGATCGCGACCAGCTGGTCCAGGAGCGTGTCTCCCGCGACCGGCTCGGCACCGTGGTCACCTACACCCAGGAGATCAACGGCGTCTCGGTCTTCGGGAGCGGGCTGCGTGCCCACCTCGACGAGCAGGGCGACCTGACCGCCGTCAACGGCGAGCTGGTCCCGGTGAAGTCGGTCGACACCGACGCCGAGCTCAGCGCCGAGGAGGCGGGCGAGCGGGCGGTCGGCCTGGTCGAGGCCCAACCGCCCACCGACAGCGACGGACGCCCCGACACCGCGGGCATCCGTGCCAAGTCCTCCGAGCTGGTGCTCTACAAGCGGGGCCTGGTGCAGGGTCTGCCCGGCGGTGACACGAGCCTGGTCTACCTCGTCGAGGTCTCCAACGACGCCAACGTGCGCGACATGGTGTTCGTCGACGCCGACACCGGCAAGGTCGTCAACCGCTACTCGATGATCCACGACGCCCTCGACCGCGAGCTCTACGAGGAGTCCCCCGACACCGAGCCGGTGTGGACGGAGGGCGACCCTTTCCCGGGGGACCTCAACCAGGACCAGCAGAACCTCGTCACCTCGACCGGTGAGTCCTACTGGTTGTTCCAGAACACCTTCGGCCGCGACTCCTACGACGGCGAGGGCGCGACCATGAAGACGGTCAACAACGACCCTCGCATCAGCTGCCCGAACGCCAATTGGAACGGCGTCACGACCAACTACTGCGACGGCGTCACCTCCGACGACGTGGTCTCCCACGAGTGGGGCCACGCCTACACCGAGTTCACCCACGGGCTGATCTACCAGTGGCAGTCGGGCGCGCTCAACGAGGCCTACTCCGACGTCTTCGGCGAGACCCTCGACCTGATCAACGGGCGTGAGGACGAGGACGAGGGCGACATCAACGCCCCACGGCCCGACGGCCTGTGCTCGAAGTACACCCGGGGCGCGATCGGCGCGACCATCAACGCCCCGGAGGAGATCGCCGGACCGTGCCAGGGCGCGGCCGCCGCGTCGTTCGGCCCGGTCTTCGACAAGACCGGCGTCACCACCGACGTCGTGGTCGGCACCGATGCCGCCAACGACGAGGGTCCGACCACCACGGACGGGTGCTCCACGCTGGACAACGCGGCCGCGATCGCGGGCAAGTTCGTCTACGTCGACCGCGGCACCTGCCCGTTCACCCAGAAGATCGCGAACGCCGAGGCCGCGGGCGCGACCGGCATCATGGTCGGCGACAACGCCCCCGCCCGTCCGCCGATCTCCATCGCGGGGGTCTCGGACATCTACGGGCTGATGGTGACCCAGGCGGACGGCACGAAGATCAAGTCCGTGCCCGGCCCGGTCAACATGACCATCAAGGACGTCGAGGTCGAGGAGAAGGCCGACTCCTACCGCTGGCTGATGGGCGAGAAGTCCGACGCCTTCGGTGGCGCGATCCGCGACATGTGGAACCCCACTTGCTATGGCGACCCCGGCAAGGTCTCTGACGCGGAGTACATCTGCGGCAGTGAGGACAGCGGCGGCGTCCACAGCAACTCGGGCGTCATCAACCACGGCTACTCGTTCCTGGTCGACGGCGGCAGCTTCAACGGCCAGACCATCGATGGGATCGGGATCACCAAGGCCCTGGCGATCTACTACCGGGCGATGACGGAGTACCAGACGGAGATCAGCAACTTCGTCGACCACGCCGACGCTCTCGAGGCCTCGTGCACCGACCTGGTCGACGCGACCCTCAAGGAGCCGAGCACCGAGCCCAACGACTCGGTCGACTCGACGGAGAAGATCGCGGCGGCCGACTGTGCCCAGGTGACGTCGATGATCGACGCGATGGAGCTGCGGGTCGACCCGACCGAGCAGTGCAACTGGACGCAGATGCTCACCCCGGGCGTCGAGGCCGGCTGCGGCGAGGGAACCACCACGGAGACCTTCTTCAACGAGGACTTCGAGGGCGGCCTCGACGGCTGGACCCAGACCGAGGAGAGCGTCTACGGCGGGCCCACCTTCGACTGGGAGACCACCTCGGAGTACCCGATCGAGGAGCCCGAGGGTGACGGGCACACCAGTGAGGTCGCGTTCGGCCCGGCTCCCGACGAGGGCGCCTGCTCGGAGTCGACCGATGACATCAGCGGGGCCAACTACATCACCAGTGGTGACATCGAGGTGCCCGCCGACGCGCAGGCGCCGCGGATGTCGTTCGACCACTACGTGGTGACAGAGGTCGGCTTCGACGGCGGCAACGCACAGCTCAGCGTCGACGGCGGTGAGTTCGCGGCGATTCCCGCCGCGGCCTACGTCGAGAACGCGCCGGACAAGCTCGCCTCCGAGGCCGAGGGCAGCACCAACCCGCTCGCCGGCCAGGACGGCTTCACGGGCACCAACCCGGGCCACGCGTTCGGTAGCTGGGGCACCTCGGTCGTCGACCTGTCCGCCGCCGGCGTGACGCCCGGCAGCACCGTGCAGCTGCGGTTCGCCATCGGGCGCGACGGTTGCGGCGCCGGCATCGACGGCTCCGGTTGGTACGTCGACAACGTGCAGCTGGACTCGTGCGTGGCCGTTCCGCCGGCCGGGCCCGAGGCCACCGACACGGAGGCGGTGAAGTACCAGCCCAAGCCGGTCCCGGTCGGCCGCTCGTTCAAGGTGCGGGTCAAGGTCACCGCCGACGAGGGCACGCCGACCGGCCGCGTGGAGATCAAGAAGGGCGGCAAGGTGGTCGGCAAGGCGAAGCTCGACGACGGCGCCGCCTGGGTCACGGTCACCAAGCGATTCCCGCCCGGCAAGGTGGACCTGGTCGCCAAGTACCTCGGTTCCAACAAGTTCAAGCCGAGCAACGACCGGTTCACCGTCAAGGTGGTGAAGAAGCGCCGCTGACCCGGCACTAGAACGCTGACCCGTCGCTGAACTCGGCGACGGGTCAGCGTTCTTTGCTCAGCGCCTGACCTGCAACCGGACGGCCACCGCATCGCTCGAGGCCACCGCGTGAGTGGAGGTCGCGCGCAGGATCAATGTGCGAGCGCTGCCGGGGCGGGGCCTGCGGGTCGGAGTGGCTTCGACCCGTAGCGACACCCGCTGACCCGGTGCTAGAGCGGTGGTCCGGTACGTCCCCGCCGACACCGCGCGGGTCACGTCCTTGCCACCGGCGAAGTAGCGCACCCGCCACCTCGCGTTGCTGGGAGTCCCTGCCAGCCGGAGCCTCCCAGCGCTCTCGCCGTCGTTCTGCACGAGCCACTGCGACGACACCTTCTGCCCGCGCCGGGCACGGTGCCGGATCGACTGGTCGCTCGCGGACCCGTAGGCGTCCCCGCCGCGCCAGGCGCCGCCCATCTTGCGGATCAGGCCGTCGGGGCGCGGGCCGGACAGCACCGTGTAGTGCCGCGTCACCGTGGTCGTGTTGCCCGCACCGTCCGCAGCCCTGATGGCCAACGTGTGCGTCCCGGCCTCGTCGGCCAGGTGTCCGTCGACGAGACCGTCGACGTCGCACCCGGCGAGGTTCGAGCCGCCCCGGTCGGTGCAGGTCCACCTCGGCGCGGGTGTCCGGCCCTCGACGTACACCGCCCCCTCGGGGAGGTCGACGGTCACGGCCGGTTCGATCTCGTCGGTGTGCTCGACGAGCGAGACCCGATAGCTCGTGTAGCCGGTCGACGTGGTGTTGTCGGGCACCGACAACGACCACACCGGCTCCGGCACTGGTGCTGCATTCACCTCGGTCGCCAGCGTCGTCCGGTCGGACGCCCACCCGACGAGGGTGTTGCCGTTGGCGAGCCGGAAGGAGGAGCCGGCGAAGAAGCTGAAGGTATTGCCGGGCACGTAGGACCAGACGAGCGTCGCCGTTCCGGCCTCGGGATCGAGCTGGTACTCCGTGACCCGGGTCAACGCCCGCTGCTTGCCGGGGCCGTCAGGGTCGGCGGGGTCGACGCAGCCCGCGAGGGACTGGCCCAACGTCGCCGAGCCGTTGTCGAAGAGGAGCACCCGGTTCGGCCCGGTCCAGGTGGCAGTGTGCTGGGCGCACGGCCCGTGGTGCGGGTCCGAGAGGAACGTGAAGTCGCTCTCTCGGCCGCCGAGGCGCCAGACGACGGCGCCCTTCCCGAGCCCGTCGCGCGCCTCGGTGGTGATCCGGAAGACGGCGCTGAAGTGCCGGAAGGAGACGAGCAGGTCTCCGGTGCCGTCGGGGATCTCCTCGACCGAGTTGATGTGGGCGTAGTCGATGCGGGCGTTCGGAGCGCCCTGCGGCCACAGCAGCGGGTTCAGCGTCTCCGCCTCCAGCCCGGAGCTGTCCCACTGGAACACCACCTCACCGTCGGGGTCGAGCTTCTGGATGGTGGCGTCGAGGTACTCGCCGTTGGGCTCGTAGCCGATCAGGATCGTGCTGCCGTCCGCGAGCCGCTGCGCGTCGTGGTTGTCGGTGTCGGTCAGCCCGTTCCCGACCCGCAGCCGGTGCTGCTCCTGGAACTCCTCGTCGAGCACCACCAGGTCCGTGCCCGTGTGCCCGGCCGCAGTGGTCGGTCGCATCACCGTCAGCTCACCGTTGGGCTGGCGCTTGAAGTCGTTGCCGATCCCGGTCCGCACCCAGGCCGGCACGCCGTTGCGGTCCAGCAGCGCCTCGAAGGACGGTCCGGACGCGAAGGTCGTCAGGCCGACACCGATGTAGCCGTCCTGCACGGGCCCCGTCGTGGTCGCGGTCATCGCCGGGAAGCCCGCCGGCAGGTAGACGACCGAGTACGCCGTCGTGCCGCCGCCGTCCTCGATGATGACCGACACCTCATCGCCCTCGGACAGGCCGCTCACGACCGTGGTCGGCGTCGTCGCAGGGGCGCCGTTCACGCGCACCAGACCGTCCGGGTCCGAGGTCGTGGCGGCGATCTCCAGCGTCCCTCCGGTCGCGGAAGTGGTCGTGGCGGCGTACCGGCTGATCGCCGGGTCGAACGCGGGGTACATCCCCACCCCCGGGCCTGCGACGGCAATCGCCCGGGCGGGCGGCGCACTCGCGGCCGCCTGGCCGGCGACGAGCGACCCCGAGCCGGCGACGGCCAGGATCACGGAAAACAGCAGCAGACGACGCATGTCCCTCCCCAGTGCGCGAGCACCCCTCCCGGTGCGTCGCCGGCACAGAGTACGGCCCGGGTCGCCCGGGCGGACGCGAACCCTGGAAGTGGGGCTCAGGCCTCGATGACGACCGGGATGATCATCGGCCGGCGGCGGTGGGTGTTGTTCACCCAGCGGCCGACGATCCGGCGCACGGTCTGCTGCAGCTGGTACTCGTCGGTGTTGCCCTCACGTACGGCGAGGTCGAGGGCGTCGATGATCGGCTGCTTGATCTCGTCGAACGTCGCGTCGTCCTCGGCGAAGCCGCGGGCGTGGATCTCGGGGCCGCCGGCCACCTTGCCGCTGACCGAGTCGATCACCACGATCACCGAGATGAAGCCCTCCTCGCCGAGGATCCGGCGGTCCTTCAGCGAGCTCTCGGTGATGTCACCGATGGACGCCCCGTCGACGAACACGTAGCCGCAGTCGACCTTGCCGGAGATCTTCGCGACGCCGTCGACCAGGTCGACGACGACGCCGTCCTCGGCGATGACGACGTTGTCGACACCGGTCTGCTTGGCCAGCGCGGCGTTGGCGAGCATGTGCCGGATCTCGCCGTGCACCGGGAGCACATTGCGCGGCTTGACGATGTTGTAGCAGTAGAGCAGCTCGCCGGCGCTCGCGTGACCGCTGACGTGGACGAGCGCGTTGCCGCGGTGGACCACCCGGGCGCCCCAGCGGGCCAGCCCGTTGATCACCCGGTACACGGCGTTCTCGTTGCCCGGGATCAGGCTGGACGCGAGCAGGACGGTGTCGCCCTCCTCGATGTGCACGAAGTTGTGGTTGCGCTGGGCGATCCGGCTCAGCGCGCTCATCGGCTCGCCCTGGGAGCCCGTGGAGATCAGCACCTGGCGCTCCGGAGCCAGGTCGGCGAGCTCCTTGGCCTCGACCAGCACCCCGCCGGGCACCTTGAGGTAGCCGAGGTCGCGCGCGATGCCCATGTTGCGCACCATCGAGCGGCCGACGTAGGCGACCTTGCGGTTGTGGGCCACCGCCGCGTCGAGCACCTGCTGGACCCGGTGCACGTGCGAGGCGAAGCAGGCCACGATGACCCGCTGGGTGGAGTCGCGGAACACCTGGTCGATCACCGGGGTGATCGAGGTCTCCGCGGGCGTGAAGCCGGGCGTCTCGGCGTTGGTGGAGTCGGTGAGGAAGAGGTCGACGCCCTCCTCCCCCAGCCTTGCGAACGCGCGGAGGTCGGTGATCCGGCCGTCGAGCGGCAGCTGGTCCATCTTGAAGTCGCCGGTGTGCAGCACCATGCCGGCGCCGGTGCGGATCGCGACCGCGAGGGCGTCGGGGATCGAGTGGTTGACCGCCACGAACTCGAGCTCGTAGGGCCCGAGCGTGAGGAGGTCGCCCTCGCGCACCTTGTGGTGCACGGTCTCCCGCAGCCGGTGCTCGCGCAGCTTGCTGTCGAGCAGGGCCAGGGTCAGCTCGGAGCCGACCAGCGGGATGTCCTGGCGTTCCCGGAGCAGATAGGGCACCGCCCCGATGTGGTCCTCGTGACCGTGGGTCAGGACCAGCGCCTCGATCTTGTCGAGGCGGTCCCTGATCGGCGCGAAGTCGGGAAGGATCAGGTCGACGCCCGGGTGGTGGTCCTCGGGGAACAGCACCCCGCAGTCGACGACGAGCAGCCGGTCGTCGTACTCGAAGACGGTCATGTTGCGACCGATCTCGCCGAGACCTCCGAGCGGGATGACCCGCAGACCCCCCTGCGGCAGTTCTGCCGGCGCGGAGAGTTCGGGATGGGGGTGACTCAAGTGGTTTCCTTGTCTGGTTGTCAGAGGAGGCCGGACGCGGCGAGACCTTCGCGCAGCGCGGCCACCTCGGTGTCGTCCAGCGGCACGAGGGGTGCACGGACGTTGCGATTGTCGAGCACGCCGAGCAGCTGGAGCGCTGCCTTGGCGGTCGTGGCGCCGTAGTTGGGGACGCCCATCACGGCCTCGATCGCCGGCAGCAGGCTCGTGAAGATGCGGAGCGCCTCGGCGTGGTCGCCGGCCGCGAAGGCGTCGGCCATCGCCGCCAGCTCCTTGCCGGCCGCGTGGGCGACCACGCTGACGAAGCCGGAGCCGCCGTGTGCGAGCCAGCCCAGGTTGGCGACGTCGTCACCGGAGTAGACGGCGTAGCCCATCTCGATCAGCTTCACGCCGCGCACGTAGTCGCCCACGGCGTCCTTGACGGCCACGACGGGTTCCCAGGCGATCGCCTCGGAGTAGACCTCCAGGGAGATCTCGGTGGCCGTGCGACCGGGTACGTCGTAGAGCATCACCGGCACGCCGGTGGCCTCGACGACGGAGCGGAAGTGATGGAGCACGCCGGCCTGGCCGGGCTTGTTGTAGTAGGGCGTGACGAGCAGCAGGCCGTCGACGC
Source organism: Nocardioides sp. (assembly GCA_035710425.1). Lineage (GTDB taxonomy): Bacteria > Actinomycetota > Actinomycetes > Propionibacteriales > Nocardioidaceae > Nocardioides. The sequence goes on from DASTDJ010000038.1 coordinate 35,661, forward strand.
CGATCTTCTCCGCCTGCTGGGCCAGCTCGATGGAGTGGGCGGTGGCATTGGTGCCGACGCCCGCGACCACGAACGCGCGGTCGCCCACGGCGTCCTTGACCGCGGCCAGGATCTGCCCGTCCTCGGCGACCGTGGTGGTCGGCGACTCGCCGGTGGTGCCGGACACGACGACACCGTCGTTGCCGTTGTCGACCAGGTGCTCGGCGGCCCGGGCGGCGGCCTCGAGGTCGAGCGCACCGTCAGCGGCGAACGGGGTGACCATGGCCGTCAGCACACGGCCGAAGGGTGCAGGCGCCAACGTCATGGGGTCAGGCTATCGGTTGGGACTACCGCTCGGCGTCGCGGCGTCGTCGGCGCGGGGTGGTCCCGGTCGGGGCTCGACGGGCC
>DASTDJ010000039.1:0-5366 GCA_035710425.1 Nocardioides sp.
CAGCGGGGACGGCGGCGGGGACGACGACTGAGCCCCAGCCCTCGCGTAGACGATCAGGCCCGCCCCGGCGAGCGTGAGCGTGACCAGCAGCGCGACGGTCGCCGTGATCCGGGTGCGCACGGAGACGCCCGACCGATGAGGCCGGGCGTCTCGTCCGCGCGGGGGCTGGGGCTCAGTCGTCGTCCCCGCCGCCGTCCCCGCTGTCGTCGCCACTGTCGTCGCCACCGCCATCGTCGTCCCGGTCGTCGTCGCTGTTCCCGGGACCGCTGTTGTCGTCATCGTCGTCGACGTCGCCCGGCTTCGGGGTGATCACGTCGATGTCGTCGTCATCATCATCGTCGCCGCGCCGGCCGTGGTCGTCGTCATCGTCGTCGGATCCCTTGGGGGTGCCGGAGGGGCCTCGGGTGCCGCTCGGCTCGGAGGTGGGCGGCGCGGTGTTCTCCTTGATGATGACCGGCTCGCGCGGCGGGGGCTCATCGCCTGCAGCGACCATCGTCCCCGCGACGTACGCGCCGAGTGGCAGCGCCACCGCCAGGGCCAGCAGGGACTTCAACAAGGTGCTCATGACACGAACGATCCTGCCCCATGGTGGAGCCGGGGTGAGAGTCGCATGAGAGGACTCTCATGGGCCAATGGCTGCAACCGCTGGCCAACGTGACCGTGACTACAGTGGCATGGGTCACGCCAGCGACTAGGAGGAACCGTGTTCGTCCCGTTCAGCGTCTCCGACTTCATCGATCGGGCCGTGCAGGTCTACGGCGAGCGGGTGGGTGTGGTCGACGAGCCGGACCAGCCGGCGACGTCGCTCGGCGACCTCACTTATGGCCAGCTGGGCGCCCTGGCCCGGCGGCAGGCGGCGCACCTGGACGATCTCGGCGTCGCCGTCGGCGACCGGGTCGCCGTGGTCAGTCACAACAGTGCGCGGCTGATGAGCTCGTTCTTCGGGGTCTCGGGCTACGGCCGGGTGCTGGTGCCGGTCAACTTCCGGCTGCGGCCTGACGAGGTGTCCTACATCGTCGAGCACTCCGGCGCCAAGGTGCTGTACGTCGACCCGGAGCTGGACGAGTCGCTGTCGGCGGTGACCGCAGAGCACCGGTTCGTGCTCGGCCAGGACGAGCACCTCTACGCGCCCGAGGGCGCGGAGCCGAAGCCGTGGGAGCCCGACGAGGCGGCGACCGCCACCATCAACTACACCTCCGGCACCACCGCTCGTCCCAAGGGCGTGCAGATCACCCACCGCAACATCTGGGTCAACGCGGTGACGTTCGCGATGCACACCGGGATCTCCGACCGCGACGTCTACTTGCACACGCTGCCGATGTTCCACGCCAACGGGTGGGGGATGCCGTTCGCGAGGACCGGCATGGGCGTGAAGCAGGTCGTGCTGCGCAAGGTCGACGGTGCGGAGATCCTCCGCCGGGTCGACCAGCACGGGGTGACGGTCATGTGCGCCGCCCCCGCGGTCGCTGCCGCGGTGCTGGAGGCAGCGCAGACCTGGGAGGGCGAGATCCCCGGCCGCGACCGGGTGCGGATCATCATGGCCGGTGCGCCGCCACCCACGAAGACCGTGGCCCGGGTGGAGGAGGAGCTCGGCTGGGAGTTCGTGCAGATCTACGGCCTGACAGAGACCTCGCCGCTGCTCACCGTCAACCGCACCCGCGCAGAGTGGGACGACCTCTCCGCAGAGGAGCGCGCCACCAAGCTGACCCGAGCCGGTGCCCCGGCGCTCGGCGTACGGCTGAAGGTCGACCCTGTCGATCCTGGGCGCGACGAGGGCGCGGGCGAGCTCCTGGCCCGGTCCAACGTCGTGCTCGAGGGCTACTGGGAGCAGCCGGAGGAGTCCGAGAAGGCGCTGGCCGACGGCTGGTTCCACACCGGCGACGGTGCGGTGATCGGTGACGACGGCTACGTCACCATCCAGGACCGCAAGAAGGACGTGATCATCACCGGCGGGGAGAACGTCTCGTCGATCGAGGTCGAAGATGTGCTGTTCTCCCACCCCGCGGTGGCCGAGGTCGCCGTGATCGGGGTCCCCAGCGAGAAGTGGGGCGAGACGATCAAGGCGCTGGTGGTGCTCGCCGAGGGCGAGGAGGCGACCGAGGCCGACCTGATCGCCTGGTGCAAGGACAAGGCCGCCGGCTACAAGGCCCCCACCTCGGTGGAGTTCCGCGACGAGCTGGCCCGTACGGCGACCGGCAAGCTGCAGAAGTTCAAGCTGCGCGCACCGTACTGGGAGGGCTACGAGCGCCAGGTCAACTGACGCTCACAGCGAACACCACGACGTTGTCGAGGTAGCGGCCCACCGCCTCGTCGTACTCACCGCCGCACGTGATCAGCCGCAGCAGCGGACGGCGTACGTCGGCGTAGACCCGGTCGGTGGGGAACTCCCGCTGCGCGAACCGGCCGGTGCCGAGCACCCGGAACGCCGCGACGGTGCCGTCGCGCAGGTCGACGAGCACGCGGTGCCCGCGCCGTGCCTGCGCGAGGCCGGCGAACACGTCCGGGCCGGTGGCGGAGTCGAGGTGGCCGGCGATCACCGCCGCGCCCGGCTCGCCGGGCTCCGGGCCGTCGGCGTACCACCCGGCCCGGCCGTACGCGGGCGGCTCGAGCCGCCCGCGTCGGTCCAGGCCGAGCGGTTGCAGGCGTGCCTGGATGCCCAGCGCTGGGACTCGTACGGCGACCGGTGCGGCCATCGAGACCACCTCGGCACGGACCCCGTCGGCCCGGCGATCCGCGGCCACCGGGCCTCCGGCGTCGCAACCGCCGAGAAGCACGAGCGCCACACCGCAGAGAAGGCTGGGCGGGCGCATCAGCGCGCCAGACCGCCACCGCCGGTGTCGACGCCGCCGACCGGTGCGCCGCCGTCGTCATCTCCGCCGTCGTCGTTATCGTCGTCGTCAGCACTGACCGGGGCCGCCGGCGCCCGGTCCGGTGCCGCCGTGGCCGACCCGACGGCCCAGCCGCCGACCAACCCGCCCAGCATCAGCAACGCGGCGACCCAGGTCGCCAGCAACGTGCGCGTCTTCCGCATGACTCCTCCTCTTCATCGTCGACTCCGTCGACTGCCGACGGACCGTCCGCCGACCCACCGACGGTCGGAGGACCCGATGAAGCCGGAGTGAGGTCGCGATGAGAGAGATGCCATGAGACCGTCCTCATCCTGACCTCATCGGCGGATCATCCGGGCTCCCGACGCTCTCGCCATGAACCTGATCCGCCTGTCCCTGGTCGCTGTCTCGCTGGTCGCGAGCGGCGCTCTGGTCGCGGCCCCTGCGAGCGCCGCCGACGAGGCCGACCGCACGTCGTCCGGGTTCCGGATGGCCAGCCTCAACCTGAAGCACACGATGTCGGCGGCCGCGGTGGCGCACGACGTACGTTCGGTGCTCCGCCGGGCGCGGCCGAGCGTCATCGGCTTCCAGGAACGGCGCAGCACCCACCGGGCGCTCCGCGCCGCCCTGCCGCGGCACTGGGCGCTCCGGATGCCGGATGGGCGACCCAGTCGGTCCCACAACCCGATCGCCTTCGACAAGCGGGTCTGGAAGCACCACGACTCCTGGCCGCAGGCGCTCGCGACCAGGACCTGGCGGCGTACCAGTGGACGGATCGCCGTCGACCAGTACGGCGTGGTCGCGGTCCTCGAGCACCGTGCGACCGGGCACCGGGTCCGTGCGGTCAGCTTCCACATGCCGCCGTCGATCCACGACAAGCGCTCGGGCGGCCCGAACTGGCGGCTGCGGGACCGGGTCGAGACCTTCTGGCGGATGGCTGCCGCAGTGCGTCGCCTGGCCAGGGGCACGCCGCGGGGGACGCAGTTCGTGGCCCTGTGCGACTGCAACGTCCACTTCGGCCGGGACCGCAGCCCCCACCTGGTGCGCGGCCACCTCACCGGGCCGCTGCAGCTGGACAGCAACTACACCGCGGGGCGTCGCCCGCGTGCCGGTTGGCAGATCGACTACGTGCTGGCCGCGCGCACCAGGGCGTACCGGATCGTCGCCGGGCGGTCCCTCCACGGCCTGCGCACCGACCACCCCGCCGTGGTCGCGAGCTTCCGCTAGCGGCGACAGGGGCGAGCCGGCGGGGGGCGCGCCAGTAACCTGTCCGCCGTGGCCACGCTGAACGATCTCGTCGACCTGATCCACGGCTGGTACCCGCCGGAGACCGCCGACGAATGGGACGCGGTCGGCCTCGTCTACGGCGATCCCGCCGCCGAGGTCACGAAGGTGATGCTCGCGGTCGACCCGGCTCCGGCGGTCGCGGCGGAGGCCGCCGAGTGGGGCGCCGACCTGCTGGTCGTGCACCACCCGCTGTTCCTGAAGCCGGTGCACGGCTTCGCGGCGACCACGCCGAAGGGTCGCACCCTGGCCACGCTCGCGAAGGCCGGGTGCGCGCTGCTGACGGCGCACACCAACGCCGACCAGGCAGTCGGCGGGGTCTCCGAGGCGCTGGCCACCACCCTGGGTCTCACCGAGCAGCGCCCGCTCCGGGTGGCCCGCGGGGCAGCCGTCGACAAGCTCACCGTCTACGTGCCCGCCGACGCCGCCGCTCCGGTCCGGGCCGCGATCGCCGAGGCGGGCGCCGGGCGGATCGGCGCCTACGACTTCGCGTCGTTCTCCTCGGTGGGCGAGGGGCGGTTCCGCCCGCTCGACGGCGCCGAGCCGACGATCGGCAGCGTGGGGGAGATCGAAACCGTCGACGAGGTGCGGATCGAGGTCGTCCTCGACCGCGCGCTGCGCGGTCGGGTGGTGGCCGCGATGCTGGGCGCCCACCCCTACGAGGAGCCGGCGTACGACGTGGTCTCGCTCGCCGATCCGGAGTCCGCCGCTGCAGGGACCGGCCGGATCGGCGTGGTGGAGCGCACCACCCTGGCCGAGTTCGCGAAGGCGGTGGAGGTCGTCCTGCCCGAGACCGTGCACGGGGTGCGGGTGGCCGGCGACCCCGACCGGTCGGTGCGCAGGATCGCGCTGTGCGGCGGCGCCGGCGACTTCCTGCTGGACGAGGTGGCCAGGTCCGACGCCGACGTCTACGTCACCAGCGACCTCCGGCACCATCCCGCCGCCGAGTTCGTGGAGCGCGGTGGCCCCGCGCTGATCGACGTCGCGCACTGGGCGGCCGAGTGGACGTGGCTGCCGGTCGTCGAGGCGCGGCTGCGTGAGACCCTCGGCGATAGCGTGGAGACACGCGTGAGCACGATCAACACCGACCCCTGGACCCTTCGACTGTGAGCAAGGCGTGAGAAGGCCGCAGACCGGAGCAGACCGATGACCGACACCCTGCGCTCGAACTGCGAGCGAACCAGATGACACAGAGAGAGACGCGTTGAAAGCCGACCCGTTCGCCCAGCTCAAGCTGCTGGACGTGCAAGCCCT
>DASTDJ010000040.1:0-5557 GCA_035710425.1 Nocardioides sp.
CGGAAGGTCCGACCGATCTGCGGCGACCTGGTCGACGGGTTCGGCGTACCCGTCGAGATGCTGCGCGCGCCGGACCTCGTCGGATGAACGAAGCCCGCGGCCTCGGCCTGGTGCTCCCGGGTCGCGGCTACACCCCGGCCGCACCACTACTGGCCTTCGCGTCGCAGGCGCTGGAGCAGCACGGGTACGCCGTCGAGCAGGTGTGGTGGGACGCGCGCCAGTGCCCCGACGACGACCAGGACGGCTGGGTGCGGGACCAGGCCTCCGCCGCCATGACCGCCCGGTCCGGCGTACCCCCGCCGACGGTCGTCGTCGCCAAGTCGCTCGGCACCCGCGCGGCCCCCTGGGCCGCCGAGCAGGGCTACGACGCGATCTGGCTGACGCCGCTGCTCTTCGTCGACGACCTGGTGGCCGGCATCGCGGCCCATCCGGGGCGGCAGCTGCTCGTGTGCGGACAGGCGGACGAGGCGTGGGACGCCGACGCGGCCGCCGGGCTCGGGCGAGAGGGTTGCGACGTGATGGAGATCCCCGACGCCGACCACGGGCTGTGCGTGCCCGGCGACGTCGTACGCAGCGCCGAGATCCACGTCGAGGTGGCCCGCCGGATGGTCGCGTTCCTCGCCGAGGAGGGGCCGGCATGAAGGTCCCAGGGCTTGGTGGGTGGAGCGACGACCCGCTGTGGGCGCACTTCTACGACTGGACCGTCGGGCACCCGCGGGTGGGCGGCGCGATCTGGCGGGTCGGGATGCAGAGCGACCTGCGCCGTCTGTACGACGCGGCGGAGGAGATCGGCCGGCAGCCCGCCGGAGCGAGGATCCTCGACATCCCCTGCGGCGGAGGCGTGGCGCTCCGCGGCCTGCGGCCCGGCCAGGGCGTCACCTACGTCGCGGCGGACATCGCCCAGACGATGCTCGACCGCACCACCGACGCGGCCCGCGAGCGCGGCGTCGCCGACCAGGTGGAGCCGCGGATCGCCGACGTCGGCGACCTGCCGTTCGAGGACGACTCGTTCGACCTGGTCGTCTCCTTCACCGGCCTGCACTGCTTCCCCGAGCCCGCCCGAGCGGTGGTGGAGATGGTGCGGGTGCTGCGGCCGGGCGGGGTGATCACCGGCAGCGCCCTGCTCAACGACAGCGGCATCCAGCACGAGCCGATCCGCCGGGTGGGCCGGCTCGCCGGCCTGCTCGGCCCCGGCTGCACCGGCGAGGAGGTCACCCACTGGCTGGCCGCCCAGGGCGTCAGCGAGTCCACCCTCGAGCGGAGCGGTGGGATCGGCTACTTCCGCGGGGTCAAGGACTAGGCGAAGGAATCGCCGGTCGACCGGCGATTCCTCTACTTGTCGGGTGTTGCAACGCCGGACAAGTAGAGGGATAACCGGTCGACCGGTGATCCCTCTCGCACGATCAGTGCTCGGGCTCGCCCTGGTCCTTGAGCCGCTGGAACGACGCCCGGACCTCGGCCTCGGCCTCGGCGCGGCCGACCCAGTCGGCGCCCTCGACGGACTTGCCGGGTTCGAGGTCCTTGTAGACCTCGAAGAAGTGCTGGATCTCCAGGCGGTCGAACTTCGGCAGGTGGTTGATGTCGCGCATGTGCTCGAGGCGCGGGTCGGTGGAGGGCACGCACAGCACCTTGTCGTCGCCGCCGGCCTCGTCGGTCATCCGGAACATGCCGATCGCCCGGCACCTGATCAGGCAGCCCGGGAACGTCGGCGACTGCAGCAGCACCAGCGCGTCGAGGGGGTCGCCGTCGAGACCGAGCGTGTTCTCGATGTAGCCGTAGTCGGCGGGGTACTGCGTCGAGGTGAACAGCATCCGGTCGAGGCGCATCCGGCCGCTCTCGTGGTCCACCTCGTACTTGTTCCGCTCCCCCTTGGGGATCTCCACGAGTACGTCGAACTCCAGCACCTTCATCCTCCGCAAGTCCTAGCGCGCGTCCAGCCCCGACCGGGCTCGCTGCCCAGTGTCCCGCACAATGGCTCCGACCGCGTAACGAGGAAGGGGCGATGGGTGGCTGGGAGTGACCGAGAGCACGCTCGGCGACCGCTCCGGTGGATCCTCGGGGTCGTCCTCGTCCTCGCGCTCGTCGTCGGCGGGCTCGCCACCTGGCACTACGACCTGCTCGACCGCTGGCTGGAGGACGAGCCGCAGCAGCCGGCCGAGCCGGCGGCGATCGCGCCACCGCCCGGCCTCGACCTGCCCCCGGTCGACCTCCCGGAGGCCGTCGCCCGGCCGCTGCCCGAGCGGCCGAGGCTCGACCGTTCGGCCGTCCGCGCGGCGGTGCAGTCGGACCTGAGCGACCGCGACCTCGGCCGACACGTCCTCGCGGCGGTGGCGCCGCTGGCGGGCGGGCCGCCGGCGTACACGCTCGGCAGCGGGCTGGCCGTGCCCGCTTCCACCACCAAGGTCGTCACGTCGGCCGCCGCGCTCTACGCCCTGGGCGCCGACCACGTCTTCGAGACCACGGTGGTGCAGGACGGTCGCCGCCGGGTAGTGCTGGTCGGCGGGGGAGACCCGTTGCTGGCCAGCCGACCCGACGACGAGACGGCGTACCCGCCCCGCGCCGACGTCGTCTCCCTCGCGGAGCGGACGGCCAGGGCGCTGCGGAAGAAGGGGATCCGCTCCGTGCGGCTTGGCTACGACGCCGGGCTGTTCACCGGTCCGGCGGAGAACCCCACGTGGGAGCCCGACTACATCCCCGACGGCGTGGTCTCACCGATCGCCGCTCTCTGGGTCGACGAGGGCCGCCCGGCATCGGGCTTCGGCCGGGTCGCCGACCCGGCCGCCGCGGCGGCCGCGGCGTTCGCCACCGCGCTCGGCAAGGCCGGCATCAGGGTCGAGGGCGCACCCGAGGGGGCCAGTGCTCCCGGCTCCACGCCGCTCGCCGCGGTCTCGAGCGCACCTCTGGGCGAGATCGTCGAGCGGGTCCTGACCGTCAGCGACAACGAGGCCGCCGAGGTGCTGCTGAGGCACGTCGGCCTGGCCGCCGAGGGCGACGGCTCGTTCGACGGCGGTCGGCGCGGCGTACGCCGGATCCTCGAGTCGCAGGGGATCGACCTCCGGTCCAGCGTCCTGTACGACGGCAGCGGCCTGTCCCGCGACAACCGGCTGGACCCGCGGGTGCTCATCGACGTGCTCCGGCTGGCCATGGACCCGGAGCACCCCGAGCTCGGGGCGGTGCTCACCGGCCTCCCGGTGGCCGGCTTCACGGGCTCGCTCGCCGACCGGATGGACCTCGGTCCTCCCGAGGGCCGGGGCCGGGTGCGCGCGAAGACCGGCACCCTGACCGGCGTCACCTCGCTCGCGGGCATCGCCGCCGACGTCGACGGCAACGCCATGGTGTTCGTGCTGATGGCCGACCGGGTCCGCAAGAACCGCGACTACTTCGCCCGGGTCGCGATGGACAACGCTGCTGCTTCCCTGGGTGCGTGCCGCTGCGGTCTGTAGGTTCTAGGCCATGGCGAGCTTCTCCGGCGGCCCCGGCTCCGACAGCATGGTCGACTGGGACCTCGCGGTCCGGATCGGGTCGCGGCTGGCCGGCGAGGGTCCGCAGGTCGGGCGAGACGAGGCCGCCGCGATTGTCGCCGAGCTGCGCGCCGACGCCGACCGCTCCACGGGGCTGGTCCGCGACTTCACCGGGCTGTCGGCGGCCGAGCACGACGCCCCCGTGCTGGTGGTCGACCGGCAGGGCTGGGTGCAGGCCAACGCCGACGGCTTCCGGGTGGCCATCTCACCGATGGTCGAGAAGCTCGCGTCCAAGAAGGCGCCGACCGGGCTGAGCCTCGCCGTCGGATCGAGGGTCACCGGCGCGGAGGTGGGCGGTCTGCTCGGGTTCCTGGCCGGCAAGGTGCTCGGCCAGTTCGACCCGTTCTACGCCCCCGACGGCCGGCTGCTGCTGGTGGCGCCCAACATCGTCCACGTGGAGCGCGAGCTCGACGTCGACCCCCACGACTTCCGGCTCTGGGTCTGCCTGCACGAGGAGACCCACCGGGTGCAGTTCACGGCAGTGCCGTGGTTGCGCGACCACCTGTTCTCGGAGATCGCGGCGATCGCGGAGACGATGGAGCCGGCGAAGGTCCTCGACGAGGGGCTGCAGCGGGTCTCCGAGGCGATCCGCGGCGGACTGCGCGGCGGCAGCCTGATCGACCTGATAGGCACCCCCGAGCAGAAGGAGATCATCGACCGGGTCACCGGGATGATGTCGCTGCTGGAGGGCCACGCCGACGTCGTCATGGACGGCGTCGGCCCCACGGTCATCCCGACGGTCGGCGCCATCCGCAAGAAGTTCGACCGCCGCCGCAAGGGGGCGGGGAGCCTCGACCGTCTCGTCCGCCGGCTGCTCGGACTGGAGGCCAAGATGGCGCAGTACCGCGACGGCGCGGCCTTCGTGCGCGGCGTCGTCGACAAGGTGGGCATGGCGGAGTTCAACGCGGTCTGGGAGCGCCCCGAGAACCTCCCCTCGAAGGCGGAGCTCGCCGACCACGACGCCTGGATCGGCCGCGTCCTGAGATGAGCCGCGCATGACCCTGCACCCCGCCGTTGCGGCGGTACGCCGGGGCGTGCGTGGTGACCTGGCCGACCTCGAGCCCGGCGACACCGTGATCGTGGCCTGCTCCGGTGGAGCGGACTCCCTGGCGCTGCTGGCCGCCACCGTCTTCGAGAGTCGCGAGCTGGCGCTGCGGGTCATCGGGGCGACCGTCGACCACGGTCTGCAGGCCGGGTCGGGCGAGCAGACCCTCAGGGTCGTCGAGCAGATGGCCGGCCTCGGCGTCGACGAGACCGTGAGCGCGCGGATCACCGTCGAGGGCGGGGGGCTCGGGCCCGAGGCGGCGGCCCGCGAGGCGAGGTACGCCGTGCTCGACCAGATCGGCGAGCGCTTCGGTGCCGCCGCGGTGCTGCTGGGTCACACCCGCGACGACCAGGCGGAGACGGTGCTGCTCGGACTCACCCGGGGCTCGGGCGGGCGCTCGATCGCAGGGATGCGGCGCCGCTTCGAGCGTTACCGGCGGCCGCTGCTCGACGTGTCTCGCGACGACACCGTCACGGCCTGCCAGGTCGAGGGGATCGAGTTCTGGGACGACCCACACAACGCCGACCCGGCGTACACGAGGACCCGGATCCGCAAGCGGGTGCTGCCGATGCTCGAGGACGAGCTCGGGCCGGGCGTCGCGGAGACGCTGGCCCGCACCGCCGACCAGCTGCGGGTCGACATGGAGCACCTCGACGACCTCGCCGACGAGGTGGTCGCCGGCCTGCCCGACCCGGTGCCGGTGGAGGCGCTGAGCGCGCTGCCCACCGCCGTACGCCGGCGGGTGCTGCGACTCGTCGCCCTGCGCGCGGGCGCCCCCGCCTCGGAGCTGTTCCACGAGCACGTGCTGGCCGTCGACGCCCTGCTCACCGACTGGCGCGGCCAGAAGTGGATCGACCTGCCCGGCCACCTGCGCGCCGTACGCCGCGACGGCCTGCTCGTCCTCGAGCGCGCGCCCTCCGCCCCCGACCCCGGCGACGCCGCGTCGCCGTAGACACGCGGACACAAGTCGCGCGAGCCGATCGAGCTGGGC
>DASTDJ010000041.1:0-18971 GCA_035710425.1 Nocardioides sp.
GAGGAGTGGGCAGCTCGTTCTGGTTCTCCACGACGGTGGTCCGTTGCCACGGGCGCCAGGCGTACCGCTGCTCCTTGGCCCACGACTCGCCGCCCATCTCGTGGTAGTTCGCCGTGACGGTCGCGCTGTTGCGTGAGGAGACCGTGTGCACGACGCGTTGCGGCACCTGGTGCTGGGCCACCTGGACGACGTCGTACGTGTAGCGGCTGTGCGGGACGCCGTCGAGCGTCAGGCTGACCCGACCGCGAGAGAGGCGCTCGGTGAGCTGGTCGCGTTCGCGGGCGGAGAGCACGATCACCGGGATCGGCAGCCGGGCGCCGCGACCGGTGTACTTCGTCCACCACTGGGTGCCCTCCTTCGGGACGATCAGCATCATCGCGGCGCCGGCGGCGACGGCTGCCTCCACGTCCTCACCGCCCTTGTCCTCGGGCTTGACCATCGCGATCTTGCCGGCGACGTCGACGCCCTCGTAGTCCTCGGGCCGGCCCTCGCCGACCGGCACCACCTCCAGCCGCTCGGTCTCGAGGACGGCGGGGGAGTAGCGCTCGTACCTCGGCCACAACCGCAGCGCGTGGCCGCCGGAGGTGCGGGCGGAGAGCAGTGGCTCGGCGAGCTGCCACCGTGAGGTGAACTCGAAGGCGCCGCCCTTCGCGCGCTCGGTCGGCGTGACCCAGATCGACGTGGTGGAGTCGAACTCCTGGACCGAGTGGGAGAAGCTTCGTCCTCGGGCCTGTCGGTACGTCGTGTAACCCAGGTTGCCGCGGAGCACGGCCGGTTTCGGGGTGTCGATCTCGACTCGGCGGGCCTTGCGGGCGTCGAGCACGAGCTCACGGTCGCCCGTCACCTCGAGGTCGGGGTCGATGAGCGCCACGGCCGAGTCCTCGTCGTACACGTCGGGGGTGACCAGCGCGCTCATGAAGTAGTCGCCCTCGCCCAGCTCGACGGTCCGGCTCGTGTCCTTCCAGACGTGAACGAGCGTGTCGAACCGGGGGTCCTCGCCGACGAGGATCACGGGCGTCGCCGTGATCGACTCGCCGTCGAACCCGACCGCGCGCAGGGTCACCTCGTGCGTGGGCGCGGACTTCACCACGCCGACCGTCGTGTGGACGGTGATGTCGCCGCTCGTCGCGACCAGCTGGCCGGCGTACCGCCCGTGGTCGAGCCGGGCCGGGTCGACGGTCAGCGGCACCGTGGCGGTGGCGCCGGCCGGGACGGTGACCGAGTCGGCTCCCAGCGTCAGCGCACCCGTGGCCGGGGCGTCGCCGCTGAGGTCGGTGACGTCGAGCTCGAGGCTCAGCTCGACGTCCTGGTCGGTGGTGTTGGTCCAGGTGATCTCTCGGGTCACCGGAGCCGCCTCGGGATCGAGGTCGCCCAGGTTCACGGTGCCAGTACCGAAGACGCCCTGGGTCACGGCCCGGCTCACGTCGACCCGGCCACCGCCCTGCTCGTACTCCGTCAGGTCGCCCGGCCGCGCGGTGCTGACCAGGCCGTCCTTGAGCTGCTCGTCGGTCCAGGTCGGGTGCTTCGCGGCCATCAGCGCGGCCGCTCCGGCCACGTGCGGCGCGGCCATCGACGTGCCGCTGGCCCGGGTGTACAGGGCGTCGAGCGGGGTGCCCATCGACGTCCCCGACGCGCGTGCCGCCGCGATGTCGACGCCCGGTGCGGTGATGTCGGGCTTGATGGCGAGGTCACCGAGCCGTGGCCCCCGGCTGGAGAAGTCGGCGAGCGACTCGGCGCGGTCCACCGCGCCCACGGTCAGCGCGCGGTCGGCCGAACCGGGGGTGCCGATGGTCGAGGAGCCCGGCCCGTCGTTGCCCGCAGAGACGACGAACAGGGTGTCGCTGCTGTCGCTGAGCTCGTTGAGCGCGACGCTCAGCGGGTCGGTGCCGTCGGTCGGGCCACCCCCCAGGCTCATGTTCACAACGTCGGCCTCGGCACCGACGGCCCACTCCATCCCCGCGATGATGTCGGACTCCCAGCCGGAGCCGTTGTCGTCCAGCACCTTGCCGGACAGGATCGTCGCGCCGGGCGCCACACCCTTGCGCAGGCCGTCGGACCCGGCGCCGGTGCCGGCGATCGTGGCCGCGACATGGGTGCCGTGTCCGAACCCGTCCTGCACGGTGTCGCTCTCGGAGAAGTTCTCCTCGGTGTCCACCTGACCTGCCAGGTCCGGGTGCTCGGCGTCGACACCGGTGTCGAGCACCGCGACCGTGACGCCGCTGCCGTCGAACCCGGCCTCCCAGGCGGTGGGTGCGCCGATCTGCGGGACGCTGCGCTCGAGATCTGCCTCGACCTTGCCGTCCAGCCACAGCTTCTGTACGCCGGCGGCGAGACGGGACCGCCCGGCGTCGGTCACCGACTCCCAGAACGCGGACGCATCGTCCTTGTCGACGCTGAGCGCACGTCCGTCGATGCTCTCGAGCGGCTCGCCCTGGTCCGCAGCGGTCAGCCCCGCCAGGGACCGCGTGCTACCGGTGGTGGTGGCGATCAGCGGCACGCTGTCGAGCGAGGCGTCGTCGTACCCCTCCGCGACCAGGGCGTCGATGTTGAAGAGCGCCCTGTCCAGGCGGTCGTCGGAGAGGTACGGCAGCACGTCGGACGGGAAGAGGTAGAGGTCCCCGTCGAGCTCCACCTGGTGCACGGCGACCGCGTCGCGTCCCTCGGCCGGCTCGAACGTGATCGACCGCTTGCCGCCGGTCTCGTCGCGGAGCACCACCCGGTCGCCGGTCACCAGCGTGACCGAGACCGACGCCGCAGCCGGCGCCGAGGCGGCCGGTGCGGACGACGCCGCATCCTCGCGGGCGACGGCGGGGGAGCCGGAAGACATGGCGGCGACGAGCAACCCCGCGGCGAACAGGACGTTCAGACGATCACGCATGCCGACGACCCTGCGCCCGGGTCGATCGCCCTGTCACCGGTTCCCGGCTGCGGGCTTGCGCCATGTCGCAAAGGCGACAGGCAGGACCCGCCCTACCGGTCCGCCCAGAGCGGGTCTGGCCGAGCCGCGTGGTACTCGGCGAGCGGGATGGCGACCTCGGACGCGCCCAGGAGGCGGGCACCCAGCACCGTGAGTCGGAAGGACCGGCACTGCTCGCGATCGCTGGGACAGTCCTTGAGCCGACCGGCGAGCGAGAGCGCCGAGAACGGGAACGTCGCCGGCATCGCCAGCCGGACCACGGGGCTGCGGGCCAGCAGCGGGACGACGGGCGCGGTGCGCTCCAGCCGGATCACCGGCTGGCCATCGGAATCGTCGACCACCGCCACCACGGTCACCATCGTCGGCCGCGCGCACCGGCCCGCCGCCAGGGTGGCGACGCGGGCACCTGCCACCGCCGTGCGCGCCAGCTCAGCGGGGGAGGGCGCTCGCAGGGCGGTCACGTCGGCCATGGTCAGGCGACCTCGGCCTCCATCGTGGCGACGAAGTCGCGCTTGATCTCCCGCCAGGCCTCGTCGGACATGTGCCTCCGCCAGTACGGCGAGCAGGACATCTGCTGCCGCGTCAGCCCGCGCTCCGTCAGCAGGTGGCGCCGGATCCCTCGGATCTCGTCGGCCTCGCCGTGGACGAACGCGTGCGCGGTGCCGGACGGGAAGGTCAGGTCGCGCAGCGCCGCGAGCAGCAGCTCGCCGTCGTCCGCTCCCGTGCGGTGCAGCCACCGGAGGTCGAGCCGACCGGGGCACGGCAGGTCGACGTGGTGGTCGGGCCCGTCGCACAGCAGTCGTACGACGGCCGTGGTGCCGGCCGGGACCGCTGCCAGCGAGGCGGCGATCGCCGGCAGCGCCGACTCGTCGCCCACCAGCAGGTGCCAGTCGGCCTCGGGGTCAGGCCGGTAGCCGCCGCTCGGACCCTCGAAGACGAGGACGTCGCCCGGCCGGGCGGACGCCGCCCAGGCCCCGGCAACCCCGAGGTCGCCGTGCACCACGAAGTCGAGGGTCAGCTCGCGAGCCGACGGGTCCCACGAGCGGACGGTGTAGCGGCGCCGGGCCGGCCAGTGCTCCCGGGGGTGGGTCTCGCGGACCTCCGCCGGGTCGAACGGCGCGGCGTACGGCGCACCGGCCGGGGGGAACGCCAGGTTGACGTAGGTGTCGGTCGTGGCGGGCGTCGTGAAGGCGCTCAACCCCGCGCCCCCGAGGACGACGCGGACGAGGCTCGGCGTCAGCCGTTCCGTCGAGATGACCTGCGCGTGCATGCGAAACCTCCATCGAGTGAGCGAAGGCTAGCCTAACTTGTCGACGACGGGGTGGCTCGCCAGGCCATGGGCGCGGACGGCCGCGCGGCGTCCTCGTCTACCCTCTGCGGAGTGAGTCGGCACCGGGACGGACCTGAGCGGTCCTTGCGTAGCCCGGTGCTGTGGGCAACGGGTGCCCTCGTGGGCACCGTCGCCCTGGTCGGAGGCATCGTCGCGCTGTCCACCGCCGACGACAGCACGCAGGGCACCGCCCGAGTGGGCGTGAGCCTGGCATCGGCCCCGCCGAGCGACGAGAAGCCCGCCAAGCGCGCCACTCCGGCGAGGAAGAAGCTGCCGCCGCTGAAGGTCCAGCCCGGCGACGTGATCCGCCCGCAGGTCGGACCGGTGCTCGTCGAGCCCTCGACCGGCCGGGTCGGCAGCGGCCTCGCCCTCGGGCCGCTGACCGGGGTGGAGGCCCCGGTCACCGAGCCGGTGAAGGGCACGGTGAGCGCCTCGATAGCGAACCTGCCCAACCGCACCAGCGACGGGGGCTTCGCCTCCTCGCTCGGCACGCTGACCGCCGGCGACCAGGACTTCGTGATCCTCAACGAGGTCAGCCGGCGCAGCATCGACGGCATCCGCTCGATCGCCCCGGCGTACGACGCCTACCGCGACCCCCAGGCCGACCGGAGCACCGGTGGCACGCAGTCGATGAACAACATCGTGATGTGGCGCTCGGACCGGTGGCTCCTGGTCGACGCCGGCCGGATCAAGGTGGTCGACAACGACACCGGGTTCCTCCAGGGGAAGGCGTTCACCTGGGACCGCTACGCGACCTGGGCGATGCTGCAGCGCAGGTCGGACGGAGCGATCGTGTCCGTCATCTCCACCCACATGCCGACCAACCCCGGCAAGTTCCCGCAGCAGCACGGGGGCGCCTCGATGTCGCGCATCGAGCGGTACAGCCGGGGCATGGACGTCCTCGTCAGCTCCGCCCGGGTGCTGGCCCAGCACGGCCCGGTGCTGGTCGGCGGTGACATGAACTCCCACCACAGCCAGGGCGCGTGGACCGCCGCCGCGAAGATGACGTCGGCCGGCTACCAGTACGTCAAGGACCGCGGCGTGATGCACCTCTTCTACCAGGGCGGCGCGGACGTCGTGAGCAGCCAGCAGGTCGGCGTCGCGTCCGACCACCCGGGGCTCGTCACGACCGTCGACATGAACGGCCTGGGTCCGAGCTAGCCCGTCCGGGCCGAGCTGCGTCGTACGCAGGAGGTGGTCGCCTCCCTCGGCGGACTCCGGTGCCGAGCGCGACTGGCGCACCGAGGTCTGCTGGCCGATCGCTGAGATGAGGTGCTCCCGCTCGGGAGCCTGGAGGAGGAGAATGTGATGAGCACGGTAGTGATGCACAACGTGGTCTCGGTCGACGGCTTCATCGCCACCCACGAGGACGACGTCGGCCCGCTCTTCGAGTGGTACACCAACGGTGACGTACCGCTCGACGAGTCCGGCTAGACGAAGATGTCCCGCGCCTCGGCCGACTCCATCGGACCGGACGTGAAGGGCACCGGCGTGCTGGTGATCGGCAGGCACGTCTTTCGCCATGATGAACGGCTGGGGTGGTGCGCCGCCCGCGGGCGACCACGTGATGGTGGTCTGGCACCGGCCGGCTCCGGACGACTGGCCCGCGGACGCGCCCTACCTCTTCATCAACGGTGTCGAGAAAGCCATCGCCACGGCCGTCGAGCTCGCAGGCGACCGCACCGTGGCGGTCGCAGCCGGCGACGTCGGCGGGCAGGCGCTCGCCCTCGGCCTGGCCCCACGGTCGTCATCCAGGGCGACCGGGTGCTGCACCTGCGCTACCAGGTGCGCCGATAGGCGTTCGCCGCTAGGCAGCCGCCCGACCGGGCGCCTGCCAGTGGACCTGGTGAGCGACCGCCACCGCCGCCAGCTGCGAGGTGACCTCGAGCTTGGCGAGGATCGACTTGACCTGGGTGCGCAGGGTGGCCTCGGAGACCACGCTGATCTCGGCGATCTCGCGCACCTGGTTGCCGAGCATCAGCTCACCCAGGACGACCTGCTCGCGGTGGGTCAGCCGCTCGAGCCGCCGCCGCAGCTCGTGCGTGGTCGCTCGGTGCGTGTGCCACAGCTGCAGCAGCTCCTCGCGCTCCTCGGTCTTCACGACCGGAAGGCCGTTGCAGATGCGCCTGACCGTCGCGATGATCTCGTTGAGGCGGGTGCTCTTGGGAATCACCCGGCGGGCGCCGTTCCGCATGCACTCTCCCCACAGGACGTGGTCGGCGTTGCCGGTGACCACGACGACGGCGATCCCCGCACGCGCCAGTGGCTCGATCAGCCGGGCACCGTTGCCGTGGGTCCCGAGGTCGAGGTCGAGCAGCACGACGCGTGGGTTCACCCGCAGGATCGCGGGCAGCAGCGTGTTCACGGTGCGCGTGTGCTCGGGCAGATGGATTCGACGTACGTCGTGACCCTGGATCGACAGGGCGATGTCGAGTGACTCGGCGAATAGAACGTGGTCCTCGACCAATGCGATCCGCGTTCCCGCGGGTGGTGTGGTGCTCATGCGTGTTTGTCCCCCTATTTCGGAAGCGTCACTGGAAGCGACGCCCGGCCAGCAGCCGAAGAACACGCGCGATACAACAAATGCAACAACCACGAGCCCCCCGGCAACATGCAATCTAGACGGGACTCGGGGGTCGCAGGGGCCGAACGGGGTGCGCTACCCATAATTGGGGATGAGTCCTGAACACCGGTTCAGACCGGTCTAGCCCCTGCCCGGCTCGGCCAGCGCCATCTCGACCGCGGCCCGGGCGTGCAGCTGGGTCGTGGGAAACACCGGGACCGGGCTGTCCCCGGCACCGATGAGCAGCTCGATCTCGGTGCATCCGAGGATGACGCCTTGGGCGCCTGAGTCGGTGAGCCGGCCGATGACCGCGCGGTACGCGGCCCGCGAGGACTCCTTCACGACTCCGAGGCACAGCTCGTCGTAGATGATCCGATGAACCAGCTCCCGGTCGGCTTCGTCCGGCACGAGGGTGGCGATCCCGTGGGTGGCGAGTCGGTCGCGGTAGAACGCGGCGTCCATCGTGAACGCGGTGCCGAGCAGCCCGATCCGGTCGAGGCCGGCCGCCTGGATGGCGGTCGCGGTCACGTCGATGAGGTGCAGCAGCGGGATGGACACGGCTGACTGCACCTGGTCGGCGACGATGTGCATGGTGTTCGTGCACAGGACGAGGAACTCGGCTCCCCCGGCCTCGAGGGTCCGGGCTCCGGCGGCGAGGATCTCTCCCGCCTCCTCCCACTGCCCCGCCTTCTGCAGGGCCGCGATCGGCGCGAAGTCGACGGAGTACAGCAGGCAGTCGGCGGAGTGCAGGCCCCCGAGCCGCTCGACGACCAGGTCGTTGACGAGCCGGTAGTACTCGACGGTGGACTGCCAGCTCATGCCGCCGAGCAGGCCGATGCGACGCATCACCCCGTACCGGCTTCGGCTGCCGTCTTGAGCTCGCCCAGCCAGGCATCGAGGCTCTTCTGGAGGGTCTTGCGCATCATCCGGGGGAGGAGCTTGGCGGGGGCGCCCTCCCACGACTCCTGCGTGTGCACGGTCGTGGTGGTGCCGTCGCCGTGGAAGCGCCAGACGTGGACCGCGCTCATCCCCATGGTCCGCCCGGTCCAGCTCAGCTCGGTCGGCCTCTCAACGGTCTGGAGCGTGGAGACCAGCTTCGCGGGTCCCGCCTTCCACCGGAACACCTCGCCCGACTCCACGCGCCCGGCAAGCGAGGCGCTCTTGACGTCGGCGTTCCACTCCGGCCACCGCTCGATGTCGGCGAGCAGGTCCCAGACGAGCTCGGGGCCGGCGGCGATCTCGACGGTTCCTGACGCGATCACGGGAGCGGACTCGTTGATCTCCATGCTCGGCATCCTGCCTCCGCACGGCGTGGGGCAGAAGCGCAAGCGCCCGCGCCGTCCCATCGGCCAGGCATCGTGCGACACCTGGCACTCGGCCCCTCCTAGGTCAGTGCAGCCTCTTCGCCAGGTCGTGCATGGCCCGCCGGAGCTCGCCCTGGTCGCCCCAGCTGCGGAGGTGGCGGGCGCCGTCCTTGAGCTCCTTGGCCGCCGCCTTGTCCTTGCCCCTGTCGGCGAGCCGCTCGGCGTCCCCGATGGCGTCCTCGACCTTGTCGAGCGTGCGGCCGGAGAGCGCTCCGGACCGAACCGCCTGGTCGAAGTACGAGCCGACCACCGCGAAGCTAGGCCGCCACTTGAGCCGGAGCTGGTGCTGGGCGTTGAACTGACGCTGCTTGACCTCGGAGGCGGCGGCGATCTCGTTCTCGGACAGGAACTCGCTCGGCACCAGCCCGAACGTGTCGAAGCCGCGCGCGATCTCGGTGCCGTAGACCTGGCCGTTGTACCAGTACGTCGACCAGAGTCCGCCCAGGTTGAGGGCGCCGGGGGTCGGCACGTCGATCGGACCGCGGTCGAAGAAGGCGATCTCGACCGGGTTCGCGGTGTCGCTGAAGTCGATCACCGACAGTCCACCCTGGTACCACGCCTGGACCATGATGTCCCGGCCCGGGACGGGCACGATCGAGGAGTTGTGCGCGACGCAGTTCTCCTGGCTGGTCTGCACCGCGGGCATCTTGAAGTAGCTGCGGAACTCCATCTTGTACTTCTTGATGTCGAACAGCGCGTCCGCGCCCCACTCGGGCAGGTCGGTGTCACGGCATCGAGGCGAGGTCCCGCCACCCCACTCGTCGGTGAACATCACCTTGGTGCCGTCGTTGTTGAAGGTCGCCGAGTGCCAGTACGAGAAGTTCGGGTCGGAGACCGTGTCCAGGCGCTTCGGGTTGGCCGGGTCCTTGGTGCTGAGCAGGATCCCGTTGCCCTGACAGGCGCCGGCGACCAGCTGACGAGCCGGGAACGACGTGACGTCGTGACACGTGTTGGTGTTCGGCAGTGGCGAGTACGCCGTGCCCGACGGGTGCAGGCAGCCCTCGGGTTCCTGGGCACACGGCAGGGTGTTCTGCAGGCCGTTGAACGCGCCGGTGGCCGGGTCGGTGAAGATCCGCGGCTGGCTGACGATGGCGGCGTCCTCCGGGTGTCGGAGCGGCACCTTGATCACGTCGATCCGCCACTGCGTCGGGTTGCCGGTGGTCACCGGGTCCTGGGTGAGCGCGGCGTTCTCGCAGCCCGCGAGCTCCTCCGCCGGCCGGACACCCGAGGTGCCGGAGTTGTAGATGTAGATGTTCTTCCTGTCCCGCGGGCTGGTGACGATCGTGTGGGTGTGCGAGCCGCGGCAGGTCTGCACGCCGGGCAGCTGCACGGGGTTGTCGAGGTCGCTGATGTCGAAGATCCGCACGCCGCGGAAGCGCTCGGGACTGGCGGGCGTGTTCGGGGGGAAGCCCTGCGTGCCGCAGTCGATCCGTCCCCGGGTCTCCTCCACGGACATGAACAACAGGTCGCCGTACACCGACGGGTCGCCCTGCCCGCCAGGGCACACGAACGACGAACGCAGCGTCGGGTCGGTCGGGTCGGAGATGTCGTAGATCTGGAAGCCGTTGAAGCTGCCGACGATCGCGTGGTCACCGGTGAAGGCGAGGTCGGAGTTGACGAACCCGAAGTTGCCGGGCGGCGCGTCGAACGGTGGCACCCGGGGGTCGTTGTCCAAGTGGTCGATGTTGCTGCTGGCCTCCGTCCAGGGGAAGTAGCCCGGGGTGAGGCCGACGCGTGGATCGTCTTCGGCGCTCGACGTGGCCGGTGCCAGTACCGCGACCAGGAGCAACACCCCCCCGAGAGCGACGAAGGACCGGTTCCTCCGGATGCCACGGTTGCGCTGGGGCGCCATGCTCTAACCCTCTCTCGGAGGGTCGGCCCCACCCCTGAAATTCCGCGCGCCAGGTGCGAGGCTGACCTGGATTAGGATCAACGTAGCGGCAGCAAGTGCGACCCGCCAGACGTCTTCTTCGGCTCTTGTCGGCGGTGAATGCGACCCGGGAGGCACGGTTGATGACGACGGTTCGGCGCTTGCGACCGGTGGCGGCCCTGGTGGTGGCGGTCATGGTGCCGGCACTCGGCGCATGCACGTCGGACTCCGAACCAGACAGGCCCGAGTCGGACGCGCCAGTGGTCCAGCTGGGCGCACCCGGCGAGAGCAACCGGACCCTGTCTCCCGGAGAGGTCGAGGAGCTGGAGCAGCAGCCCCAGCACACCGAGGCCGACGTGACGTTCGTGCAGGGCATGATTCCGCACCACCAGCAGGCCCTGAGGATGACTGCGTTGGTCGACGAGCGGACGGCGTCGGGGCAGGTGCCCAAGCTGGCGGAGCGGATCGAGGTCTCCCAGACCGACGAGATCGCCCAGCTCGAGGGGTGGCTCACGGCGCGCGGCGAGAGCCTTCCGGACGAGCACTCGCACCACCACGGGGATCCGATGCCGGGGATGCTCACCGAGGAGGAGTTCGCCCAGCTCGAGGCGGCGCAGGGCCGACGCTTCGACCGGCTGTTCCTGAGCTACATGATCCGCCACCACCAGGGTGCGGTCCTCATGGTGGGGCAGCTGCTGGCCGGAGGCGGTGGCCAGGACGCCGAGGCCTTCCAGCTGGCCCAGCACATCGAGTCCGACCAGGTGGTGGAGATCTCCCGGATGAAACGGATGCTGGTCGACGGCTCGTACTGAGCCGAGAAATTCTTGGTTGGTACGCCAGCAGGGACTCGAACCCCGAACCCGCTGATTAAGAGTCAGCTGCTCTGCCAATTGAGCTACTGGCGCGTGGTGGTGAAGCGCGGTGAACTCTACCGTCGAGGCGGCGGCGGAGGAAAATCGGCGGCCCGGCTACCTCATCGCGAGCACGGCCTGGGCGGCGTTGTGACCGCCGATGGCGGAGACCGCGCCGCCGCGGCGGGCGCCGGAGCCGCACAGCAGGACCGACGGGACGTCGGTCTGGACACCCCACTGCTGGGCGGGGGTGTCGAGGCGGGCGCGGTTCGGAGCCCACGGCCAGTCGAGCTGGCCGTGGAAGATGTGGCCGCCGGGCATCGCCAGCTGTTGCTCGAGGTCCTGCGGGGTCGTGGCGTCGATGCAGGGCCGGCCGTCGGCGTCGCGGGTGACGCAGTCGAGGAGCGGCTCGGCGAGGTGCTCGTCCAGCGACTCGATCGCCCGGCGTACCGCGAGCTCCTTGGCGTCCGGGTCGTTCTCGAACAGCGAGGCCGGGGTGTGCAGCCCGACGTAGGTCAGGATGTGGGTGCCTTCTGGCACGTCGCCGAGGATCGAGGGGTCGGTCAGCGAGGGGCAGGAGACCTCGCCGGGCATCGAGGTGGGCACCCGTCCGGCCGCCGCGTCGGCGTACGCCGCCTCCAGCCGGGAGTAGTCCTGGCCGACGTGGAGGCTGCCGGCGAACGCGACCTCCGGGTTCATCCCGGACTTCAGCCGGGGGAGCCGGTCGAGCAGGAAGTCGATCTTCAGCTGGGCGCCCTGCGGCTTGTTCTCGTCGTCGTCGGGCTCGCCCATCAGGATGTGCAGCACCCACGGCGCCACGTTGGCCAACACGAACCGCGCCGCGACGGTGTGGTCGCTCGACCCGTCGTGCCAGGTGACCTCGGCGCCGTCGTCGCCGGCGCGGATGCTGCTCACCCCGGCGCCGGTCACGACCTCTGCGCCCGCGTCGGCCGCGGCCTTCGCGAGCGCTGTCGTCAGCGCGCCCATGCCTCCGACCGGGACCCGCCAGTCGCCGCCGAGGCGGTGATAGAGGAAGCACCGGTTCTGCACCAGCGAGTCGTCGTGCATCGATGCGAACGTGCCGATCAGCGCGTCGGCGGCCACGACGCCGCGGACCGTGTCGTCGCTGAACCGCTCCTCGATGGTCACCCCGAGCGGCTGCGCGACCAGGTCGCGCCAGACGCCCTTGTCCACCCGCTCCCTCACGTCGCGCTCGAGCGGCAGCGGGGACAGCAGTGTCGGGAAGACGACGGCGGCCACGCCGGCGACGTCGGAGTAGAACGCCCGCCAGGCGTCGTACTCCGCATCGGAGCCGGTCAGCTCCGCGAACGATCGGCGGGTCTCGTCGCCCTCCTCACGCTCGACGTGGAGACCGACGGGCTTCCCGTTCCGCACGACGGGCGTGTACGACGCGGTGGGTCGCGACCTCAGCTCGAGGTCGAGGCCGAGGTCCTGGACCACCTGCGCCGGCAGCAGCGAGACGAGGTGGGAGTAGCGCGACACCCGCGTCTCGAAGCCTGCGAACGGCGGCGCGGAGATCGCTGCGCCGCCGGTGTGGTCGAGCCGCTCGAGCACCAGGACGGAGAGCCCGGCGCGGGCGAGGTAGGCGGCTGCGGTGAGACCGTTGTGGCCGCCGCCGGCCACGACGACGTCGTAGGCACTCCCTCCCGAGTCCACGCAGCGACCCTAGCCGTCCGGCGGGGGGTGTCACGGAATATCCAACCTTCAACTACCGTTGGTGTCGGTGACCCGAGGAGGTTGACCTGATGCCCGCAATCACCGTCGACGACCTGACCGTGCTGGATCGGGTCCGTGCGCCCGGGCTGGGTGACCAGCCGCGTCCGGTCTGGAGCGTCACCACCGCGCCGTCGGGCTTCGAGGGGGAGGGCTTCCCGGTCCGCCGCGCCTTCGCCGGCATCGACCTGGCCCACCTCGACCCGTTCATCATGATGGACCAGATGGGCGAGGTGGACTACGCGCCGGGCGAGCCCAAGGGCACCCCGTGGCACCCGCACCGCGGCTTCGAGACCGTCACCTACATCATCGACGGCATCTTCGACCACCAGGACTCCCACGGCGGTGGCGGCACGATCACCAACGGCGACACCCAGTGGATGACGGCCGGGTCCGGCATCCTTCACATCGAGGCGCCGCCCGAGTGGCTGGTCGAGAAGGGCGGCCTGTTCCACGGCATCCAGCTCTGGGTCAACCTGCCGCGCGACGCGAAGCTCAACGACCCGAAGTACCAGGACATCGGCTCCGGCCAGGTGCGGCTGCTGACCTCCGCCGACGCGGGCGCGCTGGTCCGGGTGATCGCGGGGACGGTCGACGGGCACGACGGCCCGGGATCGACGTACACCCCGATGACGCTCGTGCACGCGACCATCGAGCCGGGCGCCCGCCTCGACCTGCCCTGGGACGTCGACTTCAACGCGCTCGTCTACGTGCTCAACGGGCACGGCTCGGTCGGCGTCGACGGGCAGCCGATCCACATCGGCCAGGCCGCAGCGCTCGGCGCGGGTGACTACCTCACGATCGCCGCTGACAAGGCGCAGGAGGGCCGGTCTCCGAGGCTCGACGTGATCGTGGCCGGCGGGCGGCCGATCCGCGAGCCGCTGGCGTGGGCCGGGCCGTTCGTGATGAACAGCAAGGCCGAGATCATGCAGGCCTACGACGATTTCCAGCACGGACGGTTCGGGCACATCCCGGTCTGACCGGAGCATGAGTTAGGGTCACCTAACGTGGCTCGGATCTACCGCGACGCGTACGGCGTCCCTCACGTCCGGGCCGACTCCGTCACCGACCTCGCCCATGGCCAGGGAGAGGTGACCGCCCGCGACCGCGCCTGGCAGCTCGAGTGGCTGCGCCGCCGGTCCACCGGCACGACCGAGGAGATCTT
Organism: Nocardioides sp.; assembly: GCA_035710425.1. Taxonomy (GTDB): domain Bacteria; phylum Actinomycetota; class Actinomycetes; order Propionibacteriales; family Nocardioidaceae; genus Nocardioides. Next base: position 13,795 of record DASTDJ010000041.1, read on the forward strand.
CGGCGAGCCCGCGACCGAGTGGGACCGGTTCGCCCACGCCACCCTGATCGCCGAGACCGCGCAGCGCGCTCATGCGGCGCTGGGCGAGGAGAGCCGCGCGTTCGTGGAGGCGTATGTCGCCGGCGTCAACACCGGTCTGCACACCGACGTGCCCGAGCTGCTCCAGCTCGGCATCGAGCCGCAGCCGTGGCCGGAGTGGATGCCGCTCGCGGTCTTCCACGCCCAGCACATCCTGTTCGCCGGACTCGGCGGCCTGCTGTGGACGCGTCGGGTGGAGCAGGTGCTCGGCGCCGACGCGGAGCTGCTCGACCACGAGGAGCCGACGGGCAGCGGCAGCAACGCCTGGGCCGTCGGCGGGGGGCGCACCGCGTCGGGGCGGCCGCTGATCGGCGGCGACCCGCACCGGGTCATCGAGTCGCCCGGCGTCTACCAGCAGATCCGGCTGGCGTGCGACGAGTTCGACGTGGTCGGGTTCGCGTTCCCGGGGGTGCCCGGTACGCCGCACTTCGCCCACGCCGGCGGCGTCGCCTGGGCGATCACGAACGCGATGTCCGACTACCAGGACCTCAGCGACGACCCCGCCGACCCCGAGTTCGAGGACGGCCTCCGGCTGCGCAACGCCTCGACCGTGCTCGGCGACCTCGGCTTCGAGGCGCTGCTGCCGCTGCTGCGCGCACGCACCGTCGACGACGTCGACCGGGCGCTCGACCACTGGGTCGAGCCGGTCAACAACGCCGTGATCGCCGACCGGCACGGCACGGTCCGCTACCGCCTCGCGGGCCGGGTCCCGGTGCGCGACGGCACGACCTGGACCGGCTGGCTGGCCGACGCGCAGCGCGAGGAGTTCGGCCCCGACGGCCAGGTCGTCACCGCCAACGAGCGGCGCGGCCCGCAGAGCGCCGCGGTCGGCTCGTCGTTCGCGCCGCCCTATCGTGCCGATCGCCTGCACCAGCTGCTCGAGGGGCGCACCGAGCTCACGCCGGAGGACTTCCGGACCATCCACAACGACACGCTGCTGCAGCCCGCCGAACAACTGCGCCGGCTGGTGCCGGGGGAGTTCGACGACTGGGACTGCCGGATGGACGCCGACTCCCCGACCGCGGCCGCCTTCGCCGCCTGGCGGTCGGCGCTCGTACGCCGGATCGCCGCCGAGCCGGTGTTCGCGCCACTCCACGAGCCGCAGCACTCGCCGCTGTTCGCGCCCTGGCTCGACGTCACCACCCGGATCGCGCTGGCGCTCCCGCGGCTGGCGGCCGCGGGCACGCCGTACGGGATCGACATGGGGGTGCTGGCGCGGCTCGCGCTCGAGGACAGCCGGGAACACCCACCCACCTGGGGCGCCACGCACGTCGTGACGCCGGTGCACGCGTTCGAGCTGCACGGCATGGAACCGCCCGCGGTGCCGGCGCTCCCGGTGTCCGGTGACAGCGACTGCGTGCGGTGCACCGGGTCCTACCCGGGCCAGACCGACGAGTGCTACCGCGGCTCGGTCGCGCGCTACGTCTGGGACCTCGACGACCGTGAGGCGAGCGGCTGGGTGGTGCCGATGGGGGCCGACGGCGACCCGCGCGGTGCACACCACCACGACCAGCTCGAGGCATGGGCGGTCGGAGACCTGGTGCCGATCGTCACCGACTGGGAACGACTGACGGAGGAACCATGATCGCTCCGGTGCTGACCCGCCGACCCCTCGATCCCGAGCGCGACGCGCCGCTGATCCACTCGTGGGTCACCGAGGACCGCGCGACGTTCTGGATGATGCAGGACCACACGGTCGACGAGGTGCGGGAGATCTACACCTGGATCGACGAGCAGCCCACCCACCACGCCTGGCTGGTGCTCTCCGACGGCGATCCGGTGGCGCTGTTCCAGGACTACGACCCCACCGCCGAGGAGGTGGGCGACCACTACGACGTGCAGCCAGGTGACCTCGGCGTGCACTTCATGGTGCGGCCCGGTCGAGCGAGGCTGGTGCTGCCGTTCCTGATGCGCGAGGTCTTCGCCGACCCGTCGGTCCGGCGAGTCATCGCGGAGCCCGACGTGCGCAACAACCGCTCGCTGCTGCTCGTCGACAAGCTCGGCTTCGAGCCGGGGCCGGACATCCAGCTGACCACGAAGCCGGCGCGCCTGGTGTTCTTCACCCGCGAGGCCTACGAGCGCAGCCCCTTCTCGAACCAGGCCCTCGCGTAGGGGTTGTCGTTGTAGCGCCCGATGCCGCGGTAGCCGGCGCGCTCGTACATCGCGATCGCCTCGGTCAGCGCCGAGTTGGTGTCGAGGCGGACCACGTCGTAGCCCGCATCCCGCGCGTCGTCCTCGAGCCGCCGCAGCATCCGGGCACCCAGGCCGGCGCCGCGCCAGTCGTCGTGCACCCACATCCGCTTGATCTCGGCGGTGCGCTCGTCGATCGGCTGGACGGCGCCGCAGGCCACGGGGTCGCCGTCGCTGCGGGCCACCACGAACGTGCCGCGAGGCGGCCGGTAGAGCTCGACGTCGTCGCCCTCGCCCGGGTCGAAGCCGGTGTCGAAGCGCCGGTCCAGCTCGGCGAAGTAGCGATCAACGGCCGTGCGGGCGTCCGGGTCGCTGGGGTCGACCTGCTCCAGGTCGACGGTCGCGGCCCGGACCAGCAGGTCGGCCGTCGCCAGCGCCTCGCTGAGCCGGGCCCGCTGCCGGTCGCTCAGCGGCGCGACCAGCCGGGCGGCCAGCTCCTCGGAGCGGTGGGCCAGCTTCTTGCGGGTACGCCGGCCGCGCGCCGACAACCGGACCAGGCGCCGACGCCGGTCGGCGGGGTCCGGCTCGACGGCGACCAGGTCCTGCTCCTCCAGCGAGCGCAGCAGCCGGCTGAGGTAGCCGGAGTCGAGGCCGAGCCTCGCCCGCAGCCGCTGCACGGTCGGCGCCTCCTCGGCGCCGATCTCGAACAGCAGCCGGGCGCTGCCGAGCGGCAGCCCCAGGCCCATGAAGGACTCGTCGAGTGCGCCGATCCGCTGGGTGTAGCTGCGGTTGAACCGCCGCAGCACCGCCGTACTCTCCATTCTCTGACCTTAGTCAGAGAATGGAGGTGCGACAAGGTCAGCTCAGCAGGTTGCCGAGCATCCCGCCCTGCTGCTGGTTGCCGGCCTGGTGACCCCCGGTGATGATGCCCTCGGACGGCTGCACGAGCACGTAGCCCTGGCCGTTGAAGGCCATCTGCACGAGCTCGCCGGTGCCGCCGCGGACCATCGACTTCACGCCGCCGGAGTCGATCTTGATGTCCATGTTGACCCCGGAGGTCCAGAGCACCACGGCCTGGGCGTCGGCGAACGTCGGAGCGCCGGACACGTCGAGCGCAACGGGTTCACCGTCGGTGGTGACGGCGACGTAGCCGGTGCCGCGCAGGGAGACGTTGAACAGGCCGCCGGCCATCATCCCGCCGCGCGCCTGCACCCGGTGGATGTCCCACTCGATCGAGCTGCTGAACGCGAGGACGTTGTTGCCGTTGACCGAGACCATGTCGTTCTCGAGGTAGAACACCTGGATCTCCGAGGCCAGGTTGGCGACGAAGAGCTCGCCCTGCCCGGTGCACTCCATCATGTCGACGCCCTCGCCGGTGACCGCCTTCTTGAGCATCTTGTTGAGGCCACCCGAGCCCTTGTTCTGGAACCGCACGTCGCCCTGGTAGGCCACCATCGAGCCGGTCTTGGCCCAGACCGGACCGTAGGCCATCGAGATCTTCAGCAGCTTCTTGTTCTGCTGGACGAAGGGGTCGGTGGCCTGGTTCTCCTGGTGGTCGGTGAACAGCGAGCCGTGAATGGGCATGAAGAAGACTCCATCTGGTGCGTGGACGAGTAACCGAGATTCGCGAGTGTGACGCTGAGTATGCTCCGGGGGTTCCCACGATGGAGGCCGAAGAATGGGATTTCTCGACAAGGCCAAGGCGGCCGCCAGCGACCTCGCGGCCAAGGCCGACACGGCGCTGAACAACGCCAGTGGGCCGGACCCCGCGACGCTCTACCGCGACCTGGGCCGGATGACTTACGACGAGCACGCCGGCAGGCCGGTCGACCCGGAGGCCAGGGCACGGCTGCTCGCCGAGCTGACCACCCTCGACCAGCAGGGGAGGCTCGCGCAGGCCCAGGCCCCCGCCGGTCCGCCGCCGCCCCCGGGTGCCGCAGGCGCCGCACCGCCGCCTCCGCCGACCCCGGCCGACGCCGCGCCACCACCCCCCGAGCCCGCGGCCCCGCCGCCGCCCGCTGAGCCCGAGCCGCCTCGGGCCGCACCGCCGCCTCCGCCCCCGCCGAGCGGCTGGCCCAGCACCTGACCCTGCCGAGCGCATTTTGGTTTAATATCGAACGAACTCATTCTCGTCTCCAAGGAGGTGGGGGCATGAGCTCGTGGAACGCCATGACCCCGGAGGGCAAGAGCACGGTCCTGCGGGTCGTGCGGCAGGAGGCCGAGCAGTTCTTCGACCTGGTCGACAGCGACGAGGCCTGGGAGGCGCCGACCGGTGCGGGGCACTGGCAGGTGCGCGACGTCGTCGGTCACCTCGTGGACACGACGGAGGAGTACATCGTCGCGTTCGACGCCGCCCGCACCGACCAAGAGGTGGCTCCGGCCTACGGTCTGCCCGGCATGGCGGCCCGGTGCGACGAGATGGCGTCGGCATTCCGGTCCGTGCCGCGCACGGAGCTCGTCGAGCGGGCCCGCACCGACTTCGACAAGATGATGGAGACGTTCGACGGGCTGACGGACGAGGACTGGACCACGCTGATGGTCCCGCACTTCTACATGGGGCCGCTGCCGTCCTTCTTCTACCCCGCCTTCCAGCTGATGGACTACGGCGTGCACTCCTGGGACATCCGGCAGGGCACCGGGCGTGCGCACGGCCTGTCGGGTGACGCGGCCGACCTGCTCACGCCGTTCATGTTCGTGCTGTGGCAGTACACCACCAACCCCGTCACCACCGGCGACGTGTGCGAGATCGGGATCCGCATCACGTCCGGTCCGAACGCCGGCGACACGCGCGTCTCGCTGACCGAGGAGGGGTTCTCGTACGCCGCCGGCGACACCGACGACCTGACCGTCCTCGAGTTCGACCCGGGTAGCTTCGTGCTCACCGCGTTCGGGCGCAGCAATGCGGGAACCATCAGGGGTGACCGTGCGGTCGCAGACCGCTTCTTGAACATCTTCTTCAGGATCTGAGG
>DASTDJ010000042.1:0-10087 GCA_035710425.1 Nocardioides sp.
CCATGCGGGTCATGGTCCTCCGGCCGGTTGCCGCGCACAACGGGGTGGGGGGCACCCGTTCGGCGCGTCCATGTAGAACGCCGTTCGCAGCGCTTCCACGCCGTTGCAGCGGCGTGGTGGATGCGGTAAGGCGTGGTTACGACCCGGTGGCCGCTACGCCTCCAGCAGCTCGGCGGCCTCCAGCCACTCGACCTCGAGCGCGTCGCGCTCGGCGGTCAGCGTGTTCAGCTCGGCGCCGAGCTCGGCCAGGCGGGTGTAGTCGTGGGCGTGCTCGGCGATGGCGGCGTTCAGCTCCGCCTCCTGTACGGCGATCCGCTCCAGCCGCTTGTCGAGGCGGGCCAGCGTCTTGCGGGCCTCGCGCTCTTCCGCGCTGCCGGGCTTCGCCTTGGGCGCGGCCGGCTGCACAGACGGCGCGATCGCGCGGTCTGGGACGGTTCCGGAGCCACGACCCTGCCCATCCGGCGCGATCGCGCGGTCTGGGACGGTTCCGGGGCCACGACCCTGCACATCCGGCGCGATCGCGCGGTCTGGGACGGTTCCGGGGCCACGGCCCTGCACATCCGGCGCGATCGCGCTGTCACGGCGCCGCTCGAGGTACTCGTCCACACCCCGTGGCAGCATCGAGATCTGGCCGTCGCCGAGCAGCGCCCAGATCGAGTCGGTGACCCGCTCGAGGAAGTAGCGGTCGTGGGAGACGACGACGAGGGTGCCGGGCCAGCCGTCGAGGAAGTCCTCGAGGACGTTGAGGGTCTCGATGTCGAGGTCGTTCGTGGGCTCGTCGAGCAACAGCACGTTGGGCTCGCTGAGCAGCAGCCGGAGCAGCTGGAACCGCCGACGCTCGCCACCGGACAGGTCGCCCAGCCGTGCAGTGAGTCGGTCGCCGGTGAACCCGAACCGCTCCAGCATCGAGGTCGCTGTGACGTCGCGACCCTCGGTCGTGCGGGTGACCCGCTGGATCGACTCCACGGTCGCGAGCACGCGCGCCGCAGGATCGAGGTCGTCCAGCTCCTGCGTCAGGTGCTGCAGCGCCACGGTGCGCCCGTGCCGCACCCGTCCGACGTCCGGCGGCAGCGCGCCCGACAGAAGCGACAGCACCGAGCTCTTGCCGGCGCCGTTGACCCCGACGATGCCGACCCGGTCGCCCGGCCCGAGCCGCCAGGTCGCGTGGGACAGCAGCTCGCGCGGGCCGCGGGACAGGTCGACGTCCTCGACGTCGATCACGTCTTTGCCCAGCCGCTGTGTGGCGAACCGCTGCAGCTCCAGGCGGTCGCGCGGCTCGGGCACGTCCTCGATCAGTGTGTTGGCCGCGTCGATCCGGAACTTCGGCTTCGCCGTACGAGCGGGTGCCCCGCGACGCAGCCAGGCGAGCTCTTTGCGGACCAGGTTCTGCCGGCGTACCTCCGAGGCAGCCGCCTGCCGCTGCCTCTCGGCCTTGGCGAGGACGAACGCGGCGTACCCGCCCTCGTAGGCGTCGACCACCCCGTCGTGCACCTCCCAGGTCCACTGGCACACGGCGTCCAGGAACCACCGGTCATGGGTGACCACGACCAGCGCCGAGGCGCGCTTGGCGAGGTGGTCGGCGAGCCAGGCGACGGCCTCGACGTCGAGGTGGTTGGTCGGCTCGTCGAGCACGACGAGGTCGTGGTCGCCGAGCAGCAGCGCGGCCAGCGCGCAGCGCCGGCGTTCCCCGCCGGACAGGCCCAGCACCGCGCGGTCCAGCTCCACCCCGGCCAGCAGCTCGTCGACGATCTCGCGCAGCCGCGGGTCGGCCGCCCACTCGTGGTCGGACCGGCCGCCGAGCACCGCCTCCCGGACGCTGTGGCTGTCGATGAGCTCGTCGCCCTGGTGGAGGTAGCCGATCAGCAGCCCGCGGGTCTGCGAGACCCGACCGCTGTCGGGCGGCTCGAGGCCGGTCATCACCTCGAGCAGGGTGGTCTTCCCGTCGCCGTTGCGACCGACGATCCCGATCCGCTCCCCCTCGCCGATGCCGAGGGAGACGTTGGTGAGCAGCGGGCGCACGCCGTAGGCCTTGGAGACCCGCTCCAGGTTGAGAAGGTTGACCACTAGACGTACTCCACCACATGCGCTCCGGCGACCGGGCCGGTGGCGATCCGGACGCCGAGCACGTCTCGATCGGCCAACCGCTCGACGACGTCGTGGGCGGCGTCGCGGTCGCGGACCAGGCCCAGGAACGTCGGGCCGGAACCGGAGAGCAGTACGGCGTCGGCGCCCGCGTCGGTGATCACGTCGCGGGTGGCGGCCAGGTCGGGACGCATGCGCAGCGCGGGGTCCTGCAGGTCGTTGCGGAGCGACGCGATGATCCCGAGGTAGTCGAGGTCCTCCCAGTCCGGGGCGGGGCGGCCGGAGCCGATGCCAGGGGCGGCGTCGAACTCGGCGTACACCTCCGGCGTCGAGAGGCCGGTGTCGTCCGGCACCACGACCCACCACAGCGACGAGTCGTCGGGCAGCGGGGTGACCACCTCGCCGCGGCCGGTGCCCCGCGCTGTGCCGCCCACGAGCGCGAAGGGCACGTCGCTGCCGAGCTCGGCGGCGAGCGCGAGCAGGTCGTCGTCGGAGGTGTGCAGCGACCACAGCCGATCGAGCGCGACGAGGGTGGCGGCCGCGTCGGCGCTCCCGCCCGCCATCCCGCCGGCCACCGGGATCCCCTTGGTGATGTGCAGGTGGGCGGCCTTGTCGACCTGATGGTGGGCCGCGAGCAGGCGGCCGGCGCGAAGGGCGATGTTGCGGTCGTCGAGCGGTACGCCGCTGAGGTCGACGTCGTCGGAGCTGGCCTCCACCGACCACGCGTCGGCGTCGGTGACGGTCACGTCGTCGTAGAGGCTGACCGCCTGGTAGATCGTGTCGAGCGGATGGAAGCCGTCGGCGCGCGCGGCACCCACGGACAGCACCAGGTTGATCTTCGCCGGCGCCCGCACGGTGACCGTCACGAGAGCGCCTCCGCGATCCGGGCGAACTGCTCCACGGTGAGCGACTCGCCCCGCGCCAGCGGTTCGACGCCGGCCGCGGCCAGCGCCGCCGATGCGGCCTCGGAGGAGCCGGCCAGCGCGCGGAGCGCGCCGCGCAGGGCCTTGCGGCGCTGGGCGAACGCCGCGTCGACGACGGCGAACACCTGCTCGCGGGTGGCGGTGGTCGCCGGTGGGTCGCGTCGTGTCCAGGCGACCAGGCCCGAGTCGACGTTGGGCGCCGGCCAGAAGACGTTGCGGCCGATCGCCCCGGCGCGACGCACGTCGGCGTACCACGCCGCCTTGACCGACGGGATGCCGTAGGTCTTCGACCCGGGCTTGGCGGCGAGGCGGTCGGCGACCTCTGACTGCACCATCACCAGGCCGTGCTCGAGCGACGGCAGCAGTGCCAGCAGGTGGAGCAGCACCGGCACCGAGACGTTGTAGGGCAGGTTGGCGACCAGCGCGGTGGGTGCCGGCCCCGGGAGCACCGTGACCCGGAGCGCGTCGGCCGGCACCACCTCGAACCGGTCGGCGCGGTCGGGGGCGTACGCCGCCACGGTCTCTGGCAGCAGCGCCGCGAGCTTGGGGTCGACCTCGATCGCGACCACCCGGTCGGCGACGTCGAGCAGCGCCAGGGTCAGCGAACCGAGCCCCGGCCCGACCTCGACCACCACGTCGTCTCCCGTGATGCCGGACTCGCGGACGATCCGGCGCACCGTGTTGGGGTCGATCACGAAGTTCTGCCCGCGCTGCTTGGTCGGCCGCAGGTCGAGGCGCTCCGCCAGCAGACGCACCTCCGCCGGCCCGAGAAGTCTCGGACCGGCGGCTGGTGTCATGCGCTTGAGGTTATCCGGGTAGACCGCCCCCGCCATTTCCGCGCGATCGCGCCGTTTGGACCCACCCGGGAGGGGTGCAACCGTCACGAATGGCGCGATCGCGCCAACTGGGGCGGTGCGAGCTACATCGGCAGACCGAGGCTGGACGCGCAGCCAGGCCAGGCGCCGTAGCCGCCCGAGGCGTCGCGGAGCTTCGTCGCGATCGCGATCTGGGTCTCGCGGGAGGCCTCGCTGGGCAGCCCGGTGCCGCCGTACGACTGCCAGGTGCCGAGGTTGAACTGCAGGCCGCCGTAATAACCGTTGCCGGTGTTGATCGCCCAGTTGCCACCGGACTCGCACTGGGCGAGCTGGTCCCACACGGTGTTGCCGGTGGCGTACGCCGACGCGGTGCCGACCTTCACGATCGCGGAGACGGGCTTGCGGAGCACTTCCTGACGCAGCACCTTGCGGGCGTCGAGCTCACCGTTGCGGTAGAAGATCCGGTAGGTGACGTCGCGCATCCCCTCGCGGCCCTCGCGCACGACCTCGGTCGTGCCCTCGGACATCGAGTCGTCCTCCTGCTCGACGGTGCCGAAGTCGATGGCCTCCTGCTTGAACCGCTTCTTCTCCACGCGGACGTCGGTGTAGACGACCTTGTCGCCGTCCTCGACCTTCGCGTCGAGGGCGGGCTTGGTCTCGTCGTGCTTGTCGACCCGGACGTTCATCTCGTCGAGGGCGTCCTCGACAGTGAGCGCGGTGATCTCACGGGTCACCGGCTTCTTGCCGGCGAGCGAGAGCTCGAGCTTCTTGGGGGTGACCACCTCGACCGAGGCGCCGTCGCGGCTGATCGTCATGCCGCGGCTGGTGGACAGCTCGGCGTCGCCGAACGGGCGGCCGAGCTCGGCCAGGGCCGTGGCGACCTCGGTGCTGTTGACCCAGTGGGTGGTGGTCTTGCCGTCGACGGTCAGCTCGAGCTCGCGGCCGAACTGGACGCTGATCCGGTCACCGTCCTCGACCTCCTCGTCGAGGCCGGGCGCGACGATGTCGTGCGCCTCATCGACCTCGATGTCCTCCGCCTCGAGCACCTCGGCGACCGTGTCGCCCATCGCCTTGACCTCGCGGTCCTCGCCGTCGAGCGAGACCGTGACGTCGGTGCTGAGGGCGGCATAGCCGACCGTGGTGCCGGCGACCGCCAGCAGGGCGACCACGCCGAGCGAGATCAGGACCGTCTTGCTGAGGAGCAGCCGCGCAGCGGTGCTGTTGTGTCCAGTGAAGGGCACGATTCTCCGTACGTCGTACTCTCCGGTTCTCGGGTGCCGGGGCGACCCCGCGCGCCAACCGCCGGCTGCGGCTCTCACGTGGGGGAAGTTGCGCGACGACTGCTCTCATACGGGGCCGTCGTTGCCCTGGCGGATCGATCCCGATCCCGGCCATCTCCTCCACCAGAACAGGACGCGCAGGCAGAATGCAAACCCTGGAGCGCCTCCCAGGCGTTAAAAGTGACCAGCCACACGAAGTTTTACCCGTGCCAGGAGGCGCCGATGATGCCTGTCGAGATCGAGCCGCAGCCGCGGATCGACACGCTGGTCCGGGTGCCCGGCGGCGCGGAACGGCGTCGTACGGAGTACCTGGGCACGGTGTGGCTCAACGGCAAGCCACAGATCGACGGCCTCCGTCTCCTGCGTCCCGCTAGCGCGCCAAAAGGGGTCTCGCTGCCCGAGAAGAACGTGTCGTTCTTCCTGCCCGACAGCCTCGCCTACGCCCGTGAGCGGCTCGGCGACGCCCAACTGAGCGTGACTGCGTCGGCGCGGGCGATCGGCGAGAACGGCGCCCTGATCGAGACCGTCGCGTCCTTCGTGGACGACCCCTCCGGTGCTCCGACATGGGTCAACCTGCGGGCGCTGGCGTTCAGCGGCTGGCCCCTCGGCATCTCCTACCGGGTCGTCGCTCTGACGGCGCCGGACGCCGCGGGCTGAGCTACCAGCCGCCGCCGAACGCCGCCTCGGTGTTGGCGTCGACCGCGACGCACAGGTCCTCCAGGTCGTCACGACGGGTCGCGGCCATCGCCCGCATCGTCAGCGGCACGAGGTACGACGCGTTCGTGCGGCCGCGGTAGGGCATCGGGGTGAGGTACGGCGCGTCGGTCTCCACCAGGATCCGGTCCCTCGGCGCCACCCGCAGCGCGTCGCGCAGCGGCTCGGCGTTCTTGAACGTCACGGTGCCGGCGAAGGAGAGGTAGGCGCCGCGGTCGAGGCAGCGGCGCGCGACGTCGGCGTTGCCGGAGAAGCAGTGCATCACCCACCGCTCGGGCGTGCCCTCCTCGTCGAGGACCTCCAGCACCTCGTCGTGGGCGTCGCGGTCATGGATCACCAGCGTCTTGTCGAGGCGCTTGGCGAGGTCGATGTGCCGACGGAACGATGCCACCTGCGCGGCTCGGCCCTCCTCGCCCGTGCGGTAGTGGTCGAGCCCGGTCTCCCCCACCGCCCGCACTCGCTCGCTGGACGACGCGAGCGCCTCGATCTCGGCGAGGGCGTCCTCGAGCGCGTCGCCGAGCCGCGGCGCCTCGTTGGGGTGCAGCGCGACGCCCGCGACCAGCCCGTCGAACGTCGATGCTGCCTCGACCGCCCACCGAGCACCGGGCAGGTCGCAGCCGATCTGCACGATCCGCGGCACCCCCACCGCCGCGGCAGCTGCGATCGCGGCTGCCACGTCGACCGGCTCACCGTCGCGCGAGATGTCGAGGTGGCAGTGGTTGTCGACGACCGGGTGCGGCAGCGGCTCGGGTGCGGGCGGTCGATCGGTCATTCGGACTCGATCCGCTTGATGATCGCCTCGGCGAGCGGCTCCGGCGCCTGGGTGGGGATCCAGTGGCTGACGCCCTCCAGGACCACGAGCTCGTACGGCGCGTCGACGTACTGCTCGGTGAGCTCGGCGCCCCGACGGTCGCAGGCCACGTCGCGGTCGCTCCAGACGAACGTCGTCGGCACCCGCACCTTTCGGTTCGGAGACAGCCTCGGGTCGACCATCATCACCGCTCGGTACCACATCAGCGCGTAGTGGAGTGCCCCGTCGTCGACGATCTCGCGCCGGAAGCGGGCCACCTCGTCGCCGGTCATCCCGCCCTTGCGCAGCTCGGTGTCGACCCGCCCGCCAGGCTTGCCCGCCAGCCACTCCGGGAGGAACGGGAGCTGGAAGAGGGCGATGTAGTACGACTTGCGGAACTGCTGGGAGGTGACGGTGGCCCGCAGGAAGGCCATCGGGTGCGGCACCGACACCGCGGTCAGGGTGCGCAGCTGATCGGGCCGCTCGATGGCGACCGCCCAGGACGGCACCGCCCCCCAGTCATGCCCGACCAGGTGCACCGGGCCGCCGACCCGGTCGATGAGCGCGAGCACGTCGTCGGTCAGCTGGCTGATCCGGTAGTTCCAGCGCCGCTCGGGCCGGGCCCCCGGCGAGTAGCCGCGCTGGTCCATCGCGATCGTCCGGTAGCCGCGCTCGTGCAGCAGCGGGGCGACGGACCGCCAGGTGGTGCTGCGCTCCGGGAAGCCGTGCAGGAGGACGACGACCTCGCCGTCCAGCGGTCCCTCGTCGAAGACGTCGAACGTCAGCCCGTCGCGCCGTACTGACGTGATCCGCTCAGCCACCGACGTGCACCGCCTGGTAGACCTCACGCTTGGGCACCCCGGCCAGCTTGGCCACGTCCACGATCGCCTCCTTGCGGCTCATGCCTTCGGCCTCGCGCTCGGCAACCGCCGCCCTGAGACTCTCGGCATCCCCATGGACCGCGGCCGACGGCTCGGCCCCTGCCACCACGATGGTCACCTCGCCACGGATCCCGTCGGCCGCCCACGATGCGAGATCTCCCAGCGGCCCGCGGCGTACCTCCTCGTGGGTCTTCGTGAGCTCGCGGCACACCGCGGCCGAGCGAGCGTCGCCCCACGCCTCGGCCATCGCCCGGAGCGCCGTCTCGGTGCGGTGCGGCGCCTCGAAGAACACCATCGTGCGTTGCTCGCCGGCCAGCGCGGCCAACCGTCGGCGCCGCTCGCCGGCCTTGCGCGGCAGGAAACCCTCGAAGCAGAACCGGTCCACCGGCAACCCGGACACGGCCAGCGCGGTGAGCACCGCCGACGGCCCGGGTACGGCGGTCACCTCGACGTCGTTCTCGACCGCCGCCGCCACCAGTCGGTAGCCGGGGTCGGAGACGCTGGGCATGCCGGCGTCGGTCACCAGCAGCACCCGCTCGCCGGCGAGCAGCGCCTCGAGGAGCGCGGGTGTTCGCGCGGCCTCGTTGCCGTCGAAGTAGGAGACCACCCGGCCGCGCACCGTGACCCCGAGCTCCGACGTCAGCCGCCGCAGCCTCCGGGTGTCCTCCGCCGCGACCACGTCCGCCGCCTCGAGCTCCTCGGCCAGACGCGGCGACGCGTCGGTCACGCGACCGATCGGCGTACCTGCGAGGACCAGCACGCCCCGATCATGGCATCGACGTAAGGTTGCGGTTCGTGACCGCCCTCGACACTGAGTCCAGTGACGGTCGCACCGAGGGTCTCTCTTCCACCGCCACCGGACAGCCGGTGCCCACCGCGTTCGAGCGGGCGCGCAGCCGGCTCAGCGGGTCCGACCCCCGTGTCGGCTGGGCCGCCGCGATCGGGGTCGCGCTGCTGGCGTTCCTGCTGCGGGTGCACCGGCTCGGCAGCCCGAACGTCGTTGCGTTCGACGAGACCTACTACGCCAAGGACGCCTGGTCGCTCGCGCACTTCGGCTTCGTCAAGGAGTACCTCAAGGACGCCGACGGCCACCCCAAGACCGACATCAACGCCGACATCATCCACGGCCACACGACGGGCATCTGGGACAAGGACCCGTCGATGGTCGTGCACCCCGAGGTCGGCAAGTGGCTGATCGCGCTCGGCGAGAAGGCGTTCGGGATGGACCCGTTCGGCTGGCGGATCGCCGCCGCCGTGGTGGGCGCGCTGATGGTGCTGGTGATGTGCCGGCTGGCCCGCCGGCTCACCGGCTCGACGGCGCTCGGCTGCGTCGCCGGCCTGCTGCTCAGCTTCGACGGGCTGCACTTCGTGCTGTCCCGACTGGCGCTGCTCGACATCTTCCTGGCGTTCTTCCTGCTCTGCGGGGTGGCCTGCATCGTCAACGACCGCGACTGGCACCGCGCCAGGCTCGCGTCGCTCGTCGAGGGGCCGATCCCCCGCGACAGCTGGGGCCCCGTGCGCGGCCTGTTGTTCCGGCCGTGGCTCGTCCTCGGCGGCGTCTGCTTCGGGCTGGCTCTCGGCACCAAGTGGACCGCGATCTACCCCATGGCAGCGTTCGGCCTGCTGGTCTTCTTCTGGAGCGGCGGCGCCCGGAAGTCGTTCGGCGTGAGATGGGCACGGTTGCGGGCGGTGCTCGCGGACGGCGTACCCGCCTTCGTCCAGCTGGTCGTCGTCGCCGGCTTCGTCTACGTCGCCAGCTGGACCGGCTGGCTCGTCCACGCCGACGACTACGAGCAGGCCTACTCCCAGTCGCAGTACGCCCGGTTCGTCGAGGAGGGGAAGACCTGCGACGACCAACCGGTCCTGGACGACAACCAGTGGCCGACCGCCAAGGAGCCCGACGCCTCCGGGCCGGGTGAGCTGGTCCAGTCGCTGCGGTCGCTCTGGTACTACCACCAGGACGTCTACACCTTCCACACCCACTTCCTGAACTGCAGCAGCCACCACTACGAGTCGAAGCCCTCGGGCTGGTTGTTCATCAACCGGCCGGTCGGGGTGGCCGCCGACACCGACATCAAGCCGACCGATCCGGGCTGCGACGCCCCGCAGGGCAGCTTCTGCTACCGGCAGGTGCTGCTGATCGGGACGCCGGTCATTTGGTGGGGCGGCGCGGTCGCGTTGCTTTTCGCCGGCGCGATGTGGCTGGGCACTCGTGACTGGCGGTACGGCGTGATCACCGTCGGCGCGCTCTCCACCTGGCTGCCCTGGCTGCTCTACGACGACCGGCCGATCTTCTTCTTCTACGCGATCGCGACGCTGCCGTTCATGGTGCTCGCGATCACGATGGCGATGGGCAAGCTGATCGGCCCGTCCCGCCTACCGTCGACCCGAAGAACCGTGGGCGTGGTGGTGTCCGGCTCGTTCTTCGTCCTCGCCCTCCTCAACTTCGCGTGGTTCTACCCCCTCCTCAGCAACGAGCTGCTCACCCGTGACCAGTGGCTCGACCGGATCTGGTTCTCCCGCTGGGTCTGAGACAACTCGTTCGTTCGTGGGCGCGTCCCACCCACAAGAGGCCGAACCCCGTGGCCTCTGTCGAGGGAGG
>DASTDJ010000043.1:0-7000 GCA_035710425.1 Nocardioides sp.
GCGAGCTTGTCCACGCCACGCTCGAGGGAGCGCCGCGCTGCCTCGTCGAACTCCAGGAGCTTCGACATCGAAAATGCACTGCCTTTCGTCGGGGGTTGCTGTGACGACACCGCCCCAGGGGCCACGGACTGGCTACCGGGCCGCCCGGGGCGGGGTCACACGTGGAATGCGCTGGTTCGGCTGGATCAGCCGATGACCGCGAGCACGTCGCGGGCGCTGAGGATCAGGAACTCCTCGCCGCCGTACTTGACCTCGGTGCCGCCGTACTTGCTGTAGATGACCTTGTCGCCCACGGAGACGTCCATGGGGACCCGGCCGTCGCCGTCCTCGTTGAAGCGTCCCGGGCCGACCGCCACGACCTCGCCCTCCTGGGGCTTCTCCTTGGCGGTGTCGGGGATGACCAGGCCGGACGCCGTGGTCTCCTCGGCGTCGAGCGGCTTGACGACGATGCGGTCCTCGAGAGGCTTGATGTTGACCGACACGTTGCCGACCTCCACTTTCTCCACTTGTTGTGACTGCGTCCGGGAGGACTGTCGCCCCCCTACGTTGGGGCTTGCTGGGGGTACGCCGTCGCGGGGGTCGCACTCCGTCGCAAGCACTGGCACCCTCAGGGCGAGAGTGCCAACTCTGAAACTAGCACTCACCGGAAGGGAGTGCCAGAAGGGGGTCCGCTGCGGGCCGGCTGACAGGATGCCGGGATGGATCTCGAGGCATTCCGGTGGCTGCTGACCGACGACGGTCAGAACCTGCTCGCCCGGGCCGGCGCCATCGAGGGCGACGAGCTCCACGCCCAGGCCGAGCTGCGCCGGTCGGCCGATCCGGAGCAGGTCGCCGCCGCCCTCACCCAGGTCGACCTGCGCCGCCGGGCCGAGCCCAAGTTCGGCGCCTCCGCCGCGCGGATGTACTTCACGCCCGACGGGCTCGAGCAGGCGACCCGCGCCACGGTGGCCGAGCATCGCGCCTCCCGGCTGGCCGCCTTCGAGGCCACCTCACTGATCGACCTCGGCTGTGGCATCGGTGGCGACCTGCTCGCCGGGTCCGCCGCCGGGCTGATCTGCGCCGGCGTGGACCTCGACCCGGTGCGGGTCGCCGTCGCCGAGGCCAACCTCCACGCGCTCGGTCTCGCCGGAGCCGTGAAGGTCGCCGACGCCACCCGGGTCGACACCAGCCCCTTCGACGTCGCGTACGCCGACCCGGCCCGGCGCACCGGGAGCGGACGCACCTTCCGGGCCGATGACTGGGAGCCGCCCTGGTCGTTCGTCGAACAACTGCTCACCCGGGACGCGTGCGTGAAGGTGGCCCCCGGCATCCCGCACGCGCTGGTGCCGGCCGGCGTCGAGGCCGAGTGGGTCAGCGACGGCGGCGAGGTGAAGGAGGCGGCCCTGTGGTCCGGCCGGCTGGCCTCGACCGCGCGGCGGGCGACGGTGATCGGCGAGGGTGGGCTGGCCACGCTGACCGACGACGACGACCCGGGCGCGGAGGTGCGCGCCGTCGGCGAGTTCCTCTACGAGCCCGACGGCGCGGTGGTGCGGGCCGGCCTGGTCACGGCTGTCGCGCACGGCGTCGAGGGCGGCCTGGTCGACCAGCACATCGCCTACGTCACCTCGGACCGGTCCTTCCGCACCCCGTTCGCCCGCGGCTACCAGGTCCTCGAGGAGCTGCCGTTCCGTGAGAAGCAGCTGCGCGCCGCGCTCCGCGAGCGCGGAGTGGGCCGGCTGACCATCAAGAAGCGGGGCGTCGACGTCGTGCCCGAACAGCTGCGGAAGCGCCTTGACCTGTCCGGTGAGGCCGAGGCGACGATCGTGCTGACCCGGGTGGCCGGGCACGGCACGGCGCTCCTGGTAAGACCCTTCTGAACCGAACAACCCGTTGGCGAGTGACGGCCGTCACGTGGATACGGTTGGGGGCATGTTCGGTGCCCTCGGTCGCTTCGTGTCCCGTCGTCCCTGGTACGTCATCGGAGCCTGGGTGGTGTTCGCGATCGTCGTGGTCGCGACCGCTCCGACCCTGCAGACAACGACGGACGAGGCCGAGTTCCTCCCCGACCACTACGAGTCCATCAAGGCCGCCGAGGTGCAGGCCGACAAGTTCCCCGGCAGCACCACGCCCGCCGCGCTGCTGGTCTTCCAGCGCGAGGACGGGGGCGAGCTGACGACCGAGGACCAGCAGCAGGTCGACCAGATCGCCCAGGAGCTCGGCCCCGAGCTCGGCGAGGAGACCTTCGTCCAGGAGGTCGTCACGACCGACCCCGAGGGTCAACCGAACGTGTCCGAGGACGGCCTCGTCCAGGTGGGCATCATCGGTCTCGCCGAAGGGTCCACCGGCTTCGACACGCAGGCGATCGACGACGGCCGCGACCTGCAGGACGCACTCGACCCGCTGGTCGAGGACACCGGCCTGACGGTCCTGGCGACCGGTTCTGTCCCGCAGAGCGTCGACCAGGAGGACTCCAGCGCCCAGACGCTGGCCATCGTCGGCATCGCGACGGTCGTGCTGATCATCGTCCTGCTGGCGCTGATCTTCCGTAGTCCGATCATCTGCCTGACGCCGATCATCGTGGTGGCCGTCGTGTCGGTGATCGCCAACGGCCTGATCGCCTGGGCCAACGACATGTTCGACCTCCAGGCCGACTCGTCCATCGAGGCGATCCTGATCGTGGTGCTCTACGGGATCGGCACCGACTACATCCTGTTCTTCCTGTTCCGCTACCGCGAGCGGCTCCGCGAGGGTGCGGACACCCGCGCCGCCGTGGTGCACGCGCTCGAGCGGGCCGGTGAGGCGATCGCCTCGGCGGGCGGTGCGGTGATCGTCGCCTTCCTGGCCCTGATCCTGAGCTCGCTCGGCATCTTCCGCGCGATCGGGCCCGCGCTGGCCATCGCGGTCGCGGTGACCCTGGTCGCCGCCCTCACCCTGGTGCCGGCGATCGTCACGGTTCTCGGACGGGCGCTGTTCTGGCCCTCGAAGAAGTGGAAGCAGGACCCCGAGGCCGCCCGCTTCGGGAAGGTCGGCAACGCGCTGGGCCGCCGGCCGGGGATCTTCGCGCTCGTGTCGGGCGGCCTCCTCGCCACGATCACGGTGTTCGCGTTCTCGTTCAACCCGTCGTTCGACTTCAACTCCAGCCTGCCCGAGGACGTCGACTCCACCGAGGGGCTGCAGGTCTTCCAGGAGCACTTCGCCGCCGGCGCCGCCGAGCCGGCACCGGTGATGCTGGTCTCCGACGACGACACCCCGCTCGAGCAGGCCGACCTCGACGAGTTCCAGCAGGCGTTCGAAGGAGTGCAGGGCGTCGACCAGGTCTTCCCGGGCCAGCTGTCCGAGGACGGCACGGCCGCCGAGTTCTCGCTGATCCTCGAGAACGACCCGGTGTCCGACGCCGCGCTCGAGGACGTCAAGGGCCCGATCCGCGACGCCGCGCACGACGCTGCCCCGGAGGGCACCGAGGCGTACGTCGGTGGCACGGCCTCGGTGTTCGCCGACCTGCAGGAGGCCATGGCCCGCGACTACCGGGTCGTGTTCCCGGTCGCCGCGGTGATCATCATGCTGATCCTGGCGCTGCTGCTGCGCAGCCTGGTGGCGCCGTGGTACCTGATGGCGGCCGTCGGGCTCGGGTTCAGCGCCACGCTCGGCGCCACCGTGATCGTGTTCCAGCACATCCAGGGTGAGCCCGGGCTGATCTTCATCCTGCCGATCTACATCTATCTGTTCGTGACGGCGCTGGGCACCGACTACAACATCTTGATGATCGCGCGACTACGCGAGGAGGCCCGCGAGGGCAACGACCCGCACGCCGCGGCGGCGGAGGCGGTCAAGCACGCCGGTCCGACGATCGCCGCTGCCGGTGTGATCCTGGCGGGCACGTTCGCGTCGCTGATGCTGGGCGGTAACGCGTTCTTCGAGTCGATGGGCTTCGCGCTGTCGTTCGGCATCTTCGTGGCCGCGTTCGTGATGGCGATGTTCTTCACGCCGGCGCTCACCGCGCTGATCGGGCACGCCGCCTGGTGGCCGGGACACGGCGACGAGAAGCGCGAGCCTGCTCCGGAGGAGGAGTACGCCGAGTCGCGCTGACGTCAGCCGGCGCCGAGCGCCTCCCGCTCGGCGCCGATCGTGGTGTCGTCGCCGTGCCCGGTGTGCACCACCGTGTCGTCGGGCAGCCCGAACAGCACGGACCGGATCGACGCCACGATCTGGTCGGCGTCGCTGAACGAGCGACCGGTGGCGCCCGGGCCGCCCTGGAAGAGCGTGTCGCCGGTGAACACGCAGCCGAGGTCGGGCGCGTGGAAGCAGACCGCGCCGGGTGCATGGCCGGGGGTGTGCAGCGCGACGAGCGTGGTGCCCGCCACCTCGATCTGCTGCCCGTCGGCCAGGTCGACGTCCCACAGGTAGTCGGTGTGGGTGAGCTCCCAGAGGGGGCGGTCGGCCGGGTGGAGCAGGATCGGCGCGACCACCCGCTCGCGGAGCGCCGGAGCCACCCGCACGTGGTCGTCGTGGGCGTGGGTGCACAGGATCGCGCGCACCTTGCGGTCGCCGACAACGGCCAGGATCGCCTCGACGTCGTGCGGCGCGTCGATCACGACGCACTCGGCGTCGTCGCCGACGACCCACACGTTGTTGTCGACGTCGAACGTCTCCCCGTCGAGGCTGAAGGTGCCGCTGACCACCCCGTGGTCGACCCTGGCCGCCATCAGAGGATGACCACCGACCGGAGCACGTCTCCGCCGTGCATCCGGTCGAACGCCGCCTCCACGTCGCCGAGGCCGATCTCCTCGGTGACGAACGCGTCGAGGTCGAGCCGCCCCTGCCGGTAGAGGTCGACCAGCATCGGGAAGTCGCGGGTGGGGAGGCAGTCGCCGTACCAGCTCGACTTCAGCGCACCACCTCGGCCGAACACGTCCAGCAGCGGGATGTCGGGGATCCGCATGTCGGGAGTGGGTACGCCGACCAGCACCACGGTGCCGGCCAGGTCGCGCGCGTAGAACGCCTGCTCCCAGGTCTCGGGGCGGCCCACGGCCTCGATCACCACGTCGGCACCGAAGCCACCGGTCAGCTCCTGGATCGCGGCGACCGGGTCGGTGGCCGACGAGTCGACCGTGTGCGTGGCGCCCATCTTGGTCGCGGCCTCGAGCTTCTTGGCGTCGATGTCGACCGCGATGATCGGGCTGGCGCCGGCGAGAGCGGACCCTGCCACCGCCGCCACGCCCACCCCGCCGCAGCCGATCACGGCGACCGATTTCCCGCGGCCCACAGAGCCGGTGTTGATCGCGGCGCCGATCCCCGCCATCACGCCGCAGCCCAGGAGCCCGACCGCGGCGGCTCGTGCGTCCGGGTCGACCTTCGTGCACTGCCCGGCGGCCACCAGCGTCTTCTCGGCGAAGGCCCCGATGCCGAGGGCGGGCGAGAGCTCGGTGCCGTCCTCGAGCGTCATCTTCTGGGTGGCGTTGAACGTCGCGAAGCAGTACCACGGTTCGCCGCGGTTGCAGGCCCGGCAGTCGCCGCAGACCGCGCGCCAGTTGAGTACGACGAAGTCGCCCGCGGCCAGCCCCGAGACATCCGGACCGACCGCCTCCACCACCCCGGCCGCCTCGTGGCCGAGCAGGAACGGGAACTCGTCGTTGATGCCGCCCTCCCGGTAGTGCAGGTCGGTGTGGCAGACGCCGCACGCCTGCACCTTCACCAGGGCCTCCCCCGGCCCGGGGTCGGGCACGTTGATCGTGGTCAGCTCGACCGGCTGCCCCTTGGCCTTCGCCACCACTGCCCGCACCTGCTGCACTCGGTCACCTCTTCCGCTCGACGAAAAGCACGACGCGCCCCATGCAACAGCATGGGGCGCGCGTTCGGGAGCCTCAGTCGTCGGCCCGCGAGTCGAGGACCTTGAAGTCGCCGTCGAGCTCGACGGTCCACTCGGCGCCGTCGGCGGCGGTCACCTCGACCTCGTAGGCCTCGCCTGCGTCGTCGCTGGCCTCGACGTCGGTCACGGTCCCGTCGACCTCGGCCAGCGCGGCCTTCTCGGCGGAGGTGCGCTCCTGGTCAGAGAGGGCGCGCTCGTCCGCGTCGCGGTCCCCGTCGTCGTCGCGGCCGTCGTCGTCGCCGTCCTCGTCGTCGGCGTCCTGGCTGAGCACCTGGTAGTCCTTGTCGAGGTGGACGTCGACCTGGCTGCCGTCGGGCCGGGTCACCTCGATCTCGTAGGCGCCCTCCTCGTCGTCGGTCTCGGTGCCGGTCACCTTGCCCTCGCCCACGGCGTCGAGCGCGGCGCTGCTGGCCCGGTCGCGCTCGTCGCCGGTCAGCTCGTCGGAGGCCGCGCTGGACCACACGAGGCCTCCGGCTCCGAGCACGGCGACCGCCGCGATCGTGGGGATGACGACGCGCTTGCTGCGCAGCTTCTGGGTGTTCATCGGATTCCTCTCGGTCGGTGTCTGGTACGACCATGCCGCGAGGTCGCTGAACCCCACCTGAACCCGTCTGAAGGCCGCTTCAGGGAGCAGCCGGCAGGTCCACCGTGAATCGGGCGCCGCCCAGCTCGGACCCGCTCACTGCTGCCTCGCCGCCGTGCGCCCGGGTGATCTCGCGGACGATCGCCAGCCCGAGGCCACTGCCGCCGTCGTCACGGGCCCTGGCCTCGTCGAGGCGCACGAAACGCTCGAAGACCCGCTCGTGCTGGTCGTCGGGGATGCCCGCCCCGTCGTCGTCCACGGTCAGCACCACGCGGGGGCCGTCGCGGTGCACGGCGACCTCGACCCGTCCCTGCGCGTGCCGAGCGGCGTTGTCCAGCAGGTTGCGCACCACCTGGCCGAGCGCGAGCTCGTCACCCAGCACCCGGCCGTCACCGACCCGTGAGGTGTCGACGACCAGCCCGTTGCGCAGCCGAGCGGCCTCGGTGCGGGCCAGGTCGTCGAGGTCGACCTCCCTGCGTCGGTCGCCGATCTCGCCCTCGTCGGTGCGGGTGAGCAGCAGCATCTGGTCGACCAGCCGCTGCATGCGCACGGTCTCCTCGAAGACCACCTCG
>DASTDJ010000044.1:0-10478 GCA_035710425.1 Nocardioides sp.
ACGGCGCTCCGACGAGGACGAGCAGGAAGCTCGGCACGAACGTCACCCAGACGACGAGCGCGCTCGCCAGGACGCCGGCGACCCAGGGGTCCAGGCTGCCCGGGTCGCGGTAGGCGCCGACGAACGCGACGAACTGCACCACCATGATCAGCGGTCCGGGCGTGGTCTCGGCGAGGGCGAGGCCGCGGACCATCTCGCCCGGGAGGAGCCAGCCGTAGACGTTGACGGCCTGCTGGGCGACGTACGCGAGCACGGCGTAGGCGCCACCGAACGTGACGAGCGCGGCGCCGGAGAAGAACAGCCCTTGGTCGACGAACACGCTGTCACGGCCGAAGAGCAGGCCGGCCGCGACGAGCGGCGCGAACCACAGGAACAGGCCCACGACGAGGATCGCCCACCAGCGGCGCGCAGTCGGCGGTTCCGCGTGCAGCTGGTCGTCGGCGATCAGCGGCGCGGGTCCGTCGTCGGGAGGCGTCGGTTTCGGCCGGGCCAGGTCGGGCCGGATCCTGCCCATCAACCAGCCGAGCCCTCCGGCGCAGAGGATCACGATCGGGAAGGGGACCGCGAAGAAGGCCAGCGCGACGAAGGCGACCACCGCCAGGCCCACCAGCGTGGCGCCGGTGAGGGCTCTTCGACTGACTCGCACCACGGCCTGGATGACGATCGCGATGACGGCTGGCGCGAGGCCCAGGAAGACCGCCTCGACGGCTGCCGTGTCGCCCAGCCCGACGTAGATCGCTGAGAGGCCCAGCAGCGTCACCACTCCAGGCATCACGAACAGGGTCCCTGCGATGAGACCACCGCGAAGTCCGTTGAGCAGCCAGCCGATGTAGATGGCCAGCTGCTGCGCTTCGGGGCCGGGCAGCAGCATGCAGTAGTTCAGGGCATGGAGGAACCTGCCCTGCCCGATCCAGCGCTTCTCGTCGACCAGCGTGCGCTGCATGACCGCGATCTGGCCTGCTGGGCCACCGAAGGTCTGCAGCGAGATGGAGAACCAGGTGCGCGTCGCCTCGCGCAACGGGAGCACGTCGGAGTGCGCCTCGGGGCGCTCCGGCACGTCGTCGGGCACTGCTGGAGCTCAGAGTCGCCGGACGCGCAGCACGCCGGTCAACATCGGGAGGGTGAAACCTCCGTGGGCGGTCTCGGGCGTGCTCGCGAGAAGGTCGCGGATCCGTCCGAGCGTCTCCTCGCGTTCCCGGTCGGGCATCACCAGCAGCCCCGCGTGCGTCGCGATCTTCGCAACCAGCGATTCGGCGGTGTGGCGCTGGTCGTGCGGGAACTCGACCTGCTGGAGGTGGCCGAAGCTGGGGGCCTGGTCGATCTTCGGCAGGTAGGTGTGCGACGTCGCGTCCCGCCAGGTGCTGAGCAGGTCGCGCTCACCGACGGCGGCGCTCCCGCCTTCCTGCGCGAGCTCGGCGACCCAGTCGACGCGGTCGTCGATGACGTTCCACAGGCCGGCCAGGACGCCGCCCGGCACCAGGACCCTGGCGATCTCCGGTCCGGCCACGGCCATGTCGAACCAGTGCATGGCGTGTCCCGCGACCACCGCGTCGACGGAACCGTCCGGCAGGGGGATCTCCTCGGCGCTTCCTTGCATGGAGCGCACTGCCGGCAGCGTGCCTCGCAGCTCGGCCAGCATCGCCGGATCGGGCTCGACCGCGACGACGTCGGCGCCGACCTCTCGCAGGGT
Organism: Nocardioides sp.; assembly: GCA_035710425.1. Classification (GTDB taxonomy): domain Bacteria; phylum Actinomycetota; class Actinomycetes; order Propionibacteriales; family Nocardioidaceae; genus Nocardioides. Next base: position 1,691 of record DASTDJ010000044.1, read on the forward strand.
GCCCGTGAGCTTGCCGGTCCCGGCACCGAGATCGAGGACCCGCTTGCCGCTCGCCGCATCGAGGACCCAACGGACGGCTGCCTGGGCATAGTCGGGGCGATGCTCGGCGTACGCCGCCGCTGCTCCGCCGAACGAGGACGAGAGGTGCTCTGGTTCGCTGCGCTCCACGTCGGCACCGTATCCGCCCCCCGTGGGCCAACATGGGCACCGTGAGCAGGCTGGACACCATCGCGTCGTGGCTGGCGCTCGAGGATCCCGAGCCCGAGCACGTCGACCTGATGCTGCTCTTCGGTGGGTCGCTGCCGGCCGGGTGGGATCAGGCAGCTGCTGCGGTGGCGGGCGGACGCGTCGGGACGCTGATGCTCGTCGGAGGTCGAGGCCACACCACCGACGTGCTGCGCCGTCTGGTCGGCGGTGGACCGGAGGTGGCGGAGGCGGACCTGATGGCCGAGCACCTCCGTCGTACGCACGGGATCGAGGACGTGCTGCTGGAGCGCGCGTCGACCAACTGTGGCGACAACGTGGCCTTCGCTCGCGACCTCGCTATCCGGAACGGCATACGCCCGCGCACGGTCGCGCTGGTGCAGGACGCGACGATGCAGCGGCGCATGGACGCCGGGTTCCGGTTGGTCTGGCCGGAGGCGGAGCCGGTCAACCGACCCGCACCCGATGGCCGCGACACCTGGCCTCGGGACCGCTGGATCTCGCTGGTGATGGGCGAGGTGCCACGCCTGCGGGACGACGAGGACGGGTACGGCCCGCGCGGCCGCGGGTTCATCGGGCACGTCGACGTGCCCGACGAGGTCGAGGAGGCGCATGCCTCCCTCCTGGCATCGCATCCGAACTGGGGTCGGGCGCCTGTGTAGATCGACTTGCATGCTCGAACATACGTTCGATAGACTCGGCGCATGCAGTCCTCCACCGCCGACCCCGAGGCTCCCGCCGCAGTGGCGGCGGTGCGCGCGTTCCACGCGAGGCTCGCCTCGCTCGGCGATGGTCTCGACGACGGGGGCCGGATCGACCTGATCCGGGCGCTGGAGGAGCTGAAGTCCGGCGCGGCCGCGGCGCAGGCGCGGGTGAGCGTTGCCTTCGAGGCCTCCCAGCGGGCCGCGCAGGCGGCCGCCGGGGTGCCGGCGGCGCGGCAGGGCAGGGGCGTCGCCGGCCAGGTCGCCCTGGCCCGCAAGGAGTCACCCCACCGGGGCGGGCGTCGACTGGGTGCGGCCACGGCCTGGCTCGCAGAGATGCCCCACACGCTGGCAGCGCTCGAGAGCGGGCAGCTCACCGAGTGGCGGGCCGAGCTGATGGTGCGCGAGACCGCACTGCTCTCACCCGAGCACCGCGGGGAGGTCGACCGCGAGGTCTGCGGTGACCCGAGCCGCCTGGAGGGCATGGGCGACACGAAGGTGGTGGCCGCCGCGCGGCGCGCAGCGCACCGACTCGATCCCGGCGCCGCGGTCCGTCGCGCCAGCAGGGCCGAGACCGAGCGCAACGTCACCTGCCGACCGGCGCCCGACACGATGGCGCGGGTCAGCTCGTTGCTGCCCGTTGCCCAGGGGGTCGCGGTCTTCGCCGCGCTCATGCGGTACGCCGACCGGCGCACCGCCGCGGGCGACCCGAGGACCCGCGGCCAGCTGATGGCCGACGCGCTGGTCGAGCGCGTGACCGGCCAGGCCACCGCCGACGGTGTGCCCGTGGCGGTCCACCTGGTCGTCACCGACGCCACCCTGTTCGACATCGACCACGAGCCCGCCGAGCTGCACGGCCACGGACCGGTGCCGGCCGGCTGGGCCCGCGACCTGGTCCGCACCGCGGTCGAACGCCTCGGCGCCCAGGGTGCCGGCTGGCTGCGCCGGGTCTTCGCCGATCCGGTCAGCGGCGATGTCACCGCGATGGACTCCCGCACCCGGCGCTTCTGCGAAGGCCTCGACCAGCTGATCGCGGTCCGTGACGCCGGCCTCTGCCGCACTCCCTACTGCGACGCCCCGATCAGGCAGTCCGACCATGTCGTCGACTTCGACGAGGGCGGCCGCACCAACGCCGCCAACGGCCAGGGACTCTGCCAGGCCTGCAACATCGCCAAACAAGCCCCCGACTGGCGGGCGAGGCCCCGACCCGGTCCACGACATACCGTCGCGACCACCACACCCACCGGGCACACCTACGACTCGACCGCGCCGCCGCTGCCCGGGACCATCCGCAGTCCCTATCCGCTCGACCTGGTCTGGGCGGCCTAACGCGCCAGCCAGGCGGCGTACGCGTCGAACTGATAGGGCCGGCCGAGGAAGTCGGCGACCAGGTCGGCGGCGTCCTTGCGTCCGCCGGCGGCAAGCACCCGGTCGCGGTACCGTCCTGCCACCTCCGGGTCGAAGAGGTCATCGGGATCGAACGCGCTGAAGAGGTCCTTCGCGATCACCAGCGACCACATGTAGGTGTAGTACGCCGAGCTGTAGCCGCCGAGATGCCCGAAGCTGGCGAACATCCGGGTGTCGTCGATGTAGGCGAACGGCGAGTACCGCTCCTGCAGCTCGACCATCCGGGCGCGGAGGTCGGCCGGCCGCTCGGTGTGGAACCAGTAGGACATAGCCGCGTAGAACATCTGGGTGCGCGCGTAGATGCCCTTGCCGTAGTCGTCGGCCCGACGCATCCGTTCCACCAGCTCGGCCGGGATCGGCTCGCCGCTCTCGTCGGTGGCGAAGGTGCGCAGCACCGCGGCGTCCCACGCCCACTCCTCGAGCATCTGGCTGGGCGCCTCGACGAAGTCCCACTCGGTGGCCACGCCGGCGAAGCGCGTCCAGCGGCCGTGGCCCGCGAGCACGTGGTGGACCAGGTGCCCGAACTCGTGGAACAGCGTGACCACGTGGTCGTGCTCCATCAGCCCGGCGGGGAAGTTGCAGACCAGCACGCCCTCGGGCAGCTGGCGGCCGGCCACGCCCTCGGTGAGCGTGAACTGCGCGGCGTGCTTGTACTTCCCCTCGCGCGGGTGCAGGTCGAGGAAGATCCGGCCGACCCGGTCGCCGCCGTCGATGCGATGGACGTCGTACGCCGTGACGTCGTCGGCCCACAGCGTCACGTCGGTCGCCGGCTCGTAGCGCAGCCCGAACAGCCGCCCGGTCACGTCGAGGAGTCCCTGCCGCACCCGATCGAAGCCGAAGTAGGTGCGGACCTCCTGGGAGTCGACGTCGTACTGCTCCTTGCGGACCAGCTCCTGGTAGTAGGGGCCGTCGGCGGAGTCGATCGCGGTGGCGTCGGGCACGTCGCGGCGGTAGCGCTCCAGCAGCGCCTCGAGGTCGCGGCGCATCGGTTCCTCGGCGGCCGCGGCGATCCGGTCGATGAACTCCGGGATCGCCGGCCCCTTGCCGATCATCTTCACGTCGGCGTCGTACGACGCCCAGTCGTCGTAGCCGACCAGCGTCGCCATCTCGTGGCGGAGGTCGAAGAGCTCGGTGAGCAGCGGCTCGTTCTGCGGCCAACCGCGGGTCAGGAACTGCACGGTCAGGTCGCGGCGGACCTCGGGGTCGTGGGCGAACATCCGGACCGGGATCGCGTCGGGGTAGTCGGTGGTCACGGTGACCAGGCCCTCGTCGTCGGCGGGGTGGGCCGTGAGCCAGTCGTCGGGCATCCCGGCGAGGCGGTCGGGGGTGACCCGGATGGTGCGGACGTCGTCGCGGATGTTGCGCCCGAACTCCTGGTCGATCTCGGTCACCCGCTCGTTGATCGCCGCCACCCTGGTCCGGGTCGCCTCGTCGCGGTCGACACCCGAGCGGGTGAACGTCTCCAGCACCTTGTCGAGCAGCCGGCCGGCCTCGGCGTCGAGGTCGGCGCGCTCGAGTCCGGCGAAGACGTCGTAGATCGCCCGGTCGAGGCTGAGCTCGGTGGAGAGCCGCATCGCGTCCTGCTCGGCCCGCTCCGCGACGTCGCGCACCGGCTCGAGGGGGTGCACGTTGCTCAGCAGCGATCCCACGGCCGCCACGTTGCTCAGCTCGAGCGACAGCTCGTCCCAGACCTCGAGGGCACCCAGCGCGTCGGCGGGTGGGTCGGTGCGCAGCCGCTCGGCGAGCTCGCGGGCACGGGCGAGGCCGTCATCGGAGCGAGCGCGCACCCACTCCTCTGCATGATCGGTGTCGGGCAGGGTCAGCGGGCTGAGGGTCACCGGGCCAGCGTGCCACCCTCATCCACCGCGCAGCACCTCCACCACCCGCGAGAACCCGTCGCCGCCGTGACCGCGTTCCACCGCCGCTGCGGTCACGTCCCGGAGCAGACGCGGCAGCCGGTCGTCCAGGCCGAGCTCGGCACCGGTGTCGACGATGTGGTCGAGCGCGGTGAGCTCCATGGCCAGGTTGTCCTCGGTGCCGGGATGGCTCCCGGCGTCGACGTCGTCGGCCAGGCCCACGAGCGAGTGCCCGAGCGTGCCGAGTACGTCGTGCGCGTAGGGCAGGAAGGTCTTGGCGTCGACGCCTTGCGCCGTGACCATCGCGGCGGCGTGCAGGAACGCCGTCATCCCGGCGAAGAACAGCTCCAACATGGCCACGTCGTAGAGCGACGCGAGCCCGTGGTCGCTGCCGAGGTGGTCGGCCTTGCCGCCGAGGACCCGCAGCAGCTCGGCGTGCCGGTCGAACAGCGCCCGCTCGCCGGCGTACAGGAACAGCGCCTCGGGGTCACCGACCAGCGGCGTGGGCACCAGGATGGCCCCGGACAGGTAGTCGATCCCGCGACCGGTGGCCCAGGCGGCCGACGCCCTGGCGACGGCCGGTGTCGAGGACGAGAAATGCACCACCGTGCGCCCGTCGTACGCCTCGGCCGGAACCCCCTCCAGGACCTCGCGGGCAGCGGGGTGGTCGCGCAGGCAGACCACCACCAGCGATGCGGAGGCAACGGCCGCCGCGGCGTCGGGTGCCACGTCTGCGCCCTCCGCGGCGAGCGGTCGAGACCGCTCCGGGCTGCGGTTCCAGACGGTGGTGGGTACGCCGGCGTCGAGGAGCGCGCGGGCGAGCGCGGCGCCCATGGGGCCCAGCCCCAGGACGGCGACGGACGGGGTCGTCTCGGAGGTGGTCATGCCGCGATCCTGGGCCTATGCTTACCATTCTTCAAGTACCCACTATTCAGTCAGGTACCCACCTCGGGGTAAGTGAGGCAGCACTATGCGCGGACCGGACTTCCTGTGCGGGCTCGATGTCGCGCTCGACGTCGTCGGCGGCAAGTGGAAGGCGCTGATCATCTGGGCGCTGGGCGTCGAGCCCCGCCGCACCGGCGAGCTCCGCCGCGAGCTGGAGGGGGTCAGCGAGAAGATGCTGATCCAGCAGCTCCGCGAGCTGGAGCGCGACGGCGTGGTCGCCCGCACCGTGCACGACCAGGTGCCGCCCAAGGTCGTCTACTCACTGACCCCCACCGGAGTCGCCCTGGAGCTGGCGCTGCGCCCGCTCGGTGACTGGGGCGAGGACAACTGCGACCAGGTGAGCGTCACCCGCCGGCGAGCGACCCGCGCCTGCGACTGAGATAGGCGCGCTCGGCCTCGTTGTCCGTGGCCGCGATCGCCGCGTCGTAGGCCTCCCTCGCCTCGGCGCTGCGACCCAACCTGCGGAGCAGGTCGGCGCGGGTCGCGTGCCAGGCGTGGTACGTCGTCAGCGGCAGGTCGTCGACCAACGCCAGCCCGACCTCGGGCCCGTCGAGCTCGGCCACCGCGACCGCCCGGTTGAGCGCGACGATCGGCGACGGGTCGACGGCGTACAGCTGCTCGTAGAGGGTCGCGATCTGGCCCCAGTCGGTGGCAGCCGCGGTCGGCGCATCGGTGTGGACGGCGTTGATCGCGGCCAGGATCTGGTAGCGGCCCGGTTGGTTCCGCTGCAGGCACTCCCGCACCAGGTCGTGGCCCTCCTCGATCAGCTCGCGGTCCCAGCCGCCGCGGTCCTGCTCGTGCAGGGGTACCAGCTCACCCCCGGCCTCGCGGGTCGCGCGGCGCGACTCGGTCAGCAGCATCAGGGCGAGCAGTCCGGTCACCTCGGTGACCTCGGGCAGCAGCGACCGCAGGATCCGGGCCAGGCGGATGGCCTCGCCGGTGAGGTCCTCGCGGACCGCGGACTCGCCCGAGCTCGCGAGGTAGCCCTCGTTGTAGACGAGGTAGAGCACGGCCAGCACGGTCGCCAGCCGCTCGGCGAGGTCGTCCTGGTCGGGCACCTTGAAGGGGATGTTGGCGCCCTTGATCTTGGCCTTCGCGCGGGTGATGCGCTGGGCCATCGTGGTCTCGGGGACAAGGAACGCCTGCGCGATCTCGGGGACGGTCAGCCCGCCGAGCAGCCGCAGGGTCAGGGCCACCCGCGCCTCGGGTGCGAGGGCGGGGTGGCAACAGGTGAAGATCAGCCGGAGCCGGTCGTCCTCGACGATGCCGGTCGGCTCGTGGGGTGTGTCGTCGTGCATCATGTGGGCCGCCTCGTGCTTGGCGTCCCGCTGCCGCTCACGCCGGATCCGGTCGATGGCCTTGTTACCGGCCGTCGTCGTCAGCCAGGCACCCGGGTTGGGCGGGGTGCCGGCGACCGGCCACTTCTCGAGGGCGACCAGCAGGGCCTCGCTGGCGGCGTCCTCGGCGACGTCGATGTCACCGAAGCGGCGCACCAGCGAGGCGACCCCGCGGCCGTACTCCTCGCGAAAGATCCGCTCGATCGCGGCGGCGGGATCGCTCACTCAGCCGCGAACGGTCGGACCTCGACCTTGCCGGCGCAGGCCTTGGAGCCCTCTTCGGCCCACTTGAGCGCGGCGTCGAGGTCGGGGGCCTCGATGATCCAGAAGCCGCCGAGGTACTCCTTCGACTCGGCGTACGGGCCATCGGTGACGATCGGCTTGTCGCCCGTGTTGTCGACCGTGGTCGACTGGTCCACCGGCAGCAGGCCCCCGGCGAACACCCAGGCGCCCTCGGCCTTGACCTTCTCGTTGAAGGCATCGACGGCGGCGAACATCTTCTGCATCTCGTCCTCGGGGACGTTGGCGAAGTCCTCGTCCGAACCGTGGACTGACAGCAGGTACTGGGTCATGACGTTCTCCTCAGGTAGCAGGGCGGCCCTCCTGGCTGCCCTTCACCCACTCCACGAACCGGCAGCCCGAGATACGACACTCTGGCAGAACCTTTTCTCGGACCGCTCCCCGATTCTTCTAAGGTCGGTGGCATGGCGCGCTACGAGGTGCACGACGCGGGGGTCGCTCGGGCCCGCGAGCTGATCGAGGCCAAGCAGTACGTGCTGGACAGCGACTGGGGCGAGGTGCAGCCGAACGCCGAGGCGGAGAACACCTACCTCGAACGACACTCCTGGGACGAGTACGCCGCCTGGCACCTCGGCCTCACCGAGGGCGCCAACGACGGCACCAAGGCGAGGTACGCGTTCGTCTACGGCGACCTGCGCCGCGTCCACCGCACCGCGCTGATCGCCTGCGTCTACCGCGCCTCCGAGTGGCGGCACAAGGCGGTCGAACTGGCCGCCCACAAGCTGCTCCAGGACCTCGACCGGGTGGCCGGGATCGAGTGACCCAGGCGTCCTAGCCGAGCCTCTCGTCGAGGTGGATCTCGACCGGGTCGCCCTCTGCCTTACCGATCGTCTCGCGCACGGCCGCCTTGACAGGCAGCTTGTGGTTGCCGTCGCCCAGCGCCATGAAGGAGCTCTCGAAGGGCTCGCCGTCGACGGTGCCACGCACCTTGACCAGCCCCTTCGTGCCGAAGTAGTCAGCCGAGCCCGGCCACACGACATAGGTCCAACCGCCCTGTGCGGGGCTGCGCTGGAGCGTCTCGGTGAAGGTCACGTCGAGCGGACCCTGCTTCTTGCTCACATCGCTCATGGTGGATGGACCGGACGGACCGCGACGACTCATCGGTGCGGGGCACTACCGTTGCCCGGTGCAGATCCGGGGGTTGATGGCCGACACCCGGCCACTGCGCAACCCGCACTTCCGGCGGCTGTGGACCACCAACATCATCACGGTCATCGGCGCCCAGCTCACGGTGGTCGCCGTACCCGCGCAGATCTACTCCGAGACCGGGTCGTCGGCGTACGTCGGACTCACCGGCGTCTTCGGACTGGTGCCGCTCGTGGTCTTCGGGCTGTGGGGTGGAGCGCTCGCCGACGTGCTGGACCGGCGGACGGTGCTGATCGTCACGACCCTCGGGCTGATCGGGACCAGCGCGCTGTTCTGGCTGCAGGCGGCCGCCGGGGGCGGGAACGTGTGGCTGCTGTTGGGCCTGTTCTCGGTGCAGCAGGCGATCTTTGCGGTCAACCAGCCAACCCGCGCGGCGGTGATGCCGAAGCTGGTCGGCGAGGAGCTGCTGCCCGCCGCCAACTCCCTCAACATGACCGTGCTCCAGGCCGGCGCGATCGCAGGGCCGCTGGTGGCCGGGGCGCTGATCCCGGTGTTCGGCTTCGAGTACCTCTACCTGATCGACACCATCTCGCTCTTCGCGACGCTCTCCGCGGTGGTCAGGCTGCCCCGGCTGCCGGTGACGGGAGCGCCCACGAAGACGCCGGGGCTCCGCTCGGTGGTCGAGGGGTTCCGCTACCTGCGTGGGCAGCCCGTGCTGATGATGTCGTTCCTCGTCGACATCATCGCGATGGTCTTCGGCATGCCGCGGGCGCTCTTCCCGCAGATCGCCCACGAGAGCTTCAACGGACCCGAGGAGGGCGGCTGGGCGTTCGCACTGCTGTTCGCCGCGATCCCGGCGGGCGCGGTGGCCGGCGGTGTGCTCTCGGGGTGGGTGTCGCGGGTGAGCCGGCAGGGGGTGGCGGTGGTGGCCGCGATCCTGGTGTGGGGCTTC
>DASTDJ010000045.1:0-4921 GCA_035710425.1 Nocardioides sp.
GGTCCGGTCGATGATCGCGTCGAAGCAGGACTCGACGGCATCGACGCCGTACCGGTCGAACAGCTCGCCGAGCCGCCGCGCGCCCATCAGGCACGCGGAGCACTCGGCGTCGAGGTCGGCGGCCAGGCTCTCGGGCATCCGTGAGTTGCGGGTCATGATCGTCAGCGCAGCCCTGTTGGGCACCCCGGCGTCCCACAGCCGGATCGGGGGCCCCATCAGGCCCTCCTCGAAGACGCTGGTCGCGTCGGAGGGCATCGAGCCGGGCACCGCGCCGCCGATGTCGTCGTGGTGGCCGAAGGCCTGGACGAACGCGACGACCTTCCGGTCACCCTGGGCGCCGCTGAAGACCGGCACGGTCACGCACAGGTCGGGGAGGTGCCCGATGCCGCCCTCGGAGCGGTAGACGTCGTTGTGGAAGAACACGTCGCCCTCGCGCATCTCCTCGATGGGGAAGTCGCGAGCGATCGGGTGCACCAGCGCGGAGTAGGAGCGGCCGGTCAGCTTGCGCAGCAGGCGGTCGTGGATGCCGGCCCGGAAGTCGTGGGCGTCGCGGATCATCGGGCTGCGACTGGTTCGGGCGATCGCGGTCTCGACCTCCATCTCCACGCTCGCCAGCGAGCCCTGCACGATCTCGACCAGCACGGGGTCGGCGCCCGCCCCGGCGTCCGCCGTCAGACTGCCGAAGGGGAACTGGGTGGGTGCCCGCCTGCTGCTCACTGCTCCGCCTTCCGGGTCACGATGATGTTGCGGTAGTCGTCGATCCGGGCGCTGAAGCCTGGGTGGAGCGGCACGGTCGAGCCGAACTCCTCGATGATGGCCGGGCCCTCCACGGCGGCGCCGACCGGCAGCTCGGGCCGCCAGAGGACCGGGGTGTCGACGTACCCGTCGGCGGCGTCGAAGCAGACCTGACGCCGGCCGCGCTCCTCGACGGTCGCATCCGGATCCGGATCATGGCGGCGGATCTCCGGCCGCTGGATCGGTCCGATCCCGGACACCCGGAGGTTGACCCACTCGACCTGCTGGCTGGCGTCGTCGGCGAAGTCGTAGCCGTAGAGGCCCTTGTGCTCGGCGTGGAACCGGCGGGCGACCTCGTCGAGCACCGCCGCGTCGATCGGTCCGTCCGGCACCGGCACCCGCACCTCGAACGCCTGGCCGAAGTAGCGCAGGTCGGCGGTGCGCGCGTAGCGGTGGTCGGCGGCGTCGAACCCCTCCTTGGCGAGAGCGCCGGCGGCCCGGGTCGTGAGCGCGTCGAGGATCTCGGCGACCGAGGTCGGGTCGAGCGCGTCGGCGAGGGCCACGTGGGTCTGCACGTAGTCGTTCTTGACGTCGACGGTCAGCAGCCCGAACGCCGACACGTTGCCGGGGTCGGGCGGCACCAGGACCGTGCCGATGCCGAGGATGTCCATCAGCCGGCAGAGCAGCAGCGAACCCGAGCCGCCGAACGTCGTCAGAGTGAAGTCGCGGACGTCGAGACCGCGCTTGACGGTGACCTGGCGCAGTGCGTTGGCCTGGTTCCAGGCGGAGATCTCGAGGACTCCGGTGGCGCAGGCCTCGCGGCTCAGGCCGAGCTTCGCGGCGAGCTGGTCGACCCCGTCCAACGCGGCCTGCACGTCGAGGGGGATCTCGCCGCCGAGCAGGTGCGGGGGGATCCGGCCGAGCACCACGTGCGCGTCGGTGATGGTCACCTCGGCACCGCCCTTGGCGTAGCAGAGCGGACCGGGGTCGGCGCCGGCCGACTGCGGCCCCACCTTGAGGGTGCCCTCGGGCGAGAGCCAGGCGATCGACCCGCCGCCCGCGCCCACGGTGACCACGTCGATCATCGGGATCTTCGACGGGAACACCCCGACAGAGCCCTCCGTGGTGAGCGTGGGCTCGCCGTCGATGACCACGCTGACGTCGGTGGAGGTGCCGCCGCCGTCGGAGGTCAGCACCCGGTCGTGACCGGCCACCTTCGCGATCAGCGCCGCTCCGAGCGCGCCGGCGGCCGGCCCGGACAGCACGGTCGTGATCGGCTGGTGCACGACCTCGTCGGCCGACAGCACACCGCCGTTGGACTTCATCACGTAGAAGGGGATGGAGCGGTCGCCGTACGCACGGAGCCGCTCGGTGATGTTGGTGACGTACGCCGACAGCCGCGGCTTCACGGCCGCGTCGACCAGCGTGGTCATCGCCCGCTCGTACTCACGGTACTCGCGCAGCACCTCGCTGCTCACCGACACGATCGCGTCGGGGTGCTCCTCGGCGATGATCTCGCGAAGCCGCTCCTCGTGGGCGGGGTTGGCGTAGGCGTGCAGCAGGCAGACGCCGAGGGTGGTGACACCCCGGTCGCGGAACCACCGGGCGACCGTGCGGGCGCCGTCCTCGTCGAGCGGCTCGACCTCGGCACCGGTGAAGTCGAGCCGGCCGGCCACGCCGCGGACCAGGTCGCGCGGCACGATCCGGTCCGGCTTCACCCAGAAGTAGGAGTTGCCGTAGCCGTCGGGCACGGACTGCCGGGCGATCTCGAGCATCGCCTCGTAGCCGGTGTTGGTGACGAACCCGAGCCGGTCCACCTTGCCCTCGAGCAGCTGGTTGGTGGCCACGGTGGTGCCATGGCTGACCGCGGAGATCCGGTCGCCGGTGGCGCCGACCAGGCCGAGCACCTTCTCGATGCCGGCCAGGAACCCGTCGGCCGGGTTGCCGGGGGTCGAGGGGGTCTTCGTGGTCACGAGCGTGCCGGTCGCCTCGTCGAGGGCGACGACGTCCGTGAAGGTGCCGCCGGTGTCGATGCCGATCCGGATGCCTGCCTGGCTCATGCGTTCACTTCCTGGTCGAGGTGGAACGTGGTGGTCGAGGCCGAGCTCGCCACCAGCCTGCCTGATGCGACGACATGCTGCGGGGCCGCGTGCTCGGCCAGCACCTCGCGCAGGGTCGGGTGGTGGTGGACGACCAGGTCGGCGTTGCCGCCGACCTCGAGGCGGTGGCCGCTCACACCGAGCACCGTGGCGGCGGTCGTCGTCACCGCGTCGTAGACGAGCTCGATGCCGGCCGCGTCGACCGCCTCGAGGGCGTGGGCGGCCAGGAAGGCGATCTCCAGCAGGTGGTGTCGGCCGAACGGGTAGTAGGCGTCCTCGATGTCGTCCTGCCCGAGCGCGACCAGCACCCCCATCGCGGTGAGTTCGCGGACCGGGAGGTGGAGCGGGCCGGTGTGCGGGTCGCTGACGAAGCCGAGCCCGGCCCGACGGGCGAGCCCGGCGAGCCGCTCCAGCGACGGGCGGGCGTAGAGCCCGACGGCGCGGGCGTGGTTGGCCACGGCGCGACCGACCAGTCCGTGCTCGAGCATCGCCTCCGCGAGCATCTCGGTGGTGCGGAGGCTCGCGTCGCCGGCGTCGTCGACGAGCATCGCCACCCGCCGGTCGTGCGCAGCGGCCAGCTCGCACATCCGGCGCACGTGCTCGCGGGCCTCGGCGTCGCTGTGCTCGATCCACGGGATGCCGCCCACGACGTCGGCACCCAGGTCGACGGCCTCACGGACGAGGTCCTCGGCGCCCGGGTCACGGAGCAGCCCGTCCTGCGGGAACGCCACCACCTGCAGGTCGACGACCCCACGGAACTCGTCGCGCAGCGCGAGCAGCGGGATCACGCCCTCGAGTCCGGCCTTGGTGTCCACGTCGGCGAAGGCCAGGACGTGGCGCACGCCGTACCGCACCGCCTCGAGCACGGCCCGGCGCGCGTTCGGCTCGATCCACTTGCGGTCGTAGCCGTCCTTGACCGCCGAGGCCAGCTCGATGGAGTGCAGGGCCGACCCCATCTCGCCGGAGGTGTACGCCGTCAGCGCGGCGTCCCCGATCCGGTCCAGCGTGTAGACCTTGTCGAGGTGCATGTGCCCGTTGACGAAGCTCTCGGTGACCAGCGCACCGCCGGCGTCGAGCTCCTCGGCGCCGCTCAGCGGCTCCCGGCCGAGCGCCGCGATCCGGCCGTGGTCGATACCGATCTGCCAACGGCCTTCGCGACCGCGGAGCGTCGCGTCCGCGACGACGAGCTGATGGGTGGGCACGGGTCGATTCAAGCGCCGGGCGGCCCGGCCCGGCCACGGCACAATCTGCCGACTACTCCTCGATTCCCTGGCATTCCTTGCCGGATCCGGGCACCGCGGCGAACGCCCTAGCATCGGAGCACCATGGTCGAGCTCCGCCAGCTGCAGTACTTCGTCGCCCTGAGCAAGGACGGCAGCTTCGCCCGGGCGGCCGAGCGGCAACACATCACCCAGCCCGCCCTGAGCCAGCAGATCGCTCGGCTCGAACGCGAGCTCGGCGTGCAGCTCTTCGACCGCAGCGTCCGCGGCGCGACGCTGACCAACGAGGGAGCCGAGCTGCTGCCGCACGCGGAGTCGGTGCTCGCCCAGGTCGTGGCGCTGCAGGCATCGGCTGCCTCGCTGGCCCGGGAGGCGCACGAGGAGCTGCGCATCGGCTCCCCGACGTACGCCGTCCGCAGCGCGGCGCGGCAGCGCGTGGTCGGCGCGTTCGCGGCGGCACCCCCCCGTGTCGAGATCAGGTTCGAGAACGCCTGGAGCCCGCAGCTGCTCGACCTGCTGCGGTCCGGTGCCGTCGACCTGAGCTTCGCGATGCTGGCTCCCGAGGGCGACGAGCTCGAGTTCCTGCTGGTGCAGGACGAGGCGACTCTCCTGATCGTGCCCGACGGGCACCGCCTGGCCGCGAGCGAGTCGGTCGGCCTCGCGGACCTGGCCGGCGAGCGCCTGATGCTCTACCCACGCTCGGTGAACACCTGGCTGTAAGAGCGGATGTCGGCGCCGCTGGTCGCTGCGGGAGTCGAGGCGGGCGAGCTCGAGGAGTCCGCGCTCCCCGCCGTGCTCGAGCAGGTGCGCGCGGGCAGCGGGCTCTTCCCCGCCGTGCCGTGGGAGATGGACTTCGTCAACCCCGCG
>DASTDJ010000046.1:0-4564 GCA_035710425.1 Nocardioides sp.
ACGAACGTCGCCGTCACCGCCGTCCCGATCAGGGCGACGAACACACCGGCGGCCAGCCGGTCGCCCGTGCGCCGCCATCGGGCCCAGGCGCTCCACAGCGCGATCAGGAGCAGCACCAGCAACGCGAGTAGGCCCAGCATGCCGAGCTCGGCGAGCACCTCGAGGTAGGTGTTGTGAGCGACGTCGAGCCTGTGGGTCACGTCGACCGGCAGCTCTTCCACGTAGTCCTGGTGGTAGAGCGAGTACGAGCCCGGCCCCTGGCCGATGAGCGGCGAGTCGCGCGCCATCGCTCCTGCGGCATTCCACAGGTCGAGCCGCTCGGAGACGTTCTGGTCGGCGACCGCGGCCTTCCGCTCCAGGCTCACCTCGATCAGGTCGGAGAAGGCGCCGACCAGGATGGCTCCCGCGGTGACCACCGGGACGAGGATGAGCGCGGCCGTGCGCAGCGTGATGATCCGGACCACGACCGCCACGACCAGCATCGCTCCCAGGCCGACCAGCGCTCCCCGCGACAGGGTGCCCAGGATCGCGGCCAGGGTCAGGACCAGCGCGAAGTCGTAGAGCCACGACCGGGACGACCGTGCGCGCAGCACCAGCGCCAGCGGCACCGCAGCGACCAGGAAGAAGGCGAGGTCGTTGGCGTCGGCGATCGGTCCCACCACCCGCCGGTCGACGCCGTTGGCGAAGGCCACGAGGCCACAGACGGACGCGGCGGCGCACGCCCACACGTAGACGCGAGCGACCCGCTCCGGTGCCAGCCCTCCGCGCATCGTGTCGACGAGGACCGCGAGCACGGCGAGGAAGCCGACGTAGCGGATCACGATGTCGGCGCCCGGCCGGCCGTTGTTGTGCACCACGGTGGCCAGCAGCAGCACGACGAAGAATCCCAGCGCCGCGAGCACCACCGCACTGCGCGGTCCGTCGTGGAGCCGGCCCCACGAACGCCGGATCAGCCAGGAGGCCATCAGCACCACGGCCAGGCCCTTGCTCGCCCACGGTGTGACCAGCACGAGGTAGTCCTCGAACACCGACGCCGCCACCACGACCAGGACCGCCCACTCGAGCCGGACCAGCAGGACGGCGCCGAGCCCGGCCCCGAGCGCGACGACCAGCATGGTCCACGCCTCCAGGCCGGTCACCACGCCGATGACACCTGCCACCACCGCGGGTACGACGAGCAGCGCCCACGAGCGGGGCACGCCCACCGGTGGTGGTGAGGTGCGCTCGTGCGCGAGCAGGTCGGCCATCGTGGTCACCAGTCCGGCCCCCGGCGGTTGCGCAGCGTGTCGAGCGGTCGCAGGAACGTGTAGGCGCCGTCGAGGACCAGACGGAAGTCGACCGGGTCGTGCGGGGCGAAGGACCGGCGCAGCGAGAGCGGGTTGGTGCGAGGGGTGTTCAGGCCGCGGTCGACCGTCAGCCCGATCGAGTAGCCCGCCGCCGCCGCTCGGTCGCGCGTGATCGAGCGCCAGCCACCCGTGGGGTAGGCGATCGAGGTGACCTCTCGCCCGAGCAGCCGCTCCATCGCGGCGCGGGACTCGACGAGCTCGTGGTCGAGCTCGGCCCCCTGCAGGCGCGGCAACCAGGCGTGCGAGGCGGTGTGGGACCCGAGGTCCAGCCCTTCGTCCGCCGCGGCCAGCAGCTCGTCGGCCGTGGCCAGCCGGAGCCGTGGGTGGCCGCTCTCGTGGCCGTCCCAGGCGAAGCTGAGCGCGCGGGCCAGGCTGTCGGTGACCACGAACAGGGTCGCCGGCAGTCCGCGCTCCCGCAGCCGCGGCCAGGCGGTCTCGATGACGCTGGCGTAGCCGTCGTCGAAGGTCAGCACCACTGCACGGCGAGGGAGCGTGCCCTCCCGCAGCCGGGCGACCGCTTCGTCGAGCGGCAGCACGACGGCGCCCCACTGGTCGAGCACGTCGAGGTGCCGGCAGAAGTCGTCCACGCCGGTCGAGAGCCCGTTGGACTCACGGCCGTCGACACGGTGCCACCCGACGATGGTCAGTCCCCCTGCGGACCTGCGGGTCGAGCCGGTGAGGGTGCGGTTCGCCGTCGCCACGGCGCGGGTCATCGACTTCATGCCGCACCTCGCACCAGGGCGGCAACCGCCCGCAGCCGGCGCCGGTCGAGGAACCAGACCGGGAGCAGGTAGGCGACCATTCCGATCCCGCCCAGCGTCAGAAGGCTCACCACCGACGGGTCGTCCGGCTCCGCGACCGAGCGAGCCAGGACCATGGCCGCCACCATCGTCACCACGCCCACGGCGGCCGGCTGCAGCGAAGCGGCCAGGGTGCGCAGCGAGAAGCCGCGCAGCAGCACCCTGGTGCCCAACAGCGCGGCGGCGGCCACGCAGCACGCCGCGACCACCTGGCCGACGGCCACCGCCTCCACGCCCCGGTCGACCACCGCCAGCAGGATCGCCGCGAGCAGCACGAGGTGCAGCAGCCGCAGGCACATCGAGATCGTGGGGCGACCGGCGGCGTTGAGCGTCGTCTGGACGAGCTGGCCCACGCTGAGCAGCACGGCGTACGCCGCCAGCCAGCCCACGACCGGCACCGCCGGCGCCCACTTGTCGCCGAGCAGCGTGAGGTGGTCGGACAGCATCAGCAGCCCGACGCACAGCGGGGCGACCAGGGTGAGGGTCGCTGACATCACCGTGATGGCGGCGGGCGCGAGCTGCGGCCGCCGCAGCCGGCAGAGGTAGGGGAACGCCGCGCCACTGATGACGAACACGATCATCAGGTAGGGCATGAACGCCAGCCGGAAGGCCAGGGAGTACTGGCCGAGGGCGGCGGCGCCGAGGACGGTCGAGACGATGACGTAGTCGACGTTGAGCTGGATCAGCTCGATCAGGTTGGCGCCGGCGTACGGGCCGCCATAGGCCAGCAGGCCACGCGCGTCCTCGTGGTTCCACCCGGGGAGAACCGGCCGGTGCACGCACCACGACAGCAGCAGGGTGAGCACGCCCTGGACGATCTGGCCGACGACCAGCGCCATCACGCCGGTGTCGAACGCGGTGACGAGGACGACCGCCACCGCGGCGCCGATGATCGACGACACGGCATCGGGGATGATCCGCCGCAGGAACGCCAACCGACGGCGTAGCAGCTCGTTCGTGACCGCGGCGACCGCCAGCAGGGGCAGGGTGACGGTGAGCCCGCGGATCACGTCCGCGCCGCCGTCGGCCACACCCAGGGCCGCGGCGAGGGTGGGCGCGGCCAGCCAGATCGTGAGCGCGAGGAGCGCACCTGTCCCCGCGCCGAGGGTGACGGCGGTGCGAGCGGCGCGCTCGACGTCGCCGCGCCAGTAGACGAGCGCGCTGGCCGTGCCGAGGCTCGCGATCACCCCGGAGATGTTGGCCACCAGCGTGCCGACCGCGACCAGACCCAGCGCCTCGGGGGCGAGCAGCGCGGCCAGGGTGAGCAGGACGACCGTCTGGGAGGTCTTGACGATGACCCCGTTGACGCCGAGCCAGACGGCGCCGCGGGCCGTCCGGGACGCCGCCGCGCGGCGCCCG
Source organism: Nocardioides sp. (assembly GCA_035710425.1). Classification (GTDB taxonomy): domain Bacteria; phylum Actinomycetota; class Actinomycetes; order Propionibacteriales; family Nocardioidaceae; genus Nocardioides. Next base: position 3,506 of record DASTDJ010000046.1, read on the forward strand.
CGGTGGGTCCCCGTCGACGGCTCGACCGGCGCGACCGCCGGTTGCAGAGCCGCGGTGACGGCGTCGAGGTGCCGGCGAAGCGGCGCTTCACCCAGGTCGTGCAGCGACCGGTTCCGCAGGTAGAGCGCCACCGCGGCGAGAGCCAGGGCGAGCCGGTGCGGACGGTCCCAGGCCGCCCAGCGCCGCCCGCCCACCATCGCGTCGGCGATGTCGTCGGGCTCGTCGACCAGGCGCAGGATGTCGGCGGTGGTCAGGCTGCCGGCGTGCGCCGCGTCGCGCAGCGCGGGGAAGAGCAGACGGTCGAGGCCCTGGGGTCCGTCCGGCGAGGAGTTCTCCCAGTCCAGCACCGCCCGCGCGGTCGGGTGCACGACGAGGTTGCCGCGCCACAGGTCGCCGTGGCACCAGGTGGTGGGGATGCCGTCGTCGAGGACCTCCATCGCGGCCTGCCAGGCCCGCCGCTCCTCGGGCTGCGCCAGCGCCACTCGCGCGCACCACGCCTCGGCCCAGCCCGGACCGGTGCGTCCCGTCGGATGGGCGGCGAGCAGGTCGACCAGCTCCTCCGCGGTCGCCCAGGCGTCATCGGCGCTCGGCCACGGCCAGCGCAGGGAACGGCGCGGCTGCGGCATCCACTCCGACGCCGTCCACGGGTGACCCGACGTACTGCCCTCGGCGATCGGCGTCGGAAGGAATGCGGCCACGCCCGGCACCTGCTCGCGCACCGGCGCGACGGGGTCGACCGCGCGTTCGCGGGAGGTCACCGCGACCCGTACGGCGGCGTCACGCGTCCCGCTGCGGGCCCGCAGCACGGTCCGGCCCGCTGTGAGCACACCGACCAGGCGCCACTGCTCGCCGGTCTCTCGCCCGAGGTCGGCGAGCACCGCCGCCGCGAGCGACGACCCGGCCTCGCCGTCGAGCCGGAGCCTCGGCGCCGAGCGGTGCACGACCAGTCCCGCCCGGCGGCGCAGCCACGCCACCGGGTCGCTGCCCAGCGGCACCGGCCAGTCCCTCCGCCAGAGAGTCTCGGGGTGCTCCGAGCTCGGGTAGACGACGTAGTCGCCC
>DASTDJ010000047.1:0-17459 GCA_035710425.1 Nocardioides sp.
GGCGGCGGCGGGAGCGGCAGCAGCGGCAGCAGTGGCAGGAGCGGCGGCAGCGGACGAGCCTGGGGCTGCCTTGGTCGCCTGCACCCCCTTGACCGAGGCGAGGAGCATCTGCGCGACGTCGAGGACCTCGACCTCCTCGCGCGCCTCGCCCTTGGCCTGCTGGGCGGTGAGCCCGTCGGAGAGCATCACGCGGCAGAACGGGCAGCCGACGGCGATCTGGTCGGCGCCGGTGCCCACCGCCTCCTTGGTGCGGTTGACGTTGATCCGCTCGCCGAGGTTCTCCTCCATCCACATGCGCGCACCACCGGCACCGCAGCAGAAGGACCGCTCGGAGTTGCGCTCCATCTCGACGTACTCGGCGCCGGGAAGCACCTGCAGCAGCTCGCGCGGCGGCGAGTAGACGCCGTTGTGGCGACCGATGTAGCACGGGTCGTGGTAAGTGATCTTGCGCTGGTGCGCGCCCTCGCCGTCCTTGATCGGGGTCAGCTTGCCCTCGCGCACCAGCCGGTTGAGCAGCTGGGTGTGGTGGACGACCTCGAGCTCGATCCCGAACTCCTTGTACTCGTTCTTGAGCGTGTTGAAGCAGTGGGCGCAGGTGGAGACGACCTTCTTCACCTTGTACTCCGTGAACGTCTCGACGTTCTGCTGGGCGAGGCCCTGGAAGAGGAACTCGTTGCCGGCGCGGCGTGCGGAGTCACCGGTGCACGTCTCGCCGTTGCCGAGGACGCCGAAGGAGACGCCGGCCATGTCGAGCAGCTCGGCCACGGCGCGGGTGGTCTTCTTGGCACGGTCCTCGTAGGCGCCGGCGCAGCCGACCCAGAACAGCCACTCGACCTCGTCGAGCGACTCGACGTCCTCACCGACGACCTTGACGTCGAACGGCAGGTCCTTGGCCCAGTCCATCCGGGCCGTGGCGGACATGTTCCACGGGTTGCCCTTGTTCTCCATGCCCTTGAACAGCTGGTTGAGCTCGGAGGGGAAGTTGGACTCGACGAGCACCTGGTAGCGACGCATGTCGACGATGTGGTCGACGTGCTCGATGTCGACCGGGCACTGGTTGACGCAGGCGCCGCAGGTCACGCACGACCAGAGCACGTCGGGGTCGATGATCCCGCCACCGGTCGGCTCCCAGGCCGGGCCCTCGGTCTCGCCGACGAGCGGCCGCTCCATCTCCTTGAGCACGGTCTCCGACAGCCCGTCGGCGCCGTTGTCACCGGCCAGGATCGCCGGGCCCTTGGTGAACGCGTGGTCGCGCAGGTTCATGATCAGCAGCTTGGGCGACAGCGGCTTCTCGGTGTTCCACGCCGGGCACTGCGACTGGCAGCGACCGCACTCGGTGCAGGTCGCCATGTCGAGCAGGCCCTTCCAGCTGAAGTCCTCGATCGACCCGACGCCGAGCTTCGCGTCCTCGTCGAGGTCGTCGACGTCGTCGAGGGTCAGCGGCTTGCCGGCGTTCATCATCGGCTTGGCCGCGCCGAGCGCCTGCGGGCGCCGTGAGAACAGGACGTTCAGGGGCGCGACGAAGATGTGCAGGTGCTTGGAGTGCACCACGTCGACCAGGAAGACGAGCATCACGCCGATGTGGAGCAGCAGGCCGACGCCCTCGACGACCTCGAGGGTGTCGTGGCTCATCCCCTCGAAGAGGTTGGCAAGTGCCTGCGAGGCGAACGCGCCGTCGCCGTAGGGGAAGTTGCCGGCCGCGGCGGCGGCGGCGCGGAAGAAGAAGAGCGTCCAGATGACGTTGAAGATCATGAACAGGACCAGCCAGGCGCCGCCCGTGTGGGAGCCCTTGAACCGCGACTTGCGGCCGAGCTTCTCCGGTGCCTCCCGGAGCCGGATCATCGCGAACGCCACCAGGCTGAGCAGGCACAGGATCGCGATGGTGTCCTGCGCGAAGCCGAGCAGGTCCCACTCGCCGACCAGCGGGATGCTCCACTCCTCGTTGCGCGAGAGCAGGATGCCGTAGGCCTCGAGGTAGACCGTGCCCAGGATCAGGAACGCCCAGAACACGAAGAAGTGGGCGGTGCCCGGGATGGTCCACTTCAGCAGCTTCTTCTGGCCGAAGACCTCGACCACCTGCGTGCCGACCGCGCGGCCGAGCCGCTTGGTCACGCCCGCCACCCGGTCGGGCGCAGGCTGCCCGCTGGTGATGAGTCGGAAGAGGTACAGGATTCGCCGGCCCGCCAGTCCCAGACCGATCACGGTCATGAGAACGCCGACAACCAACACCCACAGATCCACTGGTCACTCCCAATCCGACGGCCGCTAAGCCGGTACGGGGCCACTCGATGCGGCAGAGCCTAGGGCCGGCGCGGGCTGCGCAGGGCCGATGCTCGCGTGAGAAGAATCCTACCCGGGGGTAACTTGGGTCACGGTGCCGCTCCGGCCGAACCGGATCGTGACCCGCACGTTGGGATCGTTCGGGGACTTCGCGCACACGCCGTACGACGAGCCGAGCCGGCTGAACGGCTGGCCCACGGCGCGCATCACCGCGAGCGGGTTCATGCCCGGCCGCACCAGGCGCTGGACGGCCGCCACCGACCTGCGCAGACCAGGGTTGCGGCACGAGTCGGCCTTGATGCCGACCGCCCGCTCCCACATCTGGAGGTAGGCCTCCGCGCCGCGGGACATGTCGTCGGCGATCTTGCCGCCGTCCTTGCCCGCGACCTTGCGCAGGTCCTGGATCCAGTCGGGGTAGAGGCCGTACTGCGCGACGCCGTCGACGTTGATGTCGTAGACGCGCTTGCCGGACCGCTGCTTCGCGACCCGCACCCCGCCGAGCCCGCGGAACGGGTAGGTCACCTTGTTGCGGACGCCGGCACCGCGCGGGTCGCCTTGTGCACCGAGCCCGTTGATGTCGGCGCCGAAGCCGATGCCCCAGTAGTAGCGCTGGTCCGCCCAGCCGACGTGCCGCCGCCACTTCTGGACGAAGCCCGTCGAGTCGCCGGCGTAGGGCGTGATGAAACCGCCCGCCTCGTAGACCCGGGGGTAGGCGTCGGGCGTGGCCCAGGAGTGCGAGGAGATGACTCCCGGGTAGTCCATCCGCTCGATCTGGTTCATGGCCGCCCGGCGGCCCTTCACGCTCATATGGTCGGGGTCGAAGATCATCTTGCGCTTCGCCAGGCCCCGGATCGTGAACTCGCCGAGCGTCGTGAGGCCGCGGCTGTTGCAGTGGTCGGGCGGCGGGTAGAGCGGCAGCACGGCGCTGCCGAGCGCCCCGAACAGCTGCCCGATCGCGCCGAACAACGCGTCCTGCTGGCCGGCGCCGATGTCGGGCAGTGCGACCTGGTTGTTGTCGTGGCTCTCGCCGTCGGCGGGCTCGCAGTGCCGCATGTCCCAGAACGACCCGGTCTCCAGGAAGTTGGCGCCGTTGACCACGACACCGACCTCGCCCTGGTCGCCGGCGACGCCGGACAGCGCGTTGTCGAACTTGTTGACCAGCTCCATCTGGCGGACGCCGAGCCGGTGCACCTCGTCGAGCTGTCGGTCGATCTCCTCGGCGCTGCACGCCGGCCGGTCGAGCTTCATCGTGCAGCCGAACGGCACGCTGGTCTCGATGCCCATCACCACGGCCAGCTTGCCGGCGTTGATCACCCGCCGGGCCTGGAACGGGTCGGTCACGATGCGGTAGAACCCCTTGCCCGGCCCGCCCGCCTGGGCGTCGACGTAGTCCTGGAAGCGGTACATGTCTCGGGCCTGCAGCCGGATCGAGTCCATGTCGTCGCAGGAGTTGCGCTTCAGCGGATAGACCTGGCAGAGCTTGTTGTTCTCGACGAGCAGGTTGACGAACAGCCGCTGTCCGCCGCGCCAGGCCCGCTCCATCCACCGGTAGTAGGTGCCCTCGTGCGTCAGCGAGTCGGGCGCCGGCCAGTCCTTGAACGTCGGCCAGCCCACAGGGTCGTGGCTCGGCTGCCCGGAGAAGAACGTCTCGAGGATGGCGCCGTGGCCCTGGGTGACCTCGTGGTCCGGGCAGTCCCGCAGCGCGTACGGCGCGCCGTACTCGTGCCACGGCCGGCCGCAGTGCACCCGGCCGCCGAGGAACTCGAAGGCCATCCCGTGGGTGTGCCCGTCGACGTACCCGCGCACCTCCTGGTACGGCGTGACGCCCGCGAACGGCGCACCGTGGATGTTGATGTCGGCCTCGGGGTAGCGGGTGCAGCCCTTGGTGACCCGCAGCGCGAACCGCTCGGTGCCCTTGATCCGCAGCCGCTTGCCGGCGTTGGTGAACGTGAAGCGCTCGCCGACCTTGCGTGCCGTCCACTCGGTCGCCGGTCCGGGCGCGGCCGCGCGACCGCCACCGGCGACGACGAAGCGGCGCTGCTTGTCGTAGAGCAGGTAGACGCCGAGCGTCGTCGGCTTGAAGAAGATCGGCTGGCCGGCGAGCCGGTAGCAGCCGTTGGCCATCGCGTAGCGGGTCGGCGGCACCTTCGCACGCGTCGGGAGCGGCGCCTTCGTCAGCTGCGGGTCGGGGAGCCGGCGCTCGCTGGCGACGTACGCCGCGGCCTTCGTGCGCTCGGCCGCCGTGGTCGGGTCCTGGGCGTTGCGGCCGACCTCGCCGGCGCGGGAGATCAGGTTCTTCGTCGCCGGGTCGTTGTGGGTGTGCGGCGGCGTGCCGGGTGGGTCCTGGTGGGGAAGGCCGAGTGACGCCTTCGTCGCCTCGTTGATCTCGGCGAGGCTCGCTGTGCCCGAGCCGGCTCCGGAGATGGGGATGGTGAGCGCGGAGGCCACGACCGCTGCGGCCACGGTGCCCGACCAGACGAGGCGGCGCCGCGACCGGCGTTCGTGTGCCCTCATGGACGCTCCTTCTGACGACGGTCCCGGGGGGACAACGTCGTCGCGCCGGCGTCGGTTACGCCCCCGAGCCGTTCGGTGAGACTGCGGGCGGTCGCGATCACCGGCCCGCTGAGCCGTTCGGCTGCGCCCTCGGCGAACGTCACCGCCAGGCCGGCCACCGGATGGCCGTTGTGGTCGCGCACCACGGCGGCGACGCTCGACAGCCCGGGCGTCACCTCGCCGTCCTCGACGGCGTACCCCCGGCGGCGGGTCTCGGCCAGCAGCCGGCGCAGCGCGCTCGGCGTGCGCGGGCCGACGCCGTGCCGGTCGACGAACACGTCGGCGGAGGGGTAGAGCGCTCGCACCTGCGGGGCCGGCAGCGCGGCCAGGATGGCCCGGCCGCTGGCGGTCAGGTGGGCGGGCAGCCGGACCCCGACGTCGGTCACCAGCGAGGGGCGTTGCGGCGCCCGCTCCTCAACGACGTACAGGACGTCGCGGCCGTGCAGCACCGCCAGGTGCGCGCTCTCACCGACCCGGTCGACCAGCGCCGACAGCCGCCGCCGCGCGATCCGCTGCAGCGGCGCCTGTCGGGAGTAGCCGCTCCCGACCTCGTAGGCCGCCACGCCCAGGCCGTAGCGGTGGTCGTCGGCGAGGTGCACCACGAAGCCCTCCGCGATCATCGCGTTGAGCAGGTGGTACGCCGTGCTGCGCGGCAGGTCGCAGGTCCGGGCGATCCGCTCCAGCGGCACCGGATCGGGCTGCGACGCCAGGAAGCGAAGCACCCGGAGCGCGCGCGTGGCGGCCGGCACCTGACCCATGCGGGTCAGCGTAGGGGTCTGGTCAGACCTTGGAGCCGTCGTCGCGGTGCACGGTGCCGTCGGGGTAGGTCACCGTCCCGTCGGGGTTGTACGCCGCGCCCTCCGGGTGCGTGCGCGCCGTGACCCGCTCCTCCGGACGCGGCGGGGCCGCGTCGGTGTCCGCCGGGTAGCGGGTGTCGGGCTCGTAGTCCGACGACTTGGTGTCGACCGCCGGGTCCAGCCGGTCGGCCTCGCGGATCCGGTCCTCGTAGGCAGCCTGCTCGGCTGCACGGGCCTGCTCCGCCTCTGCCGCCCGTGCCTCTGCCCGCTGCGCCTCCAGCCGCGCGCGCTCGGCCTCGACCTCGGCCTCGCGGGCGCGCACGTCGGCCTCGTCCAGGTCCGGCGCCCGGGACTGCGCGTCCTGCCGAAGCTCCACTGCTTGTGCCCTGTGCTGCGCGGTCTTCTTCTTGCCCATCAGGGCCACCAGGAGACCGATGATGAGCAGCAGCACCACCACGGCGACGACGATCCAGATCAACGTGTCCATGTGTGTCCTCCCCTTTCGACGTCGGGAGGTACCCCCACACCAGCCGCCACACTCGTCAGAGCGGAAGCAGCGCTGACACGCGCCCGCCTGCGGGCCCCGGACCGGCCTCCAGCGTCCCGCCCAGCTCGGCGGCTCGTTCGCGCATCGACGACAGCCCGACGCCGGGTCGCCAGGCTCCGTTGCGCGCGCCGCGGTCGGTGATCTCGAGCCGCAGCCCGTCAGCCGCGCGCTCCAGGCGTACGGCGGCCGAGGCGCTGCTGCTGTGCCGGGCCACGTTGGTCAGCGCCTCGATGACGATGCGGTAGGCCGCCACCTCGACCGCGGCCGGCAGGTCGGCCAGCTCCGCGGGGGCGGTGACGTCGACCGCGACCGGCTCGCCGTCGACGTTGCGCAGCCCGACCGCCTGCTGCCGCAGGGCCGGGACCAGACCGAGCTCGTCGAGCGCCGGCGGCCGCATCGCGTAGACCATCCGACGGATCTCCTCGATCGCCGCCACCGTGTCGGCGCGGAGCTGGGCCACCATGTCGGCAGCGGCGTCGGGATCGGTGTGGATCAGGTTGCGCGCGGCGTCGGAGGTGAAGGCCACACCGGAGAGTCGCGGCCCGAGGCCGTCGTGGAGCTCGCGCCGCAGCCGGCGCCGTTCCTCCTCGACGGCCGCGATGGTCTGCCCGCGGGACTCGATCAGGTCCTCGGCCAGCGCCCGGGCGCGGAGGGTCTGGGCGAGCAGCGGCACCGTCAGCCTGAGCACCTGCTCGTCGCCGGGCGAGAAGGCCAGGTCGCCCGGCCGAAGCCCCACCACGAGGTGGCCGGCGCCGTCGAGGTCGAGGGTGCGGGTGTGCGTGGTCTCCGTGCCCGAGCTCGCCAGGACCTCGCCGTCGACGAGGAGCGCGGCGTACGGGACGACGAGCGCCTCGCGGATCGCCCGGAGTGCCGGCAGCGGGTCCTCGCCGATCCGGCCCACGACGTGCGACGCGGCGCCGAGCGGGTCGGGGCGCTCGCCGAACAGCAGCTGGTCGACGACGCCGCGCAGCACCACCTGCGTGGGGTGGAACAGTGCGGCGGACAGCCCCGCGACCACGGCGAGGGCGCCGATGTTGAGGTCGCTCGCCCCGAGCGAGTCGAGCAGCCCGAACCCGAGGACGAAGACACTCATGCAGGTGACGAAGGCGGCGCCGAACACCACCACCCTGACCACCAGGCCGCGGACGTCGACGAGGTCGGGGAGCGTGACGCCGACGTACATCGTGGGGCCGATCAGCGCGACCACCGCGACCATCAGGCCGGGCACCGTGCCGCTCGTGGCGTCCTCGAAGGAGAAGGCCACGATGCCGTAGACCAGGAACGTGGTGGTGACCGCCAGCGCCATCCACGACAGGGCGCGGCGCTCGCGGTCCCGGGTCACCTCGAGCCGCCACCAGGTGTGGGCGATCAGCGTCGAGGCCTGCACGAGCATCAGGGCCTCGAGTGCCTCCGACGTCGACCAGAGGGTCGCCACCGCACCGCAGCCGCCGATGACCACCAGCGCGACGAAGTCGACGGGATGCCGCCACCGGGCGGTCGGGTACGTCGCCACGCTCAACGGCAGCAGCAGGGCGAAAGCGAGCGCGCTGACCGAGGCGTCCCAGCGGTCGTTGTCCGACGCCTGCAGGACCGCCGCCGCCACACCGGCCAACCCGCCGAGCAGGCAGAGCGTCGCGGCGACCGGCGCCCGGCGTCGCACCAGCAGGGCTCCGCCGCTGACGGCGAACGACGCCGCAGCGATGGCCAGCCCCAGCGGGAACGGCTCCACGACTCAGCCGCCCAGGCCGCGTTCCCGGGCCCGGATCACCGCCGCCGTGCGGTCGGCCACCTCGAGCTTGGCGAAGATGCTGGTCAGGTTGTTGGAGACGGTCTTGGGCGAGAGGTGGAGGGCGCCTGCGATGTCGGCCGTACGCCGACCCTCGGCGAGGAGCTGGAGGACCTCGCGCTCCCGCGGGGTCAGCTCGGGGAAGGGGTCCTCGGCCGGGGCCGGGGGGTTCGCGAAGTGGTCGAGCAGCCGTGAGGCGATGCCCGGCCCGAAGATGGCCTGCCCGCGCACCACCGCCCGGATCGCGTCGGCGATCTCGTCCTGCTCGGCGCCCTTGAGCAGGTAGCCCCGGGCGCCGGCCCGCATCGCGGTGAAGACGGTGGCGTCGTCGTCGTACATCGTCAGCACCAGCACGGCGGCGTCCGGCACCGTTTCCCGCAGCCGGCGGGTGGCGGCGACCCCGTCGGTGCCGGGCATCCGGACGTCCATCAGCACCACGTCGGGCCGGGTGAGCTGGGCCTCCTTGATCGCCTCCTCGCCGTCGACCGCCTCGCCGACGACCTCGAAGTCCGGCAGCGTGCCGAGCAGGGCGGCCAGCCCGCGCCGCACCACGGGGTGGTCGTCGGCGAGCAGCACCCGGATCGTCACCCCTCCATCATCGCCGCAGGCGGGCCGGATGCGCCCGGGAAGAACTTCCTCGGCTCGGGGGGTGGAAGGGAACGAACCGGGGATGGATGCTCTACGGCAGGGACTGGGTGCGGTCGCACGGTGGGTCCGTCCAGAACCCCGCTCCAACCGGAGGAACAATGTCCACCCACATCGACGCCGCGGCAGGTGCGCGGATGAACACCAAGCAGAAGGTCGGCCTCGTTCTCTGCGGGCTCTACAGCCTCGCCAACATCCCGTCCGCCCTCGCCCCGACGCCCGAGGACGAGACCGGCCCGCCCCTGGGGATCCTGGTGATCGGCAGCATCCTGGGTCTGATCGGGCTGATCGCCACGGTGCTGGCCTGGCGGGGCAACAGCGTGGCCCTGCGGGTGGCCGCCGGCTCGATGATCGTGGTCACCCTGACGGGGCTGCCGGCGTTCTTCGTCGACGTGCCCACGTGGGTCAAGGCACTGGTCGGCTTCGCGGTCCTGGTGACCGTGGTCACCGTCGTGCTGATGTTCTCCGGTGACCGTCGCTCCGCGCCGGTCACGGACTGAGGGCGGCCCGCAATGATCGCGATCGTCACCGTGCTGTGTGCGTTCCCGCTCGGCTACCTGCTGCGCAGCCGTCTGGCCGCGTGCACGACGTACGCCATCGCCTACCTGTGGGCGTTCGTCTTCCAGACGCTCTACCTGTTGCTCGACTCCCTGGGCGACGCCGGCAACCCGGCCTTCGAGGCGGGCGAGTTCCCGTGGCAGTACGGCGTCATGGCGCTGCTGATCTTCGGCGCCGGCTTCGGACTGGTGACCCTCGGCCACCGGCTCGGGGCACGGCGTCCCCGCCGGATCGCCGCAGCGACCCGCGTCTGAGATCCGAGACCGCTGCTCGGCGAGAGCTCTGGCGCGCCACATCGGGCGCGAGTTGGATCGGGGGCATGGAGAATCCGTCCACCGTCACCGTCGACACGGGCCCGGTGTCGTTCGCCGACCTCGTCGAGGTGGCCCGCGGCGGCGCCGCCGTCGAGCTCGGGACCGCTGCCACCGAGGCGATCGAACGCGCCAGGGCCGTGGTCGACGAACTGGCCGCGGCACCCACGCCGTCGTACGGCATCTCGACCGGGTTCGGTGCGCTCGCGACCCGGCACATCCCCGCCGAGATGCGCACCCAGCTGCAGCGGTCGCTGGTGCGCTCGCACGCAGCCGGCTCGGGGCCCGAGGTCGAGCGTGAGGTGGTCCGCGGCCTGATGCTGCTGCGGCTGTCGACGCTGGCCACCGGGCACACCGGCATCCGGCCCGAGACCGCCCGCCTGCTCGCCGGCCTGCTCAGCCACGGCATCACCCCGGTGGTGCGGGAGTTCGGCTCGCTGGGCTGCTCCGGTGACCTGGCGCCACTCGCCCACTGCGCGCTGGCGCTGCTCGGCGAGGGCGAGGTACGCGACGCGTCGGGCGCGCTGATGCCGGCCGCCGACGCGCTGTCCGCTGCCGGGCTGGCGCCCGTCGAGCTCGCCGCCAAGGAGGGGCTCGCGCTGATCAACGGCACCGACGGGATGCTCGCGATGCTCGTCATGGCGATCGAGGACCTGCGCCTCCTGCTGCGGACCGCGGACGTGGCCGCCGCGATGTCGGTCGAGGCACAGCTCGGCACCGACCGGGTCTTCGCAGCGGAGCTGCAGGCGATCCGGCCGCATCCTGGGCAGGCGGCGTCGGCGGCCAACCTCGTCGCGCTGCTCGCCGACTCCGGTGTGGTCGCCTCGCACCGCGGGCCGGACTGCAACCGGGTGCAGGACGCCTACTCGCTTCGCTGCTCGCCCCAGGTGCAGGGAGCGGCCCGCGACACCGTCGAGCACGCCGCTACCGTGGCCGAGCGCGAGCTCGCCTCGGCGATCGACAACCCGGTGGTGCTCCCCGACGAGGGTCGGGTCGAGTCCAACGGCAACTTCCACGGCGCGCCGGTCGCCTACGCACTCGACTTCCTCGCCATCGTGGCCGCCGATGTCGCCTCGATCAGCGAGCGGCGCACCGATCGCTTCCTCGACAAGGCCCGCAGCCACGGGCTGCCGCCCTTCCTCGCCGACGACCCCGGCGTGGACAGCGGCCTGATGATCGCGCAGTACACGCAGGCCGCGGTCGTCAGCGAGCTCAAGCGCCTGGCCGCGCCGGCCTCGGTCGACTCGATCCCGTCCAGCGCGATGCAGGAGGACCACGTCTCCATGGGCTGGTCCGCCGCGCGCAAGCTGCGGCGCTCGGTCGACGGCCTCACCAGGGTCGTCGCGATCGAGATCCTCACAGCGGCCCGGGCCCTCGACCTCCGCGCCCCGCTCGAGCCCTCGCCCGCCACCGCGGCCGTCGTACGACTGCTGCGGGCGTCCGGTGTCGAGGGGCCCGGTCCTGACCGGCACCTGTCCCCCGAGATCGAGACCGCCGTCTCGCTCGTCCAGTCCGGCGCCGTCGTGGGCGCCGTCGAAGAAGTGATCGGAGAGCTGCGATGAACCGCGAGATCCGAAGCCCCCGTGGCACCGAGCTGTCCGCCCGCTCGTGGCAGACCGAGGCGCCGCTGCGGATGCTGATGAACAACCTCGACCCGGAGAACGCCGAGCGTCCCGAGGACCTCGTCGTCTACGGCGGCACCGGCAAGGCCGCGCGCAACTGGGAGTCCTACGACGCCCTGGTGCGCACCCTGCGTGACCTGCGCGACGACGAGACGATGCTGGTGCAGAGCGGCAAGCCGGTCGGCGTCATGCGCACGCACGAGTGGGCGCCGCGGGTGCTGATCGCGAACTCCAACCTGGTCGGCGACTGGGCCAACTGGGAGGAGTTCCGGCGGCTCGAGGACCTCGGGCTGACCATGTACGGCCAGATGACCGCCGGCTCGTGGATCTACATCGGCACGCAGGGGATCCTGCAGGGCACGTTCGAGACGTTCGCGGCGGTGGCCGACAAGTCATACGACGGCACCCTGGCCGGCACGATCACGCTGACCGCCGGGCTGGGCGGCATGGGAGGGGCCCAGCCGCTGGCCGTCACCATGAACGACGGCGTGGTCATCTGCATCGAGTGCGACCCGTCCCGCATCACCCGGCGGATCGAGCACCGCTACCTCGACGTGCAGGCCGAGTCCCTCGAGCACGCCGTACAGCTGGCGGTCGAGGCGCGCGACGCGCGGCGGCCGCTCTCGATCGGAGTGCTCGGCAACGCCGCGGAGATGGTCCCCGCGCTGCTCGCCCAGGAGGCGCCGATCGACATCGTCACCGACCAGACCTCCGCGCACGACCCGCTCTTCTACCTCCCGGTCGGGGTGCCGTTCGAGGAGTGGCAGAGCCAGCGCGAGGCCGACCCGGTGGGATTCACGAAGGCCGCACAGGCCTCGATGGCCGCGCACGTGCGGGCGATGGTGGAGTTCCAGGACCGCGGCGCCGAGGTGTTCGACTACGGCAACTCGATCCGCGACGAGGCCCGCAAGGGCGGCTACGACCGGGCGTTCCAGTTCCCCGGCTTCGTGCCGGCGTACATCCGGCCGCTGTTCTGCGAGGGCAAGGGCCCGTTCCGCTGGGCCGCGCTCTCCGGAGACCCCGCCGACATCGCGGCCACCGACCGCGCGATCCTCGAGCTCTTCCCGGAGAACGAGCGGCTGCGCAAGTGGATCACGATGGCCGGCGAGCGGGTCGCGTTCCAGGGCCTGCCCGCCCGGATCTGCTGGCTCGGGTACGGCGAGCGGCACCTCGCCGGGCTGAGGTTCAACGAGATGGTCGCCTCGGGCGAGCTGAAGGCACCCATCGTGATCGGCCGTGACCACCTCGACTGCGGGTCGGTGGCCTCGCCGTACCGGGAGACCGAGGGGATGATCGACGGCTCCGACGCCATCGCGGACTGGCCGCTGCTCAACGCACTGGTCAACACCGCCTCCGGCGCCTCGTGGGTCTCGATCCACCACGGCGGCGGCGTCGGCATCGGCCGCTCGATCCACGCCGGCCAGGTGTGCGTCGCCGACGGCACCCCGCTGGCCGCCGAGAAGATCGAGCGGGTGCTGACCAACGACCCGGGCATGGGCGTGATCCGGCACGTCGACGCGGGCTACGAGCGAGCGGCCGAGGTGGCCGAGGAGCGCGGAGTCCGCATCCCCACCCGGGAGGCCTGACCACCCGACACGGGTGATCCCAGCCTCCGTCCGGGATCGGCACAGTTCGTTCCGGGTGCTCGGAGCACTGGAGGGACCATGACGGACACCGCGAACCCCACGCCGATGGGACGCCAGCTGGCCCGGCGCAAGCCCCTGACCGTGCAGACGGGCCCGCACGCAGGTCCGGAGCTCAGCAGGAGCTTCGGCACCTTCCAGCTGATGATGTTCGGCGTCGGCGCCACCGTCGGCACCGGCATCTTCTTCGTGCTCCAGGAGGCGGTGCCCGACGCGGGTCCGGCCGTGGTCGTCGCGTTCCTGGTCGCGGGCCTCGGCGCAGGGCTCTCGGCCATCTGCTACGCGGAGCTCGCCAGCGCGATCCCGGTGAGCGGGTCGACGTACTCCTACGCCTACCACGCCATGGGTGAGCTCATGGCGATGGTGATCGCGGCGTGCGTGCTGCTCGAGTACGGCGTGGCGGGCTCGGCCGTCGCCGTGGGCTGGAGCGGCTACTTCAACGAGCTCACCGACAGTCTGTTCGGTGTCTCGCTGCCGGACTCGCTGTCCTACTCGCCGGTCCCCTACGAGGACAACGTCACGGGCCTGATCAACCTGCCGGCCGTCGTGCTGGTGCTGCTGTGCATGATCCTGCTGATCAGGGGCGCCAGCGAGTCGGCCCGGGTGAACACGGTCATGGTGATCATCAAGCTCAGCGTCCTGCTGCTCTTCGTGGTCATCGGGCTGACGGCGTACGACGCCGATAACTTCTCCAACTTCTGGGGCGCCGGTGCCTCGGGCGTCAGCGCGGCCGCCGCGACGATCTTCTTCTCGTTCATCGGGCTCGATGCCGTGTCGACAGCGGGCGAGGAGGTGCGCGACCCGCAACGGGCCCTGCCCCGCGCGATCATGGGCGCGCTGGTGGTGGTGGTCACGGTCTACGTCCTGGTCGCGATCGCGGGTGTCGGTGCGCAGCCGGTCGAGGAGTTCGAGGACCCGGACCAGCAGAGCGCCGGACTGTCGGTGATCCTGGAGAACGTCACCGGCTCCTCCGTCCCGGGCACGATCCTTGCGGCCGGTGCGGTCATCTCGATCTTCTCGGTCACCCTGGTCACGCTGTACGGCCAGACACGCATCCTGTTCGCCATGGGCCGCGACGGCATGCTGCCCTCGCGATTCTCGTCGGTGAACCCGCGGACCCTCACGCCGCAGTTCAACACCGTGGTCGTCGCGATCGTCGTGGCGTTGATCGCGGGGTTCGTGCCAGCCGACTACCTGTGGGACACCGTGTCGATCGGGACGCTCTGTGCCTTCTCGGTCGTCGCTGTCGGAGTGATCGTGCTGCGCATCACCCACCCCGAGCTGCACCGTCCGTTCCGGGTTCCCGGTTACCCGGTGACGCCGATCCTGACGGTCGCGGTGTGCATCTACATCCTGTCCGGGCTGCCGGCGTCGACCTGGCTGATCTTCGGGGTCTGGCTGGCCGTCGTGCTGCTGTTCTACCTCCTGTGGGGACGGCGCCACGCCCTGCTCAACCACCCCGAGGACCTGACCGCGGGGTCCGGCCTCGGTGAGGAAGAGCCCCGATGACGATCGTCGTGGGCCACTCACCGACCCGGTCCGACCCGTCGCCGATCGAGCTCGCAGCCGCGTTCGCCAGGTCGGTCGGTACCGATCTGCGGGTGGTCGTCGTCGTGCCGGCGCGGTGGCCGACTCCGGTGGCCGGCGCGACCGACCGCGAGTACGCCGCGTGGTCGAGCGAGCTGGGCCAACGCGCGGTGGCCGAGGCCCAGTCGCTCCTGGCGGCGTGCGGGAGCGATCTCCCGGCCGAGGTGGTGGCCGTGCCGGGCCGGTCGGCGGCAGCGACCCTCGAGGACGAGGCGGAGGCCTCGGGCGCCGGGATGATCCTCGTCGGTTCCGCCGAGCCCGGGGAGAAGAGGCGTGTCGTCGCCGGCTCGACGACCGACCGGCTGCTGCACTCCTCGGCCATCCCGGTGGCGATCGCGACCGTCGGCTACCGCAGCCCGGCCGAGGGCCGGATCGCCCGTGCCACGTGCGCGTTCCGCACCGACGAGGAGTCGCAGTCGGCGCTGGCCCGGACCGCAGAGCTCTGCAGGGAGACGGGGGCGAAACTGCGCGTGGCGACGTTCGGCGTGCTGGGCGCCACGATGTACCCACCCGAGGTGCTGGGCGAGCGCCAGGTCCTCGAGGCGTACGTCGAGGAGACGGCGAAGGCCCAGGAGGCTTCCGTGGCAGCGCTGCCGGACAGCGGGGAAGGGGTGGAGACCGTGGTCGCCACCGGCCGCGACTGGCCCGAGGCCCTCGGCCGCCTGGACTGGGACGAGTCCGACGTGCTCGTCGTCGGTTCCTCCACCCGCGGCGTGCTGTCGCGGGTCTTCATCGGCACCATGGCCACCCGGATCGTGCGGCACTCACCCGTGCCCGCGGTGGTCGTGCCGCGCTGAGCCCGCGGAGGCGCGCGGATCCGCCGTTCGGCGTCGTGGACTAGTCCCACCGGGCTACGGCTCGAGACCGGTGGATGACCTCATCGGGTGGTCTTCGGACCGAGCAGCCGCGTCGATGCCTACGACGTACCCGAGAGCCTTTACCTTCTCGGCGATCCGGAGGCACGAGCCGGAGGACCGAGACCATCCCGGGAAGACATGACCAAGACGCTCATGGCCCTTCTGGCCGCCATGGGGGCGCTCGCCCTGCTCGGAGTCGGACCCGCGGAACCGGCAGCCTCCGCACGCACGTCCGAACCTTCCGGACCCGGCATCCCCACCGGCGTACTGATGATCGGGGACTCCACGACGAAGCGCGTGACGCCGTGGCTGGCCGAGCACCGGCCCGGCTGGCACGTGGACGGACAGGGCGGCCGACCCGTCCGCGCGCTCGGGCACCGCATCGAGGTCTACCTGCGCAGCCACCCCGCCCCGGCCGACTTCATCATGGCCCTGGGCACGAACCGGTCCTTCCACCCGGCCTGGACCAGGCAGCGACTGGTCCACGCGATCAACAAGCTGCCTGCCGAGACGAACGTCTACCTGGTGATGGTGGTCCGCGCCGGCCGGTTCCAGGCCTGGAAGGACGCGGTGCTGCGCGACTACAACCGGATCTCACGCTCGCTGGCGAAGACCCGCCCGAACACGTGGATCATCGACTGGCGCCGCACGGTGCTGCGCGACCCGACGTTGGATCCGCGGACCGGTCGGTCACTCCTGCTGGAGGACGGAACCCACCAGACCGGCGAGCCGTACGGCCAGAGCGGGCCGGGTGTGGAGACCTACGTGCGGCTGATCGAGCAGAAGCTGGCGCGCCACGCGACCGAGACCCCCAGCCCCGACGTGGCCGAGGACCGCGGCGTCCGGGTGTCTAGGACGGGGGACTGACACCCGGTCGCCGGGTCGGGCTCAGCGCAGCTCGCGCATCGCCCGATGTGGGATCCCGAGTCAGAACAGGTCCGGCATCCCGAGACCTCCCTCCACCTGTGCCGACGACGCTACAAACACGAGCGAGGGTGCACATCCCGCATTGTGGGGATACCCGCGGCCGTATTGCGGCCGTCAGCCGGCGTAGAAACCGATGCTGGAGGTCTTGATCGCCAGGTCGGGGAGCTCGGTGCCGTCCTCGGCGACCAGGCCGGTGAGCTCGAGCTTGCCGTCGACGAAGTCGACGTGGCCCTCGGCTCGCGGCTCGACGGTGATCGTGCCTGCCCCCTCGACGATCGGGGTCTCGGAGGTCACCTCGCCCTCCACGACGTCGTTGCACATCAGCGAGCCGAGGCCGGTGCCCTGCCACAGCTCGATGTCGACGGCGGAGTCCGGGAGGGAGACGTCGACGACGGTGGGTCCGGACGTGGAGCGGTCGCGGAGGTCGACGGAGACGACGACCGCGCGCTGGTCGTCCTCGGTCGTGGCCCAGAAGTACGCATCGCCGCACCCGCCGGACTGGGTGAACTCGATGGTGGGGTCGGACGCGCCGGAGCCTCCCGAACGCACGTCGTCCTGCTCACCGCATCCGGTCAACGAGATGGCCAGTACGGCGAGCAGGACGATCGTGAGGTTCCGGGTCATACCCCTTGGGACGGTGTGACCCTGAGCGTGGTTCCGCGCTAGTAGTACGTGCGCCGGGTGCCGCCGATCGGCACCAGGTTCAGGATCAGGCCGACGATGGCCAGGATGATGCCGATGGTGAGCAGGACCGGTATGTCCGCCACCAGGCCGATGATCGCCAGGACGACTCCGAGGATGACCATTCCGAAACTCCCTCCCTATATGCGGGTGATGTAGTCCGGTACCCGAACATCCCAGGGTCATGCTCAGCCGTGCAGCGCCTGGATCGCGTCGTGGATGCTGAGCGTGCGCTGCGCCGACTCCACGTGCAGGTTCTCGACCATCCGGCCGTTGTAGGTCACGACACCCGAGCCCCGGCCCTCCTCCCAGGCCTGCAGGATGCCGCGGGCGTCCTCGATCGCCTGGTCGCTCGGCGCGAACGCCTCGTTGGCGCCGTCGACCTGACCGGGGTGGATCAGCGTCTTGCCGTCGAAGCCCATCTCCCGGCCCTGACGGCACTCCTCGAGGAACCCGTCGCTGTCCTTCACGTCGTTGTAGACGCCGTCGATGATCGCCTTGCCGGCAGCCCGGGCCGCCAGGAGCGCCAGGCTCAGCCCGGTGAGCAGCGGCTGGCGGCCGGGCACGTGCTCGGCGTTCAGCTCCTTCGCCAGGTCGTTCGTGCCCATGACCAGCACCGACAGGCGGTCGGACGCCAGGCACACCTCCTCGGCGTGCAGCATGGC
>DASTDJ010000048.1:0-3058 GCA_035710425.1 Nocardioides sp.
CGGGCGAGCGCACTTCCCCACCCTGCGCGTGGTCTTCGCGGCGGGAGCCGGTCTCGCCCCCCTCCATCAGGAGCGGCACTCCGCGCGGGGCGGCGGCAGCGGTGTGGTCGACCCCGCTCTGTTCGTCGACACCTCGTCGTACGGGCCGCGAGCGATCGACGCCCTGGTCCGGGTGCTGGGCATCGACGCCGTCGTCCTGGGCAGCGACCGGCCCTACGCCTCCTGGCGCGACCCGCAGCTCGGTGAGGCGGCGTCGGAGCGGATCCGGCTCCAGAACCCGGAGCGCCTGCTCGGCCTCCAGGTCACTCACGGCCGACGGGACGCCGCCGCATGACCGCGGAGCTGTCGCTCGGCGTCGACGCCGGGCCGGCGGTACCCGCATCTCGACCGGAACGGATCACCGCGCTCGGCGCCGGCCTCGACCTCGACCACCTTCCCGACCGCGACCTGACCCAGGCCGAGCTCTGCGAGCTCGCGGCCGGCCTCGCCACCCGCCCCGACCTCTGGGAGGACCACCTCGCCTTCGACGACGACGAGCGGGTCTACGCCTCCCTCCACCGGGACGCGCACGTCGACATCTGGCTGATCTGCTGGACGCGGGAGAACGACACCGGGTGGCACGACCACGACATCTCCTCGGGCGCCGTCGCGGTGGTCTCCGGCGCGCTGCTCGAGCACAACCTGGGAGTTGGTGCCGACCATGTGCGGACGGTCGTACCCGAGGGCAACGTCTTCTCGTTCGGACCGGACCACATCCACCGGCTCACCGGGGAGCGCGACGGCTCGGTGTCGGTGCACGCCTACAGTCCACCACTGTGGCGGATGGGCCAGTACGCCGTCAGCGATGCCGGCGTGCTGCGCCGGAGGTCGGTGTCCTACGCCGACGAGCTGCGCCCCCTGGAGGACGCCTCCACCGACTAGGCGGCGACGATCTTGTCGCCGTCGACGCTGATCGGGATCTCCTCCAGCGGCGACGGCGCGGGGCCGCCCTGCACGGAGCCGTCCTCGATGGAGTAGCTGCTGTTGTGACAGGTGCAGTTGATCGTCTCCTGCACCTCGGCCACCACGCACGACTGGTGGGTGCACACCGCGGTGAAGGCCTTGAACTCCCCCTCGGTCGGCTGGGTGATGACGATCTTCTCCTCCGCCAGGATCACGCCACCGCCGACCGGCACGTCGGCCGTGGTCGTCAGCTCGCTGCCGGCGTCCGGCGTCGCCGCCTCGTCGTCACCGCCGTCGTCGGAGCCGCAGCCCGCGAGGGCGACGGCGGTCCCCAGGGCGCCCAGGCCCTGGAACACGATCCGGCGTGAGGGTCGGTAGGTCGGGTCGGACATGCACACTCCTGGGTGGGGATGGTTGTCAGGCGAGGTCGATCGAGCCGCCCTCGACGACGAGCTTCTCCTCGGCGAGGGGTGATGGAGCGGGTCCGCCCACCACGGAGCCGTCCTCGATCGAGTACGCGCTCCCGTGGCACGGGCAGTTGATCGTGTCGGTGACGTCGTCGACGAGGCAGCCCTGGTGGGTGCAGACGGCGGTGAATCCCTTGAAGTCACCCTTGGTCGGCTGGGTGATCACCAGCTTCTGCTCGGCCAGGACGAGGCCGCCGCCGACCGGTACGTCGGCCGTGGCGGCGATGCCCCGGTCGGCCTTCGGCTTCTTCTCCTTCGTGGTCGGCGACTCGCTGGGCGCCTCGGAGGTGGGCGACTGCGGGCTCTCCGGCTCGCTGGAGCGTCCGCTGGGCGAGCTGCTGTCGCTCGCCGCGTCCGGCTCGTCGTCGCCGCAGGCCGCGAGCACGGGAAGCGTCAACCCGAGAGAGGCGCCGGTCAGCGCGCCACGACGACTTATCCCCGTCCGGTCCATCTGTCCTCCACACGCCATCGCGGGTAGTTGAACGCGACACTAAGCGTCAACTCTGAGACACAGATGAGAACGGGAGCCGACCCCGTCCGGTTCAAGCCGAGCGCGCGTTTCTCCGCTTCGCCGGCGCCGTCGCCTTCTTGGCTGCCTTGGTGGGGGCGGTCTTCTTGGCCGCCGCCTTCTTCACCGGACGTTTCTTGGCAGGCGCCTTCTTCGGCGCTCGAGCAGCGCGCCCCTCGAGCAACGGCGCGAGGTACTGGCCCGTGTAGCTCGCCGGGTCGGCGGCGACCTCCTCCGGGGTCCCCTCGGCGATCACCAGGCCACCGCGGGATCCGCCCTCCGGGCCCATGTCGATCAGCCAGTCGGCGGTCTTGATCACGTCGAGGTTGTGCTCGATCACCAGGACGGTGTTGCCCTGGTCGACCAGGCGGCCGAGCACCAGGAGGAGCTTGCGGATGTCCTCGAAGTGCAGGCCGGTGGTGGGCTCGTCGAGCACATAGACGGTGCGCCCGGTGGATCGCTTCTGCAGCTCGGTGGAGAGCTTGACCCGCTGTGCCTCACCGCCCGAGAGCGTGGTGGCCGGCTGGCCGAGCCGCACGTAGCCGAGGCCCACCTCGACCAGCGTCTTCATGTGCCGGGCGATGGCCGGCACCGCCGAGAAGAAGTCGAGCGCCTCCTCGATCGGCATGTCGAGGACCTCGGCGATGGTCTTGCCCTTGTAGTGGACCTCCAGCGTCTCCCGGTTGTAGCGCGCCCCGTGGCAGACCTCGCACGGGACATAGATGTCCGGCAGGAAGTTCATCTCGATCTTGATCGTGCCGTCGCCGGAGCAGGCCTCGCAGCGCCCTCCCTTGACGTTGAACGAGAACCGGCCCTGGAGGTAGCCGCGCATCTTGGCCTCGGGCGTGGACGCGAAGAGCTTGCGGATGTGGTCGAAGACGCCGGTGTAGGTCGCCGGGTTGGACCGCGGGGTGCGGCCGATGGGCGACTGGTCGACGTGGATCACCTTGTCGACGTGGTCGGTGCCGCTGAGCTTGCGGTGCCGCCCGGGTACCGCTCGGGAGCCGTAGATCTGCTTGGCCAGGGCGGTGTAGAGGATGTCGTTGACGAGGGTCGACTTGCCGGAGCCGGACACGCCCGTGACCGAGACGAAGAGCCCGAGCGGGAAAGCCACGTCGAGGTCCTGCAGGTTGTGCTCCCG
>DASTDJ010000049.1:0-15398 GCA_035710425.1 Nocardioides sp.
CGCCATCGGGGCGGTACGGTCGTCGAGCTCGGTCCGGGCCTTGCGCAGCGCGACCGCCACGCCGGCCGCCGCCACCGCTCCGGTGGCGATCGACGTGGGCGCGTTCAGGAATCCATCGGGCACGTGCATGCGAGAGACCCTACGTTATTGCAAATGATGTGCAGTAACGGCCCGATGCGAAGGAGCCCATCAGTGAGCCCCACTCCCCGGCTGTCCCCCGGTGACGCCGCCCCCGACTTCACCCTGCCGGACGACGCCGGCGGCGAGGTCACGCTGGGCGACCTGCGCGGTGAGCAGGTGATCGTCTACTTCTACCCGTCGGCGATGACCCCGGGCTGCACCAAGCAGGCCTGCGACTTCTCCGACTCGCTCGACGCGCTCCAGGCGGCGGGCTACCGGGTGCTCGGCATCTCCCCCGACAAGCCGGAGAAGCTGGCCAAGTTCCGCGAGCGCGACGCGCTCACGATCACCCTTCTCTCGGACCAGGAGAAGAAGACGCTGCTGGCCTACGGCGCCTTCGGCGAGAAGAAGCTCTACGGCAAGGTCGTCGAGGGCGTGATCCGCTCGACGTTCGTCGTCGACGAAGAGGGACGGATCCGGATCGCGCAGTACAACGTCAAAGCAACCGGGCACGTGGCGAAGCTTCGTCGCGAGCTCGGACTTGATCCCTAGACTTGAGCTGCTCGTCACCCGCCGGAGTGGTGGAACTGGTAGACACGCGGCACTTAGGATGCCGTGCCTCAGGCGTGGGGGTTCGAGTCCCCCCTCCGGCACCACCCTCACGCTTACAGGAGCATCGGACACATGAGCAACCAGGATCCTTACGGGACCGCGCCCCAGCAGCCCTACGGTCAGCAGCCGTACGCCGGCCAGGGCTTCGGCAGCGGGCCGGGCTACCCCGGTCCCCCGCCGCCGCCGAAGAAGCGGACCGGCCTGATCATCGGCGCCATCGCGGCCGCGCTGGTCGTGATCGCGGGCCTGGTGATCGGCGGCATCGTGCTCCTCGGCGACGACGACAAGAAAGAGTCGTCGAGCGAGGCGAAGGACGACCCGAGCGAGGAGCCGACCGACGAGCCCACCGACGAGCCCACGGACGAGCCGACCGACGAGCCCGACGCCGGCACGATCTCCGGCACCAACTACACGTACTCGCTCCCCGGCGAGCAGTGGCTCGACGCCACCGCCGATGCGGCATCGGCCGGGACGGTCGTCGACAGCGTGGCCGTCTGGGGCGAGCAGCTCGACGGCTCCCGGGCCAACGTCCTGGTCGAGGCCGGCTCGGCGGAGGGGACGCTGGAGGAGCAGCGCGACAGCTGGGAGTCCAACCTCACGGCCGGCGGCTCGGAGCTTGAGCGGCTCCCCAACGTGACCATCGACGGCGAGGACGCCTACGCCGTACAGCTGCAGGGCACCAACTCGTCCGGCACGGAGATCTTCCAGACGGTTTACCTGACCATCCACCAGGAGATCGTCTACTCGATCGGATTCTCCAGTCAGCCCGCCGACGACGAGGCGGAGGCCGGGTTCGACGTGATCAAGGACAGCTGGGCCTGGACCAGCTGACCCTCTAGGGAGCCATGAGAGATCTGCACGAGCAACTGCGCAACCTGGTGTCGCAGCACGGCACCGGGATCGTCGACACCGCCGAACAGTTCCGGGGGGCGCTCGACGACTACCTGACCGAGCAGGACGCGACCCAGGGCGAGCTGAACCTGCTCGTCGACGCCGTCCGCCTGGGCGGCGTCGAGCGGCTGCTGGCCATGCTGGACAACGGCGCCGACCCAGACGCCGCGGTGCGCGAGGCCGGTGGCGAGCTGGCCCGCGACCGCAGCTCCGACGAGCAGCGGGCACGGTGGGCGGTCGCGGCGATGGGCTACGCCCTGGGCCGGCTCGACGCCGTGATCGTGCGAGCCCAGCTCGAGGGTGACGTGACCCGGCTGCCCTACGGCGCCACCTCACCGGCAGCGCAGCGCCCACCCGTGCAGAGCCCGCCGTACCAGCCCCCCGTGCAGAGCCCGCCCTACCAGGCTCCGCCGGTGCAGAGTCCGGCCTGGCCGACCCCCCACTACGCCTCGGCCCCGACGCCGCCGAAGAAGAGCCGCACCGGCCTGATCGTCGGCCTGGTGGCCGCCGGCGTCGTCGTGGTGGCCCTCGCCGTCGTGCTGGCGCTGGTCACCAGTGGCGACGACCCGGAGGAGAAGTCCGACGACAACGGTGACACCACCCAGACCTGCGACCCGTGCCTCGAGGGCGAGGGCTACCAGTACGAGCTGCCCGAGGGCTGGAACGACATCACCGACCAGGTCCTGGAGGACAACCCGGGGCAGCCGACGCTCGACACCGCCAGCGCATGGGGCGACTCCGTCGAGGCGGGCCGGGCCAACGTGATCATCGAGGTCTCGTCGTGGACCTACAACGACCTCGAGGACGCGGTGGGCATCCTCTCCGACAACCTCAGCAACCTCGGCGGCGAGATCGAGGACCTCGACGACCGCACCATCGACGGCGAGCAGGCCAAAGGGGTGCTCCTCACCAGGACCAACGACTCCGGGGTCGAGGTCGAGCAGACGGCGTACATCGTGAAGAACGGCGACGACGCCGTGGTGATCACCGCCTCCAACAAGTCCGACGACGACGGCCCTGCCGACGCCTACGAGAAGATCTACGACTCCTGGTCGTGGGAGTAGCCGGATCTGACTAGAGTCCGGCAATGGACTCCGCGCTGACCTCGGTCGGCCTGCCGATCGCCCTGGCCATCATCATGTTCGGGCTCGGGCTCGGGTTGACCGTCGCGGACTTCAAGCGGGTCGGCAAGCACCCCCGCGCGGTGGTCGTCGCGCTGAGCTGCCAGCTCGTGCTGCTCCCGGCCGTCTGCTTCGGGCTGGTCAAGCTGTTCGACCTCGACCCGCTGCTCGCCATCGGGATGCTGCTGCTCGCGGCGTCGCCCGGCGGCACCACCGCCAACCTCTACAGCCACCTGTTCCACGGCGACGTCGCGCTCAACATCACCCTGACCGCGGTCAACTCGGTCATCTCGATCGCCACGCTGCCGCTGATCGTCAACTTCGCGATCGACCACTTCGACGAGGGCGACTCGGTCTCGATGCCGCTCTCGGAGGTCGTCAAGGTGTTCATCCTGATCCTGGTGCCGGTCGGGCTCGGGATGATCGTGCGGGCGAGCCGGCCGGCGTTCGCGGGTTCGATGGACCGTCCCGTCCGGATCGCCTCGATCGTGATCCTGACGGTGCTGGTGATCGGGATCCTGGCCTCCGAGCGCGACACCGTGGGTGACTCGTTCGCCGACGTGGGCGTGGTCGCCGGGCTGTTCTGCGCGATCAGCCTGCTGGTCGGCTACTACGTGCCGCGGGCCTTCGGCGTGGCCGAGGACCAGGCGATCGCCTCCTCGATGGAGATCGGCGTCCACAACGCGACGCTGGCGATCTTCGTCGCCGAGAACGTGCTCGACAACGCCGAGATCGCCGTCCCGGCGGCGGTCTACTCCTTGCTGATGTTCGTGCTGGCGCTCGCCTGGGGCACCGTGATCACCCGCTGGATCCGTCAGGCCCCGGTGAGCAGCACCGCCACCTGAGGCGCGATGTCGCGCAGCGCCCGGCCGCGATGGGAGATCGCGTCCTTGTCCGCGACGGAGAGCTCGGCCGTGGTGACGCCGGGGTGGTCGTCGGCCTCGAACACCACGTCGTAGCCGAAGCCGCCGCTCCCCCTCAGCTCGCGGATCACCCGGCCCTGCATCCGCCCCTCGCCGACCAGCTCGCGCCCGTCGGGGTGGACGCACGCCACGGCACAGGTGAAGTGGGCGCCGCGACGCTCGTCGGGTACGTCGGCCAGCTGGGCGAGCAGCAGCTGGTTGTTGCGGTCGTCGCTCTTGGGCGGACCGGACCAGCGTGCGGAGAGCACCCCGGGCATCCCGTTGAGCGCGTCGACGCAGAGTCCGCTGTCGTCGGCGAGCGTGGGCAGCCCGGTCGCTGCGACCCCGGCCCGCGCCTTGATCAGGGCGTTGCCGGTGAACGTCGGCTCGTCCTCGACGGGTTCGTCGTAGGCCGTCACGTCGTCGAGACCGAGCACCCGGACCCCGGGCAGGTGGACCGCGAGGATCCGCTCCATCTCCGCGAGCTTCTTGGCGTTGCGGGAGGCCAGGTGGATCTCAACCACCGGCGCGTGCCTCCAGCTGCAGGCGGGTGAGGTCGGCGCAGCCCTTCTCGGCGAGCGACAGCAGGGCGTCGAGCTCGGTCCGGTCGAAGGCGGCACCCTCGGCGGTGCCCTGCACCTCGACGAACTTGCCGTCGCCGGTCATCACGACGTTCATGTCGGTCTCGGCCCGCACGTCCTCGACGTAGGGCAGGTCCAGGCGGGGCACCCCGTCGATGATGCCGACGCTGACCGCGGCGACCGAGCCGGTCAGCGCCCCGGAGACGCCGAGGTGCGCGCAGGCGTCGGCCAATGCGACGTAGGCGCCGGTGATGGCCGCGGTGCGGGTGCCGCCGTCGGCCTGAAGGACGTCGCAGTCGATCTGCACGGTGTTCTCGCCGAGCGCCTCGTAGTCGATCACGGCGCGCAGCGACCGGCCGATCAGCCGGCTGATCTCGTGGGTGCGCCCACCGATCCGGCCCTTGACGGACTCCCTGTCCGATCGGGTGTTGGTCGCGGCGGGGAGCATGGCGTACTCGGCGGTGACCCAGCCCAGGCCGGAGCCCTTGCGCCAGCGCGGGACGCCCTCGGACGCGGACGCCGCGCAGAGCACCCGGGTGCGGCCGAACTCGATCAGCACCGATCCGGCCGGATGGTCCAGCCAGTTGCGGGTGATCGTGATCGGTCGCAGCTCGTCGTCGGCTCGGCCGTCGTCTCGGGCAGTCATGCCGGCCAACCTATCGGGGCGTGCGGACACCTTCAGACGGTGGCTGAGGTGCGAGGAGCGCCAGCGACGAGCCTCGAAACCACCGCCGCAAGGAGCAACCTCGCGAGCCACCGCACCCGTCAAGGAGGTGAGAGACCATGAACCAACGAAGGGAGACCGGGTGCGGACCAGCGATCGCGACGCGGAGTTCACGGCCTTCGTCACCGCTCGACGGGCGCGGCTGCTCCGCGCCGCCCGGCTACTGGCCGTCGGCGACGAGGCGCTGGCCGAGGACCTCGTGCAGACGACGTTGACCAAGGTGTACGTCGCGTGGCCGAAGGTGCAGCGGGCCGACGACCCCGTGCGCTACGCCCATCGGATGCTGACCAATGCCTTCATCGACGAGACCCGGCGGGCCTACCGGGGCAGGGAGAGGACGCAGGCCCAGCCGGCTGACCCTGCGAACCTCGTCGCGGAGCCTGCCGACCCGACATTGCGCGACACGGTGATGGCCGCACTGGCCGGGCTCGCCCCTCAGCAGCGGGCCGTCGTCGTTCTTCGGCACTGGCTCGACCTCGACGTCGAGGCCACCGCCCAGGCCCTCGGCTGCTCGACCGGGACGGTCAAGTCAACGAACTCCCGGGCCCTCGCCCACCTGCGCACCGCACTCGCCGACCTCACCGACGACCTCACGATCAGGAGCACTTCATGACCGACCTCACCGACCTGCTCGACCGGGCCAGCGACCTCGGCGAGGCGCCGATGCCGGTCGCCGACGACCTCACCCGGGCGCGGGCCGCGCTGCGCAGCCGGCGCCGCCGTCAGGGTCTCGTCACCGTCGGCTCGCTGTGCGCGCTCGGCATCATCGCCGGCCTCGGCGGACCCGCCGTGCTCGACCGCTCCACCGAGGGCAGCCCTCGCGTGATCGAGACGGAGGAGTCCCAGCTGTTCTCCGCGGACGTGACCGAGGGGCCTTACACGTTCGGCAAGCTGCCGGTCGGCTGGGAGGTGCAGGGCTCCTACCCGCAGGGGGTCACGATCGCCCCCGTCGGCTTCCCCGACCAGCATCCGGCCAGCTTCATCGGCAAGCTGGTGATCATGTACGACCAGAACCCGCTCTACGGCGAGCCCACGGAGTACAACGGCCGTGAGTTCTACAGCCGGACCGGCGGCGACGCCGACACGGTGCGGGTCCGCACCCGAGCCGGGGAGCCCGAGGGTGTCGTCTCGGTGCAGTACCCGGACTCCGCCGGCTGGGACGTGGAGACCATGATGGAGTTCCTGGACGCCGTCGAGGTCGGCCAGGGTGCTCTGCCGGGCCTCGGCTGAGCGACCGCTACTTGAACTCGATCCGCAGCAGCCGCTGGATGCCGAGGATCAGCGGGATGATCAGCCAGATCGTGCCGGACACCGCGATCTGCGCCCACTCCTCACCTGTCGGCTGGTAGTCGCCGCTGAACAGCGGGGTCTGGGCGGTGTTGAACTCGATCCACGGGGCGATCTTGTCGAAGCCCTCGCTCAGCGCGGCCAGGATCCCGACGGCGATCGGCAGGATCAGGCTGTAGGCGAAGTAGCCCACGATCGCGCCCGGCGTGTTCATCAGCAGCATCGCGATCGCGAACCCGACGAAGATGCCGATCAGGTTGGCCAGCACGAACCCGTTGAAGAGCAGCGTGCCCTCGACCGACCACTCGGGGGTGGCGCCGGAGGCCGCGCCGAGCAGCGTGCCGATGACGGCGACGACGGCGGCCAGCAGCATCACGCCCGCCGCCAGTGCGATGCCCGCGATGAACTTGGCGAGCACGACCCTGGAGCGCCTCGGCTCGAGCGTGAACGTGACCAGCCCGTTGCGCTGGCTCTGCTCGCTGGTCACCAGCAGGATCACGAGGATCGGCAGGAAGTAGCCCAGCACCCCGCCGGCGATGGCGAGGAAGTCTCCGTAGTCCTTGTCGGTGTCGGGTGCCGCGAACGCGTAGATCGTCAGCACCACCAGGCACAGGGCGAGGATGGAGACGGCGAACCAGCGGCCCGCGCGGGTGTCCAGGGCCTTGCGGAACTCCACCAGGGCGAGGCGGGACATCGGCACCTGCTCGGTGCTCGTGACGTCGATCGGGATGGGGGCGGCGGTGGTGCTCATGCGGAGGCTCCTTCGTTGAGTACGTCGCGCTGGGAGTCGGACGTGAGCTCGAGGAAGAGGTCCTCCAGCCCGGCCGCGCCGGAGCGCAGGTCGGCGAGGACGACCTGGGCCTCCAGGGCCACGCGGCCGACGTCCTCGGGGGCGCAGCTGACCCGCAGGCCGTCACCCTCGGCGGCGACGGTGAAGCCCTTGTCCTGGAGGGCCTTGGCGAGCCGCTCGTTGTCGAGGCTCATCACCAGCGAGCTGACGTTGGTGTCCATGGCCAGGAGCGACTGCTTGTCGCCCTGGGCCACGATCTTGCCCATGCCGATCAGGATCATCTCGTCGGCGATCAGCTCCACCTCGTGGAGCAGGTGGCTGGAGAGCAGCACCGTGCCGCCGCGGTCGGCGTACCCCTTGAGCAGGCCGCGCATCCAGCGGATGCCGGCGGGGTCGAGACCGTTGGCGGGCTCGTCGAGGATCAGCACGGACGGGTCGCCGAGCAGCGCGTGCGCGATGCCGAGGCGCTGCTTCATGCCCAGGGAGTAGTTGCGCAGTCGGCGCTTCGACTCGGTGTCGTTGAGCGCGACCAGGTCGAGCATCTCGTCGACCCGCGACTCGGGAAGGCCCATGGTCTTGGCGCCGATGGTGAGGATCTCGCGACCGGTGCGGCCTGCGTGCTGGGCCGAGGCGTCGAGGAGGACGCCGACGTGCCGGCCGGGGTTGGGGATGTCGCGGTAGAGGTGGCCGCCGATGGTGACCCTGCCGTGGGTGGCCGGGGTCAAGCCGACCATCACGCGCATCGTGGTGGTCTTGCCGGCGCCGTTGGGACCGAGGAACCCGGTGACCCGTCCCGGCTGCGCGACGAAGCTGACGTCGTCGACGGCCTTGAAGCCGCCGTATGCCTTGGTGAGGCTCTCGACTGTGATCATGTCCGCCACTGTGCCCCATCGGCAGGCAGCGACACATCGTCCGCGCGGATGGGCCGTCGCGACCAAAGTAGGGGGCGCCGGACACCCGGGGTCCTGTGCCGAGGCAGCAGCCGGGCCCTAGCGTTCGGGTGTGGACCGGCCTCTCCCCGACGACTACCAGCCGCGGCTGAGGTGGTGGAGCCACGCCTGGCGGACGGTGCTGATGCTGGGCATCAGCCTCCTGGTCTGGATCTCGGTCGCGGAGAACCAGACCGAGGTGCGGTTCGTCCTCGACATCGCCGTCGGCCTGCCCGCCGTCGCCCTGGTGTTCTTCAGGCGCCGCTGGCCGGTGGCCGTGGCAGTGCTCACGGTCGCGATGAGCTTCGTGTCGTCGCTCGCCGCTGGTCCGGCGACGCTGGCGTCGGTGTCGCTGGCGACGCGCCGGCGGTGGATCCAGGTGATCCCGATCGCCGTGCTCAACGTGCTGGCGTCGCAGGTCTTCTACCTGGTGCAGCCGCCCACGTCGGAGGACCCGGAGTGGCTCACGCTCAGCACCAACGTCGTGATCATCGCGGGTGTCATGGCCTGGGGGATGTACATCGGCTCGCGGCGCGAGCTGCTGTGGACGCTGCGCAACCGCGCGGAGACCGCCGAGGCCGAGCAGGAGATGCGGGTGAGCCAGGCCCGAACCACTGAGCGGGCCCGGATCGCCCGGGAGATGCACGACGTGCTGGCCCACCGGATCTCGCAGATCTCCATGCACGCCGGGGCGCTGAGCTTCCGCGACGACCTCACCGCAGACGAGATGCGCGACAGCGCCGGGGTGATCCAGGAGAAGGCCCACGAGGCACTCACCGACCTGCGCGGCGTCCTCGGCGTCCTCCGCGACGACGGGAGCGGCCGGGTCGGCGAGACACCGCAGCCGACGTACGCCGACCTGCCGGCGCTGGTGTCGGAGGCGGAGGAGGCCGGCCTGAACGTGAGCCTCGACGACGACCTGGACACACGAGGCACGCCGGTGCCCGACGCGGTCGGGCGCACGCTCTACCGGATCGTGCAGGAAGGCATGACCAATGCGCGCAAGCACGCCCCCGGGAGCCGGCTGACGATCCAGGTCACCGGCTCGCCGGAGGGCGGTGTCGACATCCGGTTGCGCAACCCGATCGGCTTCGGACCGTCCGCCGCTCCCGGCGCGGGTCTCGGCCTGGTGGGGCTCACCGAGCGGGCCGAGCTCGCCGGTGGCCGTCTGGAGCACCGACGCGAAGGGCAGACCTTCCTGCTGCACGCCTGGATACCGTGGGCGTCATGACTCGGGTCCTGATCGTCGACGACGATCCCCTGGTCCGCTCCGCACTGAGCCTGATGCTCGGCGGGCAGCCGGACGTCGACGTCGTCGGCGAGGCCGGTGACGGTCGCGAGGGCGTCCGGTTGGCCCGCGAGCTGCGCGCAGACGTGGTGCTGATGGACATCCGGATGCCGCACATGAGCGGTCTCGACGCCACCCGCGCGCTGTGCGCCGACCCGGACCCGCCGCACGTGATCGTGCTGACGACGTTCGACGCCGACGAGCACGTGATGTCCGCGCTCGCGGCGGGGGCCGACGGGTTCCTGCTCAAGGACACACCACCGGGCCAGATCCTCGAGGCGATCCGCAGCGTGGCCGACGGCAACCCGATGCTGTCGCCGTCGGTGACCCGCACCCTCATCGACCGGGTACGCGTCGACCCCGCGGCCGACCGGGCTGCCGAGGCCCGCGAGCGGCTCAAGACGCTCACCGAGCGCGAGCTCGAGGTGGCGCTCGCCGTCGGCCGCGGGATGAGCAACGCCGAGATCGCCGCCGAGCTCTACCTCTCCGTGCCCACCGTCAAGGCGCACGTGTCGCGGCTGTTCGAGAAGCTCGACGTCACCAACCGGGTGCAGATCGCGATCTGCGTGCACGACTCCGGACTGAACGGGTCGGGCCCTCAGAGCTCGTAGACCGCTCCCGGGCGCGCGAGCTCGACGTCGCCGGAGAACGCTCCGGTGGCCTCGGTCATCGCCATCTCGCGGTCGAACCAGGGCGGGATGTGGGTCAGCACCAGCCGGCCGACCCCCATCCGGCTCGCGACGTCTCCGCAGTCGGTGCCGGTGAGGTGCAGGTGGGGCGGGTTGTCGTCGGCGGTCCGGAACGACGCCTCAGCGATCAGCAGCGGTACGTCGGCGGCGACGCGGTCCAGCCCCTCGCACGGGCCGGTGTCGCCGCTGTAGCCGAAGGTGGCGCCGCCGGCACTGATCCGCAAGCCGTACGCCGGCACCGGGTGGTCGACCTCGATCGGCTCCACCGTGAACGGGCCGAGGTCGAACTTGCCGTCGTACTCCGCGAAGTCGAAGTCCTCGCGCATGCCCGGGTCGAGCGGCAGGTCGTAGGCGTGCGCCATCCGGTCGGCGATCCCCGCCGGCCCCCAGACCGGGATCGGCCGCTGCGGTCCCTGCGGGCCGTAGCGGCGCAGCACGTAGTAGCCGCAGAGGTCCATGTAGTGGTCGGGGTGCAGGTGGCTGACCAGGACGCCGTCGACGCTCAACGGGTCGATGTAGTTGTGCAGGGCGCCGAGCGCACCGTTGCCGAGCTCGAGCAGCACCCGCCAGGTGCGCGTGCCGTCCTCGGCCTCGAGCAGGTAGCAGGAGGCCGGCGAGTCGGGACCCGGGTAGGAGCCCGAGCAGCCGATGACGGTGATCCTCATGTCAGGCCGCCGGCGAACTGGCTGGCGGCGACCATCTCCGGCCCGAGGAACCGGCGGCCGATGGTCTCGAACTCCGTCGGCGCGCCCGTGGTCACGAAGGTGTACGTCGGCTCCCCGCCCGGCCGCATCAGGCCGGTCTCGGCGAGCATCTTGTAGACGTCCTTGGCGCACTCCTCGGCGCTGCTCACCAGGGTGACCTCGTCGCCCATGACGTAGGAGATGACACCGGTGAGCAAGGGGTAGTGCGTGCACCCGAGGATCAGGGTGTCGACGTCGGCGCGGCTCAGCGGGTCGAGGTACTCATGGGCGGCCGCGAGCAGCTCGTCTCCCCCGGTCACTCCGGCCTCGACGAAGTCGACGAACCGGGGGCAGGTCTGGATCGTCACGGCGAGGTGCGGGGCCGCCGCGAAGGCGTCGTCGTAGGCCATCGACTCGGCAGTGGACTTGGTGCAGATGACCCCGATCCGGCCGGTGTGCGAGGCGGCGGCGGCGCGCCGGACCGCCGGCAGGATCACCTCTACGACCGGGACGTCGTAACGCTGCCGGGCGTCGCGCAGCATGGCCGCGCTGGCGGAGTTGCACGCGATGACCAGCGCCTTCACGCCCTGGGCCACGAGGTGGTCGAGGCACTCCAGTGCGTACTCACGGACCTCGCCGATCGACTTGGGGCCGTAGGGCTGGCGGGCGGTGTCGCCGACGTACAGCAGCGACTCGTGCGGCAGCTGGTCGATCACCGAGCGGGCGACGGTGAGTCCGCCGAATCCCGAGTCGAAGATGCCGATCGGGGCATCGGTGGTCGCTGGCACGAGGACCAAGACTAGGTGCTGCGACCCGCCCGACGCACGAACTGGCGACCGAGGTCACGTTCCGTCGGTATGGTCGCGAGGGTGCTCCCTGGTCGTCTGCTCGCCGCGTGCGCCCTCGCGATCGGCGTGCTCGCACCCCCCGCTCAGCCGGTGGCCGCGACCGAGCACGGCACTGACGAACCCGCCACGCGGGTGCTCGTGATCTCCGTCGACGGCCTCAACCCCACCGCGCTGCGCCGCCTCGGAGCCGCAGGCACACCGCACTTCCACCGCCTGATGACCGAGGGTGCCTCCACCCTCAACGCCCGAGCGCAGGTCGAGCAGACCATGACCCTGCCCAACCACACGAGCATGGTCACAGGCCGACGGATCGACCGCGAGCACCGGGGTCACGGGGTCACCTGGAACGCCCACCGCCGCGGCACCACCGTGCAGAAGGCCGCGGGCCACGACGTGGGCTCGATCTTCTCGGTGCTCCACAACGCCGGCCTGGACACCGCGTTGTTCGCCGCCAAGGCGAAGTTCTCGTTGTTCGACCGTTCCTGGCCCGGCATCGACCGGGTGACGATCAAGGACGAGCAGGACGGAGCGCTCACGAAGGCGCTGCGCAACGACCTGGTCCAGCACCACCGCGCGTTCACGTTCCTGCACCTCGGCGGCATCGACAAGACCGGCCACGACGCCGGGTTCATGTCCCCGGCCTACCTCACCGCGGTCCGGCGGATGGACGCCAAGCTAGGGACGATCCTGGCCGCCGTCGACGACCACGAGGAGCTCGCCGACCTGACGATCGTCCTCACTGCCGACCACGGTGGCCAGGGCGCGGACCACGACGATCCCAGGAAGCTCGCGAACTACCGGGTGCCGTTCGTGGTGTGGGGCCCCGGCGTGGTCCACGACAATCTCTACGACCTCAACCCGGCCTTCCAGGATCCAGGGCGGCGTCGCGTGGGCTTCGGCGGCAAGCAGCCGATCCGCAACGGTGGCGTCGCCAACTTCGCGGCGTACCTGCTCGGCCTCGGGCCGGTGCCCGACAGCCTCTGGGACGTCGCCCAGCGGCTCCGGGTCAGCTGAGCGCCGGCATCCGGTCCCGGCAGAGGCAGAACACGTTGCCCTCGGGGTCGGCCATCACGTGCCAGGACACCTCCGCGCTCTGACCCACGTCGACCGGGGTCGCACCGAGCTCGAGCAGCCGCTCCAGCTCGGCCGCCTGGTCGCGATCGGTGGGGTTGATGTCGAGATGGAGCCGGCTCTTCACGTTCGTCGGCGGGTCCGGCACCCAGCGGAAGTCGATCTCGAACGGACCACCACCACCCTTGGGTGCGATGCAGGCGCCGTCGCGGCCGTGATCGGTGCGCTGCCACCCGGTGGCGGTGACCTCCCAGCCGAGGACGTCGGCCCAGAAGTCGGCCAGCCGACGGGGGTCGGCGCAGTCGATCGGGATGGACATGATGCGACTCGTCATGCAGGGACCTCTCTCATCGCAGGTTCTCGGTCGTCGCTCGCGGTGGCGGGCGAGCGGTGCAGCGCCACACCGACCATGACCAGGGCGACCCCCGCCACCTCTACGACGCTCGGCACCTGCGCCAGGACCAGCGCACCGAGCACCACCGCCGTCGCTGGCAGCAGGCTCACCATCAGCGCGTACGTCGCGCGCGCCAGCCGGGCCATGGCCAGCTGGTCGCACACGTACGGCACGACCGACGAGGCGATGCCGACGCCGAAGGCCGCCGCCAGCGCCACCGGGTCGGTGACCGCGGGGACGGCGTCCGCGAGCCCGATCGGCAGGGCGATCACCGCGGCGATCAGCATGGCGAGAGCCAGCCCGTCGATGCCGCTGATCGGTGCGCTGGTGGCCACCCGGTGCGCGAGGGCGATGTAGAGGGCGAACAGCACCGCGTTCGAGGCGGCGAACGCCATGCCGAGCGGGTCGTGCACGAGGTGCACGTCGGTGACGAGGTAGACGCCGGCGACGGCGAGCACGAGGGCCACGAGGTTGGCGCGGGTGCGGACCGCGCCGGCGGCCAGCGCGATCACCGGGAGGAACTCGATCGCGGCGACGGTGCCCAGCGGCAGCCGGTCGATCGCGAGGTAGAAGCAGGCGTTCATCGCGGCCAGCACCGCGCCCCAGGCCACCAGTAGCCGACGGGTGTCGCGGCCGAGCCGCACCCAGGTCTCCCAGGGCCGGCGCCACAGGGCGAACACCAGGGCGGCGGAGGCGATGCGCAGCCACGCGACTCCCAGGACGTCGATCCGGACGAACAGCAGCACCGCGAACGCGGGGCCGAGGTAGTGGAACACCGCGCTGACCACGAAGTACGCGTGCGGCGGGACGCGGTGGGCGGGCATGGCCTTAGAGTAGAAAGCAACTCGGGTGCTCACCATGGACGAAGCAAGGCATCGGAGCAGCGTCATGACAGAGACAAAGCCGGAATCGCGGTTCACCCGTCGAAACGAAAGGTCGACCCTCGACCCCACCAACCGGAGCCTGCTGGAGGCGCTGAGCACCGACGCCCGGATCAGCATGGTGGAGCTCGGCCGGCGGGTGGGCATGTCCGCGCCCGCGGTGCGCGACCGGATCGCCCGGCTGGAGGAGTCGGGCGTGATCCGCGGCTACCGCGTCGACATCGACCCCGCGGCGCTCGGCCTGCCCGTCGCGGCCTGGGTGCGGATCCGTCCCGGACCCGGCCAGCTCCCGAGCATCGCCGAGCTGGCCGCGCGCACTCCCGAGGTGAGCGAGTGCCACCGGATCTCGGGCGAGGACTGCTTCCTGCTGAAGGTCCACGTCGCCCGGATCGAGGACCTGGAGAGCGTGCTCGACCGGTTCCTGATCCACGGGCAGACCACGAGCTCGTTCGTCGTCTCCACGCCGGTGCCGGCACGGACGGTGCTCCCCGATCCGCAGGGGTAGCGTGTCGCCGTGCTCGACGACGACACCCGCCGCGCTCAGCTGAGTGCCTGGCGACACCTCGAACCTCGCGACGGCGTGCTCCTGCGGGCCCTCGTGCCGGACGACGCCGGCGGCGTCCTCTCGGTGCACGGCGACGAGCGCGTCTACACCCTCGACCCCCACGAGCGGCACCCCGACCTCGCGCACTCACAGCGCTTCATCGCGCCGATGGTCGAGCACTGGGGGCGCCACGGCTTCGGCTACTGGACGGTCCTGGTGCCTGCGGAGTGGTGGCCCGAGGGTGTCCCCGGCCCGGGGCCGCGCGACGCCGCTCGCGTGCACGCCGGCCTGGGTGGTGTCGCCACCCACACCATCCAGGACGTGCCGGTGCTGAACGTCTACTTCCGGCTGGCCCCGTCGGTGCAGGGGCGGGGGCTCGCGGGGCTGATCGTGGCCGAGGCGGTGCGGATGGCGCCGCACGTCGCGCCGGGCGTCGACATCGTCGTACGCACCAGGCCGGCCAACGCCGCGGCCCGCCGGGTCGCGGAGCGAGCCGGGTTCGTCGACGAGGGGCTCGAGCCCGGGACGACCGACATGCAGCTGCTGCGCCTCAGCGCAGCTCCGCCGCCGTCGGCCACGGGTTGAACCGGCACCCGTGGGTGCCCTTCGACTGCTGCATCATCACCGGCGCCAGCCGGCCCTTGCCGGGACAGCTCGCATGACCCTTGCCGAGCCAGTGGCCGGTCTCGTGGTTGACCACCATGTGCCGGTAGTCGCGCAGCGAGCGGTGGGCGGCGTTCCACGCGGGTGAGGCGAACCGCCAGCGGGTCTGGTTGATGATCACGTTGCGACCGACCCGGCAGCTCCACATGCTGCTGCACCCCGAGGAGAAGCCGGGCACCGTGGCGGCCGCGGCCAGCCAGAGGGTGAACGAGCCGCCCTTCGCGACCGGGACGAACCGGACGCCCTTCGCCCGCCAGCCGCGCGGGTCCTCGTAGGTCTGCTGGGCCAGCCGACGGAACTCCTTCACGTCGGCGACGATCGAGCCGCGGGTGCGGACGCGGTAGCGAACCGTTCGGCGTACGTCGACCCGGTGCTGCACC
>DASTDJ010000050.1:0-9508 GCA_035710425.1 Nocardioides sp.
CGACGTCGGAGAGCATCGGGCCCACCTGAAGGTCCATCTCGCCCCTGACCTCCAGCACCAACCACGGATCCGACATCGTCCGCCGTACGATCAGGCCCGGTGCGTCACGGCATCGCGTGCGTGATCGGAAGTCCACGCGCAAGACCGACCGGCGCAGTGAGGCGTCGTGAGCGTTCACTGAAATTCCTCGATCCGAGTCAGGCGACGAACGGCGGGGACTCGGCCGAGGGGTTACTCCCATCATCCCCCCATCGGTGGCAGAAGTACACCGCTCACGAGAGTTCGTGGAGGACGGCGGAGGCCGGTACGACGCGGCACTGGCGTCACCGGTCGTCGGCAGGCTCCGCCCTCGGTGCCACCGCCACGGGAGTCGCTGTCGTGGGCAGGGTGTGGGTGTGGGCGGCGGCGGCAGCTGCGGAGTCCGCGAGGGTGCCGGATGCCTGCCGGTGCCGTCCCATGACCACGGCCATCGCCACACCGAGCACGCTGATCGCGGCCATCACCCAGGCCGTCGCCTGGAGACCGGCGGCCAGCGCGTCGGCCGCCGCCTGCCCGTCGTCCGCGCGGTTGCTGGTCACGGTGCTGTAGATCGTGGCGGCCAGTGCGGTGGCGACCGCGGCGCCGACGTACCGTGCCATGTTGGAGACCCCGGACGCCTCGCCGACCTGGTGCGCCGGCACGCACGAAGTGGAGGCGGAGGAGGCCGGCCCGTTCGACATGCCCATGCCGACCGCGATCAGGATCAGCGGCACCACGAACGCGCCGTACTTCCAGTCGGCCTGGGTCAGCCCGACCCACGCGAAGCCGGTCGCGGTGACCGCGAAGCCCAGCCCCACCACCTGGCGTCCGCCCAGCTTGGCCGCCATCTTGGGCACGAGGGGGGCGATCACGACCAGGCCGACCGTGGCCGGCAGGGTGGCCAGACCGGCTTCCAGTGGGCTGAGGTCGAGGGTGCTCGGGTCCTGGAAGTAGAGGCTGAGCACGTACATCAGGGCGTTGATGGTCCCCGCACCGATCAGGATCGCGATCGTCGACCCGACGAGGATCCGGTTGCGCAGGATGCCGAGGTCGAGCATCGGCAGGGCGACGCGCTTCTCGACTGCGACGAAGGCGAAGCCGGCGACGACCGACAGCGCCAGGCTGCCCAGGGTGGCCAGCGACGCCCAGCCCCAGTCGGATCCCTTGCTGACCGCGAGCACGAGCGGCGTGAGCGTCAGTGCCACGAGCACCGCACCGGCGTAGTCGATCGAGCGGGGCCGGTCGGGGTCGCGTGACTCGGCCACCGTGGCGAACGCGATGAGCATGCAGACGACAGCGATGCCGGCGTCGATCCAGAACAGTCCCTGCCAGCCGGTGGAGTCGACGAGCAGCCCGCCGACGAGTGGTCCGGCTGCCGCACCCACTGCAGCCGCGGCCCCCCAGAGCGAGACCGCGCGCAGCTGCGCCTGACCGCTGTTGGCGACCGTCAGCAGGCTCAGCCCGCAGGCCAGGATCGTCGCTCCGGCGGCGCCCTGGACCACGCGACCGGCGATCACCATCTCACCGGTCTGCGACAAGGCGAGGAAGACGCACGAGACCACGAACAGGAGGAGGCCCAGCTGGAAGATCCGCTTGCGCCCGAAAACGTCACCGAGCGATCCGGAGGTGACGATGATGGCGGCACCCATGAGCGAGTAGCCGGTCACCGCCCACTGCAGCGTCTCCACGGACATGCCGGTGTCATCGCTGATGGCCGGCAACAGGATCGACACGGCGGACGTGTTGGCGTTCACCACCAACGTCGAGAGGCAGGTCGCAGCGAGCACCCCGCCTGCCTGGGTGGCGGTCGCGGACGTCGTCGTCAAGACCTCATCCAACTTCCGAATAGCGTCAGGCGTGGCGCCGACCTCTGGCGCGGACCCATCGTCCTCATCCGGTGAGTGGCGTCACCTCCCCCGAGACGGGTGAGATGCCCCCACGCGTCAGGCCGTGCGGCGGCCGGCCGCTGGCTCCCACCCCAGGTCGGCAAGCCGAGCCCGGCCGAGCACGGTGGGGCGCAGCCCGCGATGGTCATCGGCGCGCCGTACGAACCAGGGCTCGGCGCCGTCCACGAGAGCCGTGGCGATGCCGGCAGCGAGCGCACCGGCCAGGTGCTCACGCCGCTCGGTCCAGTCCAGGCACGGCCGCGCGAACGACCGCTTCGCCGCGTCGGCGGTCGCAACGTCGACGCCCCACGCGAGCAGCCCGTCGCGACCGGCGGCAGTGAGCCGGTAGCCGCCGGGCTCGGGGAGCAGCCACTCGCGCGAGACCAGGCCGTCGTGCAGGGCCACGCCACAGCGCCCCGCCAGGTGGTCGTAGCAGGTGCGGGCCTCCGCGAGCGATCGTGCTCGACGGGACTGGCGCAGCGTGGTCACCGGCTTCGGCGGAGCGATGTGCGCGAGCGCCTCGAGTGCGGCCGCAACCTCGGGCGAGGCGATCCGGTGGTAGCGGTGCCGGCCCTGGGCGAGCACCTCGACCATCCCGCCGGCGGCGAGCCGGGCGAGGTGCTCGCTCGCGGCCGCCGGGCTGACCCCGGCGGTGCGGGCCAGCTCGGTGGCGGTCAGGGCCTGGCCGGCCAGCAGCGCATCCAGCATCGCGGTCCTGCTCGGGTGTCCGATCAAAGCGCCCACGGCGGCCAGGTCAACGTCGTCCACCGCTCGACCATAGGCCGCGCATCGTTCGGCTTCGGCCGAAGTGTCCCGCCCCTAGGTCACGCGGTCACGCGCACGCGCTGGGTGGACACCCGGCAGTTGTTCGACTCGTTCCTCTCCGAGATCCTCTCGGTGTCATCGGCACACGTCACGACGTAGTAGGCACCGCCGGGAACCGCGGGCGGAACAGTGAGGTGGACGCGACCCTCGAACGTCGTGCCCGGGCGAAGGGCCGGCACCCTCATCCGGCCGACCAGCCGTGCGTCGCTCGGGTCCTTGCCGGCGTGCCGCGACAAGAAGTAGGAGATCGTCGACCTGCCCACCCGTCCGGCGCCTCGATTCCTGACCTGCGTGGAGAGGTGCAGGGAGCCACCGGCTGCTGCGTGCGCCGGCCCCAGCCTCGTCACGACCAGGTCCGCCTTGCCTGCGCGCGTGGACGTGATCTGCTCCGGTGGCAGGGCGCTCCCGAACATGAGGAGCAGGAAGGCAAAGACCCTGGTCAGACCGCTCATGACGACCTCCCCTCCTCGAGCCCAGACTCACAACGAGGTCGGGGAGGGTCATCACCGATGTGAGGGAACCAGTGGTTGCCTAGGCTCCGGTGCATGAGGGTCGCGATGGCCACCAGTCCCGGTCACGACCGGCCCAACGAGGACTTCGTCGGAGCAGTGCCGGGCGCGGTCGTGCTGGTCGACGGCGCCGGGATCCCCGGCATGGAGTCGGTCTGCTCCCACGGAGTCGCCTGGTACGCGCACACGCTCGGCGCGGCCCTACTCGGGCAGCTGTCCCGCACCCCCGGACAGCAGCTCGCAGCAGCCCTCGGCGAGGCGATCGACCACGTCGCCGGACAGCACCGCCACACCTGCGACCTCGAGAGCCCGATCAGCCCCCAGGCCACCGTGGCGGTCATCCGGTACGACGAGGACCGCCTGGACCACCTCGTCCTCGCCGACGCCTACGTCGTATTGGACTTGTCCGTGTCCGGAGCCCAGGTGCTCACCGATCCCCGCGAGGTCGACGCGCGCACCGAGGTCTCGACGGCGCTGGACGGCCTCACAGCAGGAACCGCCGAGCACGAACGGGCGATGCGGTCGGCGACCGGGGAGCTCCGGGCCCGGCGCAACCGACCCGGCGGGTACTGGGTCGCCAAGGACGATCCTGCCGCGGCTGCCGAGGCCGTGACAGGCAGCGTCCCTCTCGGGGAGCTGGACGGTGCCGCCCTCCTGAGCAACGGGGCCAGCCGGAT
This sequence comes from Nocardioides sp., assembly GCA_035710425.1. Lineage (GTDB taxonomy): Bacteria > Actinomycetota > Actinomycetes > Propionibacteriales > Nocardioidaceae > Nocardioides. The sequence continues at coordinate 3,916 of DASTDJ010000050.1, forward strand.
CGTGGATCCCTACCGACTGGCCGACTGGCCGACCGCCCTGCTGCTGATGCGCACGCATGGCCCCGACGAGGTCATCCGCTGGGTCCGCGAGGCGGAAGCCGATGGACGCCGTCCCGACGACGCGACGGTTGCGTGGTGTGACGTCCGGGGCTCGTCACAGTCGGTCGAGGACGACCGCGAGGAAGAACCCCGCTGAGGTGAGCAGCCCCACCACCGGGCCGCCCTCCCGCGCGGCCTCCGGAAGCATGGTGGAGGCCAGCATCGCCAGGATGGCCCCGGCCGCGAACGTCATCACGAACGCGATCGCGTCCTCAGAGGCGCCGTCGAGCACCAGGTAGCCGAGCCCGGCTGCCACAGCGGAGGCGAGAGCGATGCCGACCCACATCAGCAGGATGGAACGAGTGGAGCGGCCGGCAGCCTTCATGCCGGTGGCGGACGACAGCCCCTCGGGCAGGTTGGACAGCGCCACGGCGACGATGAAGGCGATGCTGGGGGCGCCGCCCTGCAGGATCGTCACTCCGATGGCGGCCGACTCGGGGACGCCGTCCAGCAGGGCTCCCAGCGCCAGCGCCGACCCGGATGCGGTGGCGACGGCCGGTTGGGTCATCCGCTTCCGGTCCTTGGCCCCCGCACGCTCGATCAGCACGTCGCCGACGAAGAACGTCAGGCTGCCGGCCGCCAACCCGCCCGCGGTGGCGCCGAAGGTACCGTCCTGCGCGGCGTCGTCGACCAGCTCGAACGCCACCGACGCGATCAGCACCCCGGCCCCGAAGGCCATGATCAGGCCGACGGCACGGGGAGGCCACGTGAAGCGGAGCCCGAGGACCGCACCGACGACCAGGGTGCTCCCGCCCAACAGTCCCCAGACGGCTGACTCCCACACGGTTCCACCGTATTCGTAGGCTCACCGCATGACCTCCGACACTCGCACGATGCGTGAGCGAATGCTCGCCGGCGACCCCTACATCGCCGACGACCCGGACCTCGAGGAGGCGTCGTACGTCGCCCGCGAGCGGATGGCGGCGTACAACGCCACGCCGGACCGGGACAAGGAGCGCAAACGCGCTCAGCTGGTCGAGCTGCTGGGCGAGGTCGGCGCGGACACGGTCATCCGCAGCCCGCTGTACGTCGACTACGGCAGCCACATCACCATCGGGTCCGGCAGCTTCGCCAACTACGGCCTGGTCGCGCTCGACGTCGCAGCGATCACGATCGGCGACGACGTGCAGATCGGCCCCAACGTGCAGCTGCTCACCCCCACCCATCCGGTCGAGCCCGGACCGCGCCGGGAGAAGTGGGAGTCGGCCGAGCCGATCACCATCGGCGACAACGTGTGGCTGGGCGGCGGCGCCATCGTCTGCCCGGGCGTCACTATCGGCGACAACACCGTGGTGGGCGCCGGCGCGGTGGTCACCAAGGACCTCCCGGCCAACGTCGTCGCAGTCGGCAACCCGGCCCGGGTGATCAAGGAGATCTAGAGCCGGAACTCCACCTTGCGCGTCGCCACGTCGGCAGCCGCCAGCGTGACGCGTACGTCGTTGCCCAGCGGCAGCCCGGAAGCGCCCACCACCGGTGCCTCGACTCCGGGGTCCTTGAGCATCACGACGCCGCGCGTCGGGTCCTTCTCGTCGACCGAGACCACGACCGCGTCGAACTCCTCACCGACCCGGTGGGAGAGGAGCCCTGCCTCGACCAGGTCGAAGACGGCGTTCTCGTAGGCCCGGGCGCGCCCACCGGACTGCTGCATGGTCTTCGGCAGCGAGGGCAGCGCCGCGAGCACCCAGTCGGGCACGGGCTTCTCCGAGCACAGGGAGAGGCAGACCTCGCCGGCGTAGCGGTCGACCAGCCGGCGCAAGGGGGCGGTGACGTGGGCGTACTCGGAGACCAGCGCGGAGTGCTGCGGCTCGGCCGGCACCTCGCCGTCGAACGCGAGGTAGCCGCTCCCCCGCAGCAGGCGCGAGGACGCGACCACCATCGCCGCCTGAGCCGGCACGGTGGGATCGAGGCTGCGGATGAAGTCGGGATAGAGCTGCTCGGCGGGCCACTCGATGCCCAGCGCCTTCGCCGTGCGGTGCAGCCGCTGTACGTCGCGCGGGTCCGGCGGCGGCATCGTGCGCAGCACGCCGACCCGCGCGTAGACCATCAGCGAGGCCGCGCCGAACCCGGTGAGCAGCGAGATCTGCGCGTTCCAGAGCTCCACCGGCAGCATCTGCCGGAACTCCAGCGCCCAGTGCTCGCCCTGGATGTCGATCTCCTGCTCCGGCAACGGCAGCGACACCCCGCCCCGCGCCGCGTCTCTGTGGATCCGGAGCTCCCCGATCTCCTTCAGCAGGAGCAGCACCTCGACCGCAGAACCGTCGTCGATGGAACGCTGCGCGCTCTCGTAGGTCAGCTTCGCGGTCGACCGCACCAGCGCCCGCTCGACGTGGACGTCGGTGCCCTCGCCGGTCTCGTCCACCTGGATCGTCCAGAGCAGGGCCGGGCGCACCTGGCCCTCCAGCAGCGACCCGGCGTCCTCGGAGATCGCCTTCGGGTGCAGCGGGACCTTGCGATCGGCTCCGTAGAGAGTCTCGCCACGCTTGTGGGCCTCCACGTCGATCGGGTCGCCCGGGGAGACGAAGGCCGCCACATCGGCGATCGCGTAGTGCACGACGTACCCGTCACCGGCGCGCTCGATGTGCAGCGCCTGGTCGAGATCCATCGCGCCGTCCGGGTCGATGGTGATGAACGGGATGTCGGTGCGGTCGAGGTCCGGCAGTCTCGGGTTCGCCGCCGCGCGGGCCGCCGCCTCCTCCACCTCCGGAGGGAACTCCGGGTCGATCCCCTGCTCCTCCTGGATCCGGGCGATGCCCTCCTCCACCACGCGGGAGACCTCGGGGTCACCGTCACCCTTGACCCGGACCACTCGGTTGCTCGGCATGACCCGACACTAACGTTCACCCTCGTGCTGATCCTGCTTCCGCCCAGCGAGGGCAAGGCCGCGCCACGGCGGGGCAAGCCCCTCGACGACGCGGCCCTGAGCTTCCCGGTGCTGACCGCGGCCCGCACGGCCGTCCGCGAGGCCCTGGTGGGGCTGTGCACCGCCGACCCGGACCGGGCCGCCACCGTCCTCGACCTGTCGGCGGGGCAGCGCGAGCTGATCGACCTGAACGCCGGCGTCGCATCGGCGCCGACCGCGCGCGCCGACCGGATCTACGCCGGGGTGCTCTATGACGCCCTCGGGTTCGAGACCCTCTCCCCCGCAGCCAAGCGCCGCGCCGGCAGCCGGGTCGCCCTGGTCAGCAGCCTGTTCGGCCTGGTGCGCCCCGGCGACCGGATCCCGGCGTACCGGCTGTCCGGCGACGCCGTGCTCCCGGGTGTCGGCTCGGTGGCCGGGGTCTGGCGCGAGGTGCTCGGCGAGGCGGTGACCGAGGCGGTCGGCTCAGGGTTGCTGGTCGACCTCCGGTCGAGCACGTACGCCGCGTTCTGGCGGCCGCCCGCGACGCTGGGCCGCAAGGTGGCCACCGTCCGAGTGCTCCACGAGGTCGCCGGCCGCCGCCAGGTGGTCAGCCACTTCAACAAGGCCACCAAGGGCCGCCTCGTCCGGGCCCTGCTCGAGGACGGCCGCGACCCGCGGTCCCCCGCCAAGCTCGCGGAGGTCCTCACCGATCTCGGCTGGACCGTCGAGCTCGAGGCGTCGAGCAAGGGCACCCGCCTCGACGTGATCGTCGCGGAGATCTGAACCGCTAGCGCGGCGCTTGCGTCAAGAAGGGCGCCTCGATCGGCCGGGCGTTGTAGAGCCGCATCGAGGCCATCGGCTCGTCGCCCTTCGGGCCGCCGTCGAAGTAGGTCAGCACCGTCACCGAGGCCGGCGCCAGCTCCATCCGGTAGACCGACAGCAGCGGCGCGTCGAGGGCGTGCGCGACCAGCGTCTTGATCGGCGTCACGTGGCTCACCACGACGATGGTCTTGCCGGTGTGCTCGGAGATCACCCGGTCGCGGGCGGCGAGCACTCGCTTCTCGACCGCACGGAACGACTCGCCGCCGCCGGGGGCATGGTCGAGCGAGCCGAGCCAGAGGTCCATCTCGTCCTTGTACTGCTCGGCCACCTCGGTGAACGTCAGGCCGTCCCAGGTCCCGAACTCCATCTCCGCGAAGCCGTCCTCGACCTCGACCGGGTGGGCGAGCACCTCGCCGAGGATCTCCGCCGACTCCAGGGTGCGGCGTACGGGCGAGGACACCACGACGTCGACGTCGCCCGCGATCGGCTTCAACCACTCGGCCGTCGCGCGGACCTGGTCGCGCCCCTCGTCGGTGAGCCCCGGGTTGCTGCTGCCGAGCCCGCCGGAGAACCGCTTCTCCGAGGTGTGGGCGGTCACGCCGTGGCGGACCAGGATCAGCGTGGTCGGGTCGCCCTTCGGTGACCAGCCGCGGCTCGGCGGCTCCTTCTCGGCCTTCTCGGCCTTCACCGGCTCCTCCTGCGTTTCCGGAGGCTCCTCGGTGCCCGCCACGGTCACCCCGCTGCGCTGCCCGTCGAGCGCCTCGTTGGCGAGCCGGTCGGCATGCTTGTTCCGCTCCCGCGGCACCCAGGTGTACGTCGTGCCGAACGGCGCCAGCCGGTTGGCCTCCATCGCCAGCGGTCGCATGTCGGGGTGCTTGATCTTCCAGCGCCCCGACATCTGCTCGACCACGAGCTTGGAGTCCATCCGGACCTCGATGTCGGCGTCCGGCGCGAACTCCTCGGCGAGCTTCAGCCCGGCGATCAGGCCGGAGTACTCCGCCACGTTGTTGGTGGCCGTGCCGAGCGTGGTGCCGTCCTCGGCGATCACCTCGCCGGTGTCGGCGTCCTTGAGGACCGCGCCGTACGCCGCCGGGCCGGGGTTGCCGCGGGAGCCGCCGTCGGCCTCGATGATCACCCGGCGGGGAGCGTCGCTCACAGGCCACTCTCGGAGGTGCGCACGAGGATCCGCTGGCACTCCTCGCACCGGATCACCAGGTCGGAGGGTGCGGCCTTGATCTGGGAGATCTCGGAGTTGTCGAGGGTGAGCCGGCAGCCGCCGCACTGGCGGGCCCGCAGCTCGGCCGCGCCGACGCCGCCCTTGCTCTGCCGCAGGCGGTCGTAGAGGGCGAGCAGGTCGTCCGGCACGTCCTCGACCATCGGGCCGCGCTCCGAGGTGATCCCGGTGAGCTCCGCGTCGATCTCGGCCGTGCGCCGGTCGCGGTCGGCGACCAGTACGGCCAGCCGCTCGTCGGCGTCGGCCACCTGCCGCTGCAGCTCGTCGAGCGCACCCTGGGCCTCCTCGAGCTGCTCCATCACCTCGAGCTCCTCGTCCTCGAGCGTGGTGATCCGCCGGTTGAGGGAGTCGAGCTCGTGCTGCATCCGCTCGAGGTCCTTGGGGCTGCTGATCAGCCCCTGGTCCATGCGGTCGCGGTCGCGGATCCGGCGCGCCTTGACCTGCTCGACGTCGGCGTCGGCCTTCTTCTGCGCAGCGGTCAGGTCGTCGACGGCGATCTGCTGGTCACGGGCCCGGTCGACCAGGTCGGCGCGCGAGGCGGTCAGCTTCTCGATCTCGGCGAGCTCGGGCAGGTGGGCCCGCTGGTGGCGGAGCTGGTC
>DASTDJ010000051.1:0-8113 GCA_035710425.1 Nocardioides sp.
CCTCGGTGCCGAGGCTCGTGCCCTGCTTGGGCGAGAGCAGCTCGACGCCGGCGCGGAGGCTGGAGTTGCCGTACGAGTAGACGGTGTCACCGGCGGCGGTGCCCTCGGTGTTGATGCCGACGGGTCCGCCCCAGAACGGCACGGACGGGTTCACCTTCGCCACGTCGTCCGCGTCGACCTGCACGAGCGCGAGGTCGTTGTAGTCACAAGTGGCAGGGTCGGTCTCCCCGCGCTGCTGCATGGTCAGCCAGGACGAGTAGGTGAGAGTCCCCTCGCCCACCGTTGTGCCCGCACCCACCAAGGAGCCGCCCTCGACGAACTGCACACGCGTCCCCAGCGGCAGGGACACCGCGTCACACCCGTTGGTGTCGGTGGCCTCGCCGGTGCCCGCGCAGTGAGCGGCGTAACCGACGTAGGTCGTGCCCGCACCGTCGGTGAAGACGAAGTTGGCCGTGCACTGGGCCCCCTCGGTGTACATCTGCACCCCGGGGTGGATGCTCGCGGAGGCGGCCGGAGCCCACGTGGGCGCAGCGGCCGCCCCGGTGGCCGGGGTGGCGAGCATCGCGCCCGCACCCAGGACCGTGGCCGCAGCGATGACCAGGAACGAGGATCGCGCCGAGAGCTTCATGTCTGCTCAACGGCACATGGTCACAAAGGGTTACGCCCGAGTAGTCATTTGTGACCAGACGACCCCAGGGCGCAGCGTCAGTACGCCGGCTGGCTGGGATCGATCTGGTTCACCCAGGCGGAGACGCCGCCTCCGACGTGCACCGCGTCGGCGTACCCCGCGCCCTTGACGATGGCGAGGGTCTCGGCCGAGCGGACGCCGGTCTTGCAGTACATGACGACCTGCTTGTCCGACGGCAGCTTCTCCAGGGCGCTGCCGTTGAGGAAGTCCCCCTTCGGGATCAGCACCGAGCCCGGGATCCGGTTGATGTCGTACTCCACCGACTCCCGCACGTCGACGAGGTAGAAGTCGCGGCTGCCCTCCTCGCGCTCCTTGATCATGTGCTCGAGCTGGGTCACCGAGATGGTGGAGCCGGCGGCCGCGTCGGCAGCCTCCTCCGAGACCGCGCCGCAGAACGTCTCGTAGTCGATCAGCCCGGTGACGGTCGGGTTGTCCCCGCAGAGCGCGCAGTTGGGGTCCTTGCGGACCTTCAGCTTGCGGTACTCCATCTCCAGGGCGTCGTAGATCATCAGCTTGCCGATGAGCGGCTCGCCCACACCGGTGAGCAGCTTGATCGCCTCGTTGACCTGGATCGAGCCGATGCTGGCGCAGAGCACGCCCAGCACGCCGCCCTCGGCGCAGCTCGGCACCATGCCCGGCGGCGGGGGCTCGGGGTAGAGGCAGCGGTAGCAGGGAGCGTCCTCGGCCAGTGTCGGCGCGAAGACCGAGGCCTGGCCGTCGAAGCGGTAGATCGAGCCCCAGACGTACGGGATCTTCAGGAAGTACGCCGCGTCGTTGACCATGTAGCGGGTCGCGAAGTTGTCGGTGCCGTCGACGATCAGGTCGTAGCCCTCGAAGACCTGCAGCACGTTGTCGTTGTCGAGCCGCTCCTCGTGGAGGATCACCTCGACGTAGGGGTTGGTCTCCTGGATCGACTCCTTGGCCGACTGGGCCTTGGACTTCCCGATGTCGGACTGGCCGTGGATGACCTGGCGCTGGAGGTTGGACTCGTCCACCTCGTCGAACTCGGCGATGCCGATCGTGCCCACGCCCGCGGCGGCCAGGTAGAGCAGCGCGGGGCTGCCCAGGCCGCCCGCACCGATGACCAGCACTCGCGCGTTCTTCAGCCGCTTCTGCCCGGTCATGCCCACGTCAGGGATGATCAGGTGACGGCTGTAACGGCGGACCTCGTCGATGGTGAGCTCATCAGCAGGCTCGACCAGCGCGGGAAAACTCACGGGTGACACTCCTCATCGGGTTCGGTGCGATGTCGGGACAACGCCGCGCCGTCCTTCCATGTTCCCTCCGGCCCCTGTGACGTCCCCACCACGTCCCGTCATCCGGACCTGCAGGTCGGGGCTCCCCACCCGGGGCCGTGGCGCAGTAGGCCGGGGGTGGGGAGACGCGACCTGACCCGCAGGTAGGCTCGCCCGCGTGACCCAACAGCACGGCGTCGACGAGGTCCGCCCCCGCGGCGGCCGACTGCCACGCCGCGAGCGCCGCGCACAGCTGCTGTCGTCCGCCCTCGAGGTGTTCGTCGCGCAGGGCTACCACGCGGCCGCCATGGACGACATCGCCGAGCGGGCCGGGGTGTCCAAGCCGGTGCTCTACCAGCACTTCCCGGGCAAGCTGGAGCTCTACCTGGCCCTGCTCGAGACCTCCTGTGACGCGATCATCGCCAACTGCGGCGCCGCGCTCGAGTCGACCCACGACAACAAGCAGCGGGTCGCGGCGGCCATCGACGCGTTCTACGAGTACGTCGCGGCCGACACCGGCGCGTTCCGGTTGGTCTTCGAGTCCGACCTGACCAACGAGCCCGCCGTGCGCGGGCAGATCGAGCGCGTCACCAACGAGTGCGCCAACCTCATCGCCGCGGTGATCCACGACGACACCGGGCTCCCGGGCCCGGCCTCCCGCCTGCTTGCGGTCTCCCTCGTGGGAATGGCCCAGGTGAGCGCGAGGTTCTGGCTCTCGGAGGCCGGGGGCCTGGAGAAGAGCCAGGCGACGGCACTGGTCTCGGGCCTGGCCTGGCGGGGCATCCGCGGCTACCCGCTCACCGACGAACACTGATGCACCACACGAAGGAGTCATGACCGTGGAGGTCAAGATCGGCGTCCAGCACGCCCCCCGAGAACTCGTCCTCGAGACCGACCAGGACGCCGAGACGCTCCAGAAGCAGATCGCCGACGCGGTGGCCGGGAGCGGCGTGCTCACCCTCACCGACTCCAAGGGCCGCCAGACCCTGGTCCCCGCCGACAAGATCGCCTACGTCGAGATCGGCGGCGGGGTCGCGGGTCACGTGGGGTTCCGGAGCTAGCATGCGGTGAGGGAGCCGCCATGGGACGGCTCGCCGGACGAAAGCAGGTCTCGGCATGCTCTGGACAATCATCGTCATCCTGGTCGGCGGGCTGATCATCGGCCTGCTGGGCAAGGCGGTCGCCCCCGGCGACCGCGATCACATCCCGCTCTGGCTCACCGTCGTCTGCGGCATCGGCGGCATGCTCCTCGGCAGCCTCTTCTACTACTGGCTGTTCGGCGTCAACGACAACGTCAGGGGCAACCCCGACTACGGCTGGGACAACACCACCAAGGGCATCGACTGGTGGCGGCACGTCTGGCAGATCGCCGTGGCCGCGGTGCTCGTGGTGATCGCCTCAGGAGCGACCGGCCGCCGGCGCTCGCCCGTCTGAGCCTTGGTTGGACTAGGCGTCTGGGCTAGGCGTCCAGCCCGAGCTCGCTCATCCGCTCGGCGTGCCGCTCGGTGAGCCGGGTGAACATCCGGCCGATCGCCGCGAGGTCGAGCCCCGGCCGGTCCACCCCGCCCGCGAGCAGGGCCGACAGTGAGTCCCGCTCGGCCGCGACCCGCTGGGCCTGGGTGAGCGCCTCGCCCATCAGCCGGCGGCCCCACAGCGCCAGCCGACCGCCCAGCGGCGGGTCGGCGGCGATCGTCCCGCGCACCCGCTCGACGACGAACGCCGAGTGGCCGCCGGCGTCCTCGACCGAGGAGACCACCAGGTCGCGGGTGTCGGGGTCGAGGTAGGCGGCGATCTCGCGGAAGAAGTCGTTGGCCAGCCCGTCGCCGACGTAGGCCTTGATCAGGCCCTCGAGCCAGTCGGCCGGGGCGGTGTGCAGGTGGAACTGGTCGATCGGCAGCCGGAACGGCGCCATCGCGACGAACGGGTCGGTGCCCAGCTCGCCGATCCGCGCGTGCAGCGCGGCCACCTTGCCGAACTCGGCGCTCGCCATCGACGCGAGGGCCACCTTGTCCTGCAGCGTCGGAGCGAGCTTGGCGTCCTCCGCGAGCCGCTCGAACGCCGAGATCTCGCCGTACGCGATGGCGCCGAGCAGGTCGACGACGGCCTCTCGGTAGGTGGGGTCGTCGAAGGCGACGGGCATCGAGCGCGCCGCAGATTCAGGCATGGCCGCACCCTACCGATAGACTGGGGCGGTAGTTCGCCGCCGTCCGGCGGCCCGTATGTGCGCGGCTGAGTGTGAATTGGCCGCAACCGTTCGAAGAATCTCGATCCGGCTGTCCGGCTGATCTCACACGAAAGCGACAAAGACACTGACTACCTTCCGCGACCTCGGGGTGCTCCCCGAGATCTGTGACGCGCTCGAGCGCGCCGGCATCACCACCCCCTTCGCCATTCAGGAGATGACCCTGTCGGTCGCCCTGCTGGGCACCGACCTGATCGGTCAGGCCCGCACCGGCACCGGCAAGACCCTGGCCTTCGGCATCCCCGTGCTGCAGCGCAGCATCTCCCCCAAGGACCCCGACTACGCCGAGATCCCGCAGGGCAAGCCGCAGGCGCTGATCGTCGCGCCGACCCGCGAGCTCGCGCTGCAGGTGTCCGGTGACCTCGCGCTGGCGAGCAAGGACCGTGGGCTGCGGGTGCTCACCGTCTACGGCGGCGTCGGCTACGACACGCAGCTCGACGCGCTCGAGTCCGGCGTCGACATCGTCGTCGGTACCCCCGGCCGCCTGATCGACCTGTGCAACCGCAGGGCGCTCGACATCTCCCACGTCCACGCGCTGGTGCTCGACGAGGCCGACGAGATGCTCGACCTGGGCTTCCTGCCCGACGTCGAGCGGATCCTCCGGATGACGCCCGAGACCCGGCAGACGATGCTGTTCTCCGCGACCATGCCGGCCGCCATCGTCGCCCTGGCCCGCACCCACATGCGGCACCCCATGAACATCCGTGCCGAGTCGTCCTACGAGAACGCCACGGTGCCGGCCACCGCGCAGTTCATCTACCAAGCCCACGACCTCGACAAGCCGGAGATCATCGGCCGGGTGCTGCAGGCCGAGGACGCCGGCAAGATGATCGTGTTCACCCGCACCAAGCGCCAGGCGCAGCGGGTGGCCGACGACCTCGCCGAGCGCGGCTTCAAGGCCAGCGCGCTGCACGGCGACATGGCGCAGGTAGCGCGCGAGAAGGCGCTCACCAAGTTCCGCGAGGACAAGCTCGACGTGCTGGTGGCCACTGACGTCGCCGCGCGCGGCATCGACGTCGCCGCCGTCACCCACGTCGTCAACTACACCTGCCCGGAGGACGACAAGACCTACGTCCACCGGATCGGCCGCACCGGCCGGGCCGGCGCCTCCGGCATCGCGATCACGTTCGTCGACTGGGCCGACCTCCACCGCTGGAAGATGATCAACCAGGCGCTCGACCTGCCGTTCGACGAGCCGCAGGAGACCTACTCCACCTCCGAGCACCTCTTCCACGACCAGGGCATCCCGCCCGGCACGAAGGGCCGCATCGTCGACCCCGCGCCGGTGGAGCGCAAGGAGCGCCCGGACCGCGATCGGCGTCCCCGCGACGGCGAGCGTCCGCGCAACCGGCAGCGCAACCGCACCCGGACCCGCAGCGGCGAGAAGGTCGGCGACACCGCCGGCGACGCGAAGGCCGACGACCAGCCCGCGAAGGCGCAGGAGTCGGGCGAGCGCTCGGGCAACCGCAACCGCAACCGGCGCCGCCGCCGTTCCGGCGCGGGCTCCGCGAGCGGCACCCAGGCCTGAACCCAGCCACGCGCTGGGTCAGGCGGTGACCACCACGGTGGTGCCGATCGGCGCGAAGTGCCAGAGCGCGATCGCGTCCTGACGCCGCTGCCGGATGCAGCCGTGCGACTGCGGCGTGCCGAGGTCCGCGATGCTCTGCACCGGCGCGCCCTCGTCGATGGGGATGTCGTGGAATCCGATCGCGGCGCCGGCGTCGCCGGTGGTGAACCGGACGAAGTACATCATCGTGCCCGAGTCGTCGATGCCGACCGCGGCCTCCGAGCGCGAGTAGACGCTGAACGTGCCGGGGTCGAGGTTGTCGTAGACGCTCCCGGAGACCAGGTAGGTGCGCACCACCTCTGAGGCGGCGTCGACCAGCCACACCCGCTGCCGGCTCTCGCTGAACACGATCCGTCGTCCCTGGCCGGACCCGGCCGGCAACGCCGTGTCGTCGACCTCGGTCGCCGCCTCGGGAAGCGCCTTCTTGTCATCGACGTCGACGTCGACGCGGGGCGTCGTCGTCACGTCGACCTCCGCGTCCGCTCCGGAAGCCTCAGGCGGGGACGACGCGCGGTCGATGGAGGCCGCGGGGTCGGGGTCGCCGGTGGTCGACGGCAGCAGCCCGGCACCGCCGACCAGGGCGACGACGGTGACGGCGAGGGATGACGTCAGCGTGACGATCCGGCCGTAGCGGGGCCGCACCTCTGCACGGTGCTGGTTCCGCGCCCGAGATGACTGTCGGTGAGCTGGTCCCGCCCGGTGCTTGCTCGCACCTGCCCGGTGCTTGCTCACTGGCGCCCCCGGGCGGCGCGCGCCACGAGGTTCTCGGCCACCTCGCGGTAGGCCCTGGCGCCCTTGCTGCTGCGGCTGGTCGCGAGGATGGAGCGGCCGGCCGCCGGCGCCTCCGCGAACTTGATCGTCTTCGGGATCGGCGGCTCGATCACCTCGAGGTCGTAGGTCTCGGAGATGGTCTCGAGGACCGTGCGCGCGTGGTTGGTGCGGCCGTCGTAGAGCGTGGGCAGGACGCCCCACACCTCGAGGTCGCGGTTGGTGAACCGGCGTACGTCGTGGACGGTGTCGAGGAGCTGCCCGACGCCGCGGTGCGAGAGCGTCTCGCACTGCAGCGGGATGAGTACGCCGTCCGCCGCGGTCAGCGCCGCGACCGTGAGCACCCCCAGCGAGGGCGGGCAGTCGAGCAGCACCCAGTCGTAGTCGACGCCGGTGCCGGCGAGGTCCTCCAGGACGCCCCGCAGGACGTGCTCACGGCCGGTGCGGGTGAGCAGGTCGGCCTCCGCCCGGGCCAGCTCGATCGTCGCGGGGAGCAGGTCGACACCCTCGTCGGTCTTGAGGATGACCTCGTGGACGGCCAGACCCTTGGTCAGCACGTGATGGATGGACAGCTCGAGGTCCTCCGGGTCGATGCCGAGGGAGAACGTCAGGCACGACTGAGGGTCGAGGTCGACCACGAGCACGGTCTGCCCCAGCTCGCCCAGCGCAGCAGCCACCGAGGCCACGGTCGTGGTCTTGGCGACCCCGCCCTTCTGGTTGGCGATCGCGAGCGTCGTGGTCATCGGGGTCCATCATGCCGGACTCACCGCGCGCGGTGGCGGACCCACCTGTTTGGATGAACCGCATGTCCACCGCCTTGGTCACCGGACCCACCGCCGGCATCGGTCACAGCTTCGCCACCCAGCTCGCGGCGCGCGGCCACGACCTGGTCCTGGTGGCCCGCAACGTCGATCGGCTGGAGGAGGTGGCGACCGAGATCCGCGCGTCCCACGACGTCGAGGTCGAGGTGCTCGCGGCCGATCTCGGCGACCGCGACCAGCTCGCCGCTGTCGAGGCCAGGCTCGCCGATCGAGAGCGTCCCATCGACCTGCTGGTCAACAACGCGGGCTTCGGGCTCAAGCAGCGTTTCCTGGTCAACGAGGTCGACGCCGAGCACGCGATGCTCGACGTTCTCGTCACGGCGGTGCTCCGGCTGACCCACGCGGCACTGGGCCCGATGACCGAGCGGGGGCACGGCGGCATCATCAACGTGTCGAGCGTCGCGGCGTTTCTCCCGCGCGGCACCTACGCCGCGGCGAAGGCGTGGGTCAACAGCTTCAGCGAGTGGGCGGCGAACGAGTACCGCTCGCAGGGCATCACCGTCACCGCTCTCTGCCCGGGCTTCACCAAGACCGAGTTCCATGAGCGGATGGACGTGAAGCGCGGCTCGGGCTACATGTGGCTCGACGCCGACCGCGTGGTGAGCGCCGCCCTCGACGACTTCGACAAGGGCCGTGTGTTCTCGATCCCCGGCCTCCAGTACAAGGCGATCGCCGGCGTCAGCCGCGTGGTGCCCAACCGGGTGCTGCAGCGGTTCCAGTCGATCGGGCGGCGCTAGGGCGTCACCACGGCGGGCTGGGCCCGCCGAACGGCATCTCGACCAGCTGCGGCCC
>DASTDJ010000052.1:0-23420 GCA_035710425.1 Nocardioides sp.
GACACCGGCCGAGGTGCGTCGCCGCCCGCGCGCTCGGCCGCGGACCGGTGGCCCTCGGCGAACCCCGGCGAGCTCACCCACGCCTGGAAGGACTCCTCGTCCCGCCAGCGGGTGATCACCAGCCACTGCTCGCGGTCGTCGGTCGGACGGAGCAGCTCGAACCCCTCGAAGCCGTCGGCGTCGTCGACCGCGCCGGCTCGGGCGGCGAAGCGGTGGGCGAGCTCGCCCCCGCTGCCGGCCGGGACGGTGATGGCGTTGATCTTGATCGTGGTCACGTCGACAAGAGTGCCAGTCAGCCCGGGGTGGCAGCGTTGCGCGTCCGGATCAGCTTGATCAGGCGGTGGTAGACCGGCCGCACCAGGCGGCCGGGCAGGTAGCGGTGGCGCTCCTCGTGCCACACCCGCGCGCGCGGGTGCGGCTTGACCAGCTGCAGGCGCAGGTGCGACCGCCGGCTGGGGTGGTAGCGCACCCGCGGCTCGGACGTGTGCAGCTCGATCCGGGCCAGGTGCTTGGTGCTGATGTAGCCGTACTGCGCCGGGCTCACGATCCGCGCCGGAGCGCCGTGGTCGCTCTCGAGCGGCCGGCCGTCGAGTCGGTCGGCCACGAGGACGTCGCGGTCGAGCAGGTCCTCGAGCCACGCGACCGAGCGGTAGCCGTCGAGCCCTTCCAGTACGACGTGCGTGACGCCCGAGTCCGAAGCCAGTCGTGGCCGGACCACCGCGTCGTAGAGGTCGGCGAAGGCGACGCCCTGCCAGTGCACGCCGGTGGCCGTCCAGCCGGACACGCAGTGGAAGTCGGCGGTGAGCGAGCGCCGCGGCATCGTCGCCAGCTCGGACACCGGGACCGCGATCGGCTCGTCCATCACGCCGCTGATCTCGATCTCGTGCTCGGACGGTGGCGCCGGTGGGCGCCCGCCGAGACCGAAGCGGGGGAAGTCGTCGATCCGGAGCTGACCGGGAGGAAGCTTCATCTGTGGTTCACGCCTCCGATCCATACGATGCCGTATCCATACGGTAGCGTATGGAGCATGGGAGCACCAACCAGGACCCCGCGCGGCAGCTGGATCGAGGCAGGGCTGCGGGCGCTTGCGTCCGGTGGTCCCGACGCCGTCCGCGTCGAACCGCTCGCGCAGGAGCTCGGTGTCACCAAGGGCGGGTTCTACTGGCACTTCTCCGACCGCAACTGTCTGCTCGAGGAGATGCTGGACCGCTGGGAGCGGGTGATGGTCGACGCCGTCATCGACGAGGTCGAGTCGAGGGGCGGCGATGCCGCGAGCCGGCTGCGGCGGTTGTTCGGGCTCGGTGCGTCGGTCGACGACCTCCTCGACATCGAGCTCGCGATCCGCGACTGGTCCCGCCGCGACGCGGGTGTGGCCGAGCGGGTGCGCCGGGTCGACAACCGGCGGATGGACTACCTGCGGGGTCTCTTCGGCGAGCTCTTCCCCGACCCTGGTGAGGTCGAGGTCCGCTGCTTCGTGGTGATGTCGCTGTTCGTCGGCAACCACCACATCGCCGCGGAGCACGGCCGGCGGACCCGCTCGGCGGTCATGAAGGACACCCTGCGCTGGCTGGTGGCCTAGCCCTGGTGCTTCTTGTGACGGGGCTTCTTCCCCTTGGGCCCGCCGGGTCGCGATGACGGCGGCCCCGAGTCCTCCTGCAGCTCGATCAGCTTGCCGCTGATGCGGGTCTGCTCGAGCGCCTTCCAGACGTGCGCGGGCAGCTCGGCCGGCAGCTCGACGATCGAGTGGTCCGGCCGGATCTGGATGTGCCCGAAGTCCTTGCGGCTGAGCCCACCCTCGTTGGCGATCGCGCCGACGATCTGGCGCGGCTCGACCTTGTGCCGTTTGCCGACGTTGATCCGGTAGCTCGCCAACGGTTGGTCCGAGGGACGCCGCGGGCCTCGGTCCGGTCGGCTCGTGCGTTCGCCGCGCTCCTGGTGCGGGCGGCGTTGCGGCTCCTGGTCGGGCTCCAGCAGCAGCGGCGTCTCGCCCTGGGCGACCACGGCGAGCGCCGCCGCGACGTCGGCCTCGGGCACGTCGTGCTCTCGCACGTAGTGAGCGACGATGTCGCGGAACCGCTCGATCCGGGTGGTCTGCGTGAGCGCCTCGGTGATCTGGTCGTCGAAGCGTGCCAGCCGGGTGACGTTGACGTCCTCGACGGACGGCAGCTGCATCTGGGTCAGCGGCTGGCGGGTGGCCTTCTCGATGTGCCGCAGCAGGTAGCGCTCACGCGGCGTCACGAACGAGATCGCGTCGCCGCTGCGGCCGGCCCGGCCGGTGCGGCCGATCCGGTGCACATAGGACTCGGTGTCGGTGGGGATGTCGTAGTTGACGACGTGGCTGATCCGCTCGACGTCGAGGCCGCGGGCGGCGACGTCGGTGGCGACCAGGATGTCGAGCTTGCCGGCCCGGAGCTGGTTGACGGTGCGCTCCCGCTGCACCTGCGCCACGTCGCCGTTGATCGCCTGTGCCGAGTAGCCGCGGGCGCGCAGCTTCTCGGCGAGCATCTCGGTCTCGTTCTTGGTGCGGACGAAGACGATCATCCCCTCGAAGTTCTCGACCTCGAGGATCCGGGTGAGCGCATCCACCTTCTGCGGATAGCTCACCATCAGGTAGCGCTGGGTGGTGTTGGCCGACGTTGTGGTCTTGTCCTTGACGGTGATCTCGACCGGGTCGGTGAGGTACTTCTTCGACAGCCGCCGGATCGGGGCCGGCATCGTCGCCGAGAACAGCGCGACCTGCTTGGTCTCAGGGGTGTCCGCCAGGATCGTCTCGACGTCGTCGGCGAAGCCCATGTTGAGCATCTCGTCGGCCTCGTCGAGCACCAGGAAGCGCAGCTGGGTCAGGTCGAGGGTGCCCTTCTCCAGGTGGTCCATGATCCGGCCGGGCGTGCCCACGACGACGTGGACGCCGCGACGCAGCGCGGACAGCTGGACGCCGTACCCCTGGCCGCCGTAGACCGGCAGCACGTGCACGCCCTTCACGTGGGAGGCGTAGCGCTCGAAGGCCTCGCACACCTGCAGCGCCAGCTCTCGCGTCGGTGCCAGTACCAACGCCTGCGGCGTCTTCTGCTTCAGGTCGAGGCGGTCCAGGATCGGCAGCGCGAACGCCGCGGTCTTGCCGGTGCCGGTCTGCGCGAGGCCCACGAGGTCGTCGCCTGCCAGCAGCGGCGGGATGGTCGAGGCCTGGATGCGCGACGGGCTCTCGTAGCCGACGTCCGCGAGCCCTTTCAGTACGGCTTCACCCAGGCCGAGGTCGGCGAACGTGGGTGTCGCTTCGGGCTCTGCGTTGCTCACCCGCCAACGGTAGTGCTTGCGCGGCGCGGCGCTCGATTCGTCGTCGCGGTGCGCTCGGTCACTCGAAGGTGAAGTCCTCCGGCGGGTCTTCACCCACGCGGCCGTCCACGGCCTCTCGCAGGATGTCCGCGTGGCCCGTGCGCCGCGCGTACTCCTCGATCATGTCCAGGAGCACGACGCGCACGCGAGGCAGGTTCAGCGGCCGAACAGCCCACCGAGCAGACCCTTCTTCCGCTTCCAGCCGTGCTGCTCCAGGAACGCGAAAAGCGGCTCCTTGATCCGGCTGGTCTCGAAGGAGTAGGCGACCGGGTCGAGGGAGACGCCGTCGTCGGTCTTGTTGACCCCACCGAAGCTGAAGCTGAACTCCTTCTTCGACGACTTGCCGATGAACGTGCTCTTGCTCATCGAGGCCCCGCCGCCGTCGACCTCGCCGGCCGTCTCGGAGTGCCGCTCGGTGAAGTCGAAGGTCTGCTTGTCCTGGTCGAACTCGACCGTGATCGAGTAGTCCTTGTCGAGGTGCTCGAGCCGGTCGGGGTAGAGCGACGTGGCCCGCACGATGTCCCACCGGCCGACGATGGTGTCGCCCTCCGCGGCGTACGTGAACGGCTCCGCCGGGTTGTCGAGGGACGGTACGGCGGCGAGCAGGTCGGGCAGTGGTGTGGTCACCGCGGCACGTTAACCGACCCGCAGCAACCGGCTCAGCCATTCCGGCAAGGTCCAGTTCGCCCGGCCCAGGATCCCGACCAGTGCCGGGGCCAGCAGCCCGCGCACGACGACCGCGTCGATGAGGATGCCGAGCGCAAGGGTCGTCGCAAGGATCTTGACCTCAACGCTCGGCACCGTCGACAGGGCGACGAACGCCAGGAACAGGATCAGCGCGGCCGAGGTGACCAGCCGACCGGTATGCGCGATCCCGTCCACGACCGCGCGGTCGGTGTCGCCGTGGTCGTCATAGGCCTCGCGCATCCGCGACAGGATGAACACCTCGTAGTCCATCGACAACCCGAACAGGAACGCGAACGCCGCCATCGGCACCCAGGTCGTGATCGTCCCGGTCGCTGGCTGGTCGAAGAGCAGCTCGGACCCGTACCCCTCCTGCCAGATCAGCACGGTCACGCCGTACGCCGCCGCGATCGACACCACGTTGAGGGCCAGGGCCTTGACCGGGAGCCACAGGGAGCGCAGCGCTCGAGCCAGCAGCAGGAAGGTCACGACCACGACCGCGACCACGAGCCAGAGGACGTTGCCGTAGATGCCGGTGACGAAGTCGGCGTCCTCGGCCGGTGTACCGCCGACCTGCGAGTCATCGGGGACTCCGTCACGGACCCGCTCCACGGCGGCGCGACCCTCGTCGCTCGCCGGGTCGTCGGCCAGCAGCACCTCGACCAGCGCTCGGTCTCCTTCGACCCATCGCTCACCTTCGGGGCGCGCCACGGCCCCGACACCCTCGAGTCCACGCAGGTCCTCCGCCACCTCGTCCGCGGAGGTCGCGGGCACGATCACCTCGAGCGGGCGGAGGAAGCCGTCGGGCACCCCCGCCGCCACCGCAACGGTCGCGGACCGCGAGGCCGGGGACGACGACTCCAGCCCGCTCAGCTGCGGCGAGCCCAGGGTCAGGCCGAGCACCGGCGCCGCGATGGCGAGCAGGGCCGCGGTCGTCACGGCCACCGTCAGCCATCGATGGCGGAGCACCGCGCGCGCCACCCCGGCCCAGAATCTCGAGCGCGGCCTGCTGGGTTTGCGCCGGGGCCACTGCAGCCGCGGACCGAAGGCGCTGAGCAGCGCGGGCACCAGCGTGACGGTGGTGGCGACACTGAGCAGCGGGATCAGCAGGCCACCCAGTCCGATGCTCCGCAGGAAGGGCAGCGGGACCAGCACCAGCGCGGCCAGTGACACGGCGACCGTCACCCCGCTCAGCACCACGGAGCGCCCGGCGGTGAGCATGGCGGCGCGCACCGCATCGTCGTTGGCGCGGTCGGCGTCGCGCTCCTCCCGCCAGCGGGTCACGACCAGCAGGGAGTAGTCGATGGCGACGCCGAGTCCGATCAACGCCACGAGGTACTGCACGACGAAGGAGACGTCGGTGAGCGTGGTCAGCCCGAGCAGGGCCAGGAACGTCCCCAGGATCGACACCGCCGCCACCAGCAGTGGCACCCCCGCGAGCAGCGACCCGAACACGAGTGCCAGGACCACCAGGGCACCGAGGCCGCCGAGGACGACCTCGACCAGCACCCCGCGATCACCTTCCGCGCCGTTCTCCAGGAGCAGCTGGAACCCGGTGAGATCGGCGTCCTGCTGGAGATCGGCGAGCACCGCCTCGATCCGCGGCAGAGCCTCGACGTACGGTTCGGGACCGGGCGTCACGGGTGGGAACAGGAGCGCCACCGACAGGTCTCCGTCGGCGGCGGTCAGCGTCGCGGCCCCCTGGTCCGTCGCGGTGACAACCCGGGTCCCGGCCACCGCCTCGGCGACTGCCTCGGCGACCTCGGTGGCGCCCTCCTCGGCGCCGGGTCCTTGCACCACCACGGCGAGGGGTTCCTCGGTGCCGCCGCCGCCGAACGACTCCTCGATCTCGACGTTCGCCTCGTAGGCAGGTTGCCCGGGCAGCGCGAACTCGTAGCTCAGCCGGTCGACCGTGGTGGGGGCGAGGCCGGCTCCCGCCGCGGCGACGACCAGCCAGACGAGAGCGACCAGCAACCGGTGCCTGAGCACCCAGTCGGTGAGCGCCCGCATCACTCCACGGTCACGGATTTGGCCAGGTTGCGCGGCTTGTCGATGTCGTGGCCCAGCGACTGCGCCGCGTGGTAGGCCAGCAGCTGCAGCGGGATGGTCAGCAGGATCGGGTCGAGCTCGCGCTCGGTGCGGGGCACGTCGATCCGCCGGCACTCGACGTCACCCAGGTCGACGCCGGCATGAGTGACCACGACCAGAGGTCCCCCGCGGGCGGCGATCTCATGCAGGGCGCCGACGTTGCGGTCGGTCAGCTCGTCGTCGGGGACGATCGCGACGGTGGGCACCTCGGGGGAGATCAACGCGAGCGGGCCGTGCTTGAGCTCGGAGGTCTGGTAGGCCTCCGCGTGCCGATAGCTGATCTCCTTGAACTTCTGCGCGCCCTCGCGCGCGACGGGATAGCCGCGCACCCGTCCGACGAAGAAGAGGCTCTCGGCCTTCGCGAGGCCCTGCGCGATCTCGGCGAGCTGCTCCTCACCGGCCAGCACCTCCTCGATCTGCCCGGGCAGCCGGGTGAGACCGGCGATCAGCCGCTTCCCGTCGGCGATCGACAGGTCGCGCACCCGGCCGAGCTGGAGGGCGAGCAGCGCGAACGCGAGGAACATGTTGGTCAGCGCCTTCGTCGAGGCCACCGCCACCTCAGGTCCCGAGTGGAGGTAGATGCCGCCGTCGACCTCACGCGCGATCGCGCTGCCCACGACGTTGACGAGCCCGATCACCCGCCCACCCTTCCGCCGGATCTCCTGTACGGCGAGCAGCGTGTCGATGGTCTCGCCCGACTGGCTGACCGCGACGTACAGCGTGTCCGGCTCGATGATCGGGTTGCGGTAGCGGAACTCCGACGCCGCCTCGGCGTCGGCCGGGATCCGCGCCAGCTCCTCGAGCAGCGAGGCACCCATCTGGCCGACGTAGTAGGCCGAGCCGCAGCCGAGGATCTTCACTCGCCGAATCGCCCGGGTCTCGCGGGCGTCCATGTTGAGGCCGCCGAGGTGACCCGTGCCGAACCGCTCGTCGAGCCGGCCGCGCAGCACCCGCTCCGCGGCGGCGGGCTGCTCGAGCATCTCCTTGTGCATGTAGGACTCGTGCTGTCCGGGGTCGTAGTCGGACGCGTCGATGTCCAGCTTCGTGACGGTGCGGTCGGTGGCGCTCCCGTCGGGCCGGAACGTCGTGAACCCCGATGCCGTGATCGTGGCCAGCTCGCCGTCGTCGAGGTGCGCGACGGTCGTGGTGTAGCGCACCAGCGCCGCGAGGTCGGACGCGACGTGCATCTCCTTGTCGCCGACGCCGATGATCAGCGGGCTGCCGTTGCGGGCCACCACGATCCGGTCGGGGAAGTCGGCGTGCATGACCGCGAGGCCGTAGGTGCCATCGATGACCGACAGCGCCTCCCCCACCTTCCCCTCGAGGGTGTCCGCGTCCGAGCGAGCCACGAGGTGGGCGAGCACCTCGGTGTCGGTGTCTGAGGCCAGGTCGACACCCTCGTCGCTGAGGCGGGCCCGCAGGCTGGCGGCGTTGTCGATGATCCCGTTGTGCACGACGGCGACCCGGCCCTTGCCGTCGACGTGCGGGTGGGCGTTGACGTCGTTGGCCGGGCCGTGGGTCGCCCAGCGGGTGTGCCCGATGCCGGCCCGGCCCGAGAACCGCTTGGGCAGCGACTCGTCGAGGTCGCGCACCCGCCCGGCCAGCTTGGCGACCTTGATACCGCCGGTCTGGCCGAGCACGGCGACGCCGGCCGAGTCGTAGCCGCGGTGCTCGAGGCGGCTCAGCCCCTCGGTCAGCAGCGGTGCCGCCTGCTGGGTCCCGACGTATCCCACGATCCCGCACATATATCTGCTCCCCTACGTGTAGATGATCCGGCGCAGCTGGCGCTCGCTCAGCGGTGGCGCCGCGACGACCCGGTCCTCGAGCTCCGCGGCGATCCGGGCGAAGATCTCGGCGTTCCTGGCGCCGTACGTCCTCAGCTCGGCGTGCCGCCTGCGGACGAACGCCTCCACGGGCTCGGCATAGAACGCCAGCACGTCCTCGACGACCCGCTGGGCCTCCATCGGGGTGAGGTCGGTGCCGGCCACCAGGTGGTCCACGAGCTCAGCATCGACGGGCACGACGCCCAATGTGACGGAAAGCCGCCCCGATTAGCAAGTTCCTGCCCGCAATCGGGCAGTTCAGCGCCGAACGCCCCTGCGAAGACGCCGTGCCTACCCTCGGGAATTAATCGGACCGGGGTCCGGTTAACGTCCTTGAGAGTTCAACAAACTACCCTATGGAGGACCACGAAATGACTCAGACGCAGACCGTGACCCAGGACATCGCCGGCGACTACACCATCGACCCCTCGCACACCCGTCTCGGGTTCACCGCCCGGCACGCCATGGTGACGAAGGTGCGCGGTCAGTTCGAGGAGTTCACCGGTACCGCCCACGTCGACACCGCCGAGCCCGGCAACTCCCGGGTCGAGCTGGCCATCAAGACCGGCAGCATCGCCACCGGCAACGCCGACCGCGACGGCCACCTGCGCTCCGGCGACTTCTTCGACGCCGAGACCAACCCCGAGATCACCTTCGTCTCCACCGACGTCAGCCGCGACGGTGCCGAGTGGACGATCACCGGTGACCTGACCATCAAGGGCGTCACCAACTCCGTGGTCATCCCGTTCGAGGAGACCGGCACCGCCCAGGACCCGTTCGGCAACGTCCGGGTGGGCTTCGAGGGCGCGGTCACCGTCAACCGCAAGGACTGGGGCCTGAGCTGGAACGCCGCGCTCGAGACCGGCGGGGTGCTCGTCTCCGAGAAGGTCAAGCTCGAGTTCGACGTCTCCGCGATCAAGAACGCCTGACCTCGTCCGCTCCTCGCTGACCCGTCACCCACGTGGTGGCGGGTCAGTGATATTTGGCTGCGGTTCGCGACAGGTCGGCGTTGAATGCCACCCGTGAACGCCGTGATCGAGCCGCCCGAGGGTCTGACGACCCGTCCGCTGGTGCCCACCGATGCGCGTGCCGTCTACGAGGTGATGGCCGCGCAGGAGACGCACGACATCGGCGAGGCCGCCATCGAGGAGGCCGACATCGTCGGGGACTGGCAGCGGCCGTCCTTCGACGTGTCCGCCAGCACCGTCGGCTTCTTCGACGGCGACCGCCTGGTCGGGTACGGCGAGGTCTCGGGCCCCTGGCACGGGGACGCCGCCGTCCACCCTGACTACCGCGGCCGGGGCATCGGCACCGCGATCGCGCGGTGGATGCAGGAGGCCGCCCGGGCGAGGGGCTCGGTGATCATCGGCATGCCGGTGCCGGAGGGGTCCCCGGGTGACCGCCTGCTCGAGTCGCTCGGCTACCACGTGCGGTGGACCAGCTGGGTGCTCGAGCTGCCCCCGGGCGCGGCCATCCCGCACCGGGACGCGCCGGCCGGTTACGAGGTGCGCGAGGCGCGCCCCGAGGAGTACGAAGCCTGCTGGACGGTCACCGAGGACGCGTTCCTCGAGTGGTCGGAGCGCGAGCGCGAGACCTACGAGGACTGGGCGTCCAACGTGACGAAGCGACCCGGCTTCGAGCCGTGGAGCCTGCGCGTCGCCGTCGACCCCGACGGCGAGGTGGTGGGCGTCGCGGTCGTGCACAAGAACGACGACTACGGGTACGTCGACAAGCTGGCCACCCGCAAGGACCAACGCGGCAAGGGCCTCGCCCAGTGCCTGCTGATCGACGCGTTCGAGGCGTCCAGGGCGCACGGCTGCACCCGCTCGGAGCTGTCCACGGACTCGCGGACCGGGGCGCTGACGCTGTACGAGAAGGTCGGCATGCAGCCGACCTCCGTCTGGCTGCACCGGGCGACCGAGCTCTAGGCGGTCGACGCCAGCCTTCCGTCGAGCCGCAACCCGACCCCGCGCACCGAGCTGATCCGTACCGGGCACCGCAGGTCGCGCAGCTTGCGGCGCAGCCGCTTCACCACCGACTGCACGTCGGCCAGCCCACCGAGGTGGCCGGTCCCCCAGATCTCCCGGTGCAGGATCTCGAACGGCCAGGTGCGTCCCGCACCGCGCACAAGACACCGCAGCAGGTCGTGCTCGAGCGGCGACAGGGCGACCGACACCCCCTGATAGCTGGCGGTGCGCAGGTCCGAGTCGACGGTCAGGCCGATGGTCGTCACCCGGGCGGGGTAGTCACCCGTGCGACGTCCGGACACATCTGGAGGCTCGTCGTTGCCGAGCAGCAGCGCCACGGCCTCCTCCCGGTTCGCGACCATCATCACCGCGACGCCCTGGTCGAGCAGCCGTGCGACCCTGAGCCGTTCCTCATGGGTGGGCGCGACCGCGATCAAGAGGGCCGGCCGGTCGCGGGCATCACCCGCACCGGTCGCGGCCTCGAACGTCTCATCTCCCCGAGCGAGAGACATGTCCGATCCTTTCAGTAAAGATCCCCCACGTTTCCGAGACGTAGTCACGCGTCTTTCATGACACGGTGCCGGGTATTCGCTCAGACTGACCGCGAGTTGCCCATCGGTTCGCATTGTGGACGCCTGCGTTCGCTATTTAGCGTCGCTGCTCCGGACCCCGCGGTCATCGCGGGCATCTTTCTCGGGAAGGAAGCCGATGAGCTCCACATCATCCGCCGCGCGATGGCGCGGTTCTCCACCATCAGCGTTGCTGGTCCGACTGGTGACGATCGTGGTCGCAGCAGCGCTGCTCGCGATCGTACCGGCGACGGCGCAGGCCGACCCGGAGCTCGGATCGAGCTCCGACGCGGACAAGATCAAGCCGCAGCTGGCCCAGCAGCTCGAGCAGAAGGACGAGGCGTCGTTCTGGGTGCGCTTCGACCAGGCCGACCTCACCGCCGCCAGCCGGATCAAGGACTGGAACGAGCGCGGCAAGGCGGTCTACGACGCCTTGACCTCCAAGGCCGACGCCAGCCAGGGCGAGGCACTCGGCGTGCTGGACGAGGCCGGTGCGTCGTACCAGGCCTTCTACGCCACCAACGCGATCCGGGTGGACGCCGGGGACCAGACCCTCGTCAACGAGCTCGCCGGCCTGCCGTCAGTGCAGTCGCTGTGGCCCACGCGTGACTACGCGGTCGAGGAGCCGATCAAGGGCAAGGACGTCAAGGACGTCAACGCGGTCGAGTGGGGCGTGGCCAACATCAACGCCGACGACGTCTGGGGCGAGTTCGGCGTCACCGGTGAGGGCATCACGGTCGCCAACATCGACACCGGCGTGCAGTACGACCACCCGGCCCTGGTCGCGAAGTACCGCGGCAACAACGGGGACGGCACGTTCGACCACAACTACAACTGGTTCAACGCCGCCGGCTCCTGCTCCACCGCCCCGTGCGACACCAACGGGCACGGCACCCACACGATGGGCACCATGCTCGGCGACGACGGCGGCGCCAACCAGGTCGGCGTGGCTCCCGGCGCCAAGTGGATCGCCGCCAACGGCTGCTGCCCCTCCGACGCGGCGCTGATCTCGTCGGGAGAGTGGATGCTCGCACCCACCGACCTCGAGGGCGAGAACCCCGACGTCACCCAGCGCCCCAACATCGTCAACAACTCCTGGGGCACGACGGTCCCGAGCAACGACCCGTTCATGGAGGACGTGCTGATCGCCTGGAAGGCCTCCGGCATCTTCGGCACCTGGTCCAACGGCAACAACGGGCCGAGCTGTGAGACCAGCGGCTCGCCCGGCAGCCGGATCCTCAACTACTCCGTGGGCGCCTACGACAGCGGCAACAACATCGCCGGGTTCTCCTCCCGCGGCGCGGGCCAGGACGGCGAGATCAAGCCGAACATCAGCGCCCCGGGCGTGAACGTCCGGTCCAGCCTTCCCGGCAGCTCGTACGGCGCCTACAACGGCACCTCGATGGCAGCCCCGCACCTCGCCGGCGCCATCGCCCTCCTGTGGTCGGCGGCGCCGTCCCTGGTGGGTGACATCGACGCGACCTGGGCGCTGCTCGACGGCACCGCCGTCGACAGCAGCTCGACCGGGTGTGGCGGCACGGCCGACGACAACAACGTCTTCGGCGAGGGCCGCCTGGACGCGCTGGCCCTGCTCCAAGCCGCACCGGTGGGCGACACCGGCGAGATCGAGGGCACGGTCACCGATGCGACGACCGGCGACCCGATCGAGGGCGCCGAGGTCGAGCTGGCCGGAGCGTCCTCGCGGACGCTGACGACCGGCGAGGACGGCACCTACTCGGCCCGGGTCTCCGCGGGCGAGTACGTCGTCACCGCGTCGTCGTACGGCTACGAGACCCAGACCGCCAACGTCACGGTGACCGCCGGGGAAACGGTCACCCAGGACTTCGCGCTGGCGACGGCGGCCATGGGCACCGTCGTCGGCTCGGTGTCCGACGGCTCAGGTCACGACTGGCCGCTGTACTCCAAGCTCACGGTCGAGGGCGCGGCACCCGACGCGTTCAGCGACCCGAGCACCGGCGAGTTCTCCCTGTCGCTCCCGGTCGGCACCTACTCGGTGACGGTCGCGGCGCAGTACCCGGGCTACGTCCCGGAGACGCGGGAGATCACGGTCACCGAGGGCCAGGCGACGCAGGACTTCGTGCTCGAGGTGGACAGCACCACGTGCACGGCGCCCGGCTACACGTTCACGACGACCGGCACGGTCACCGAGGACTTCAACGAGGGCGCGCTGCCCGAGGGCTGGACGATCGAGGACAACCTCGGCAACGGCCAGGTGTGGAGCTTCGACGACCCGGGCAACCGGGGCAACCTCACCGGCGGTGACGGGGCGTTCGCGATCTCCGACTCCGACTTCCACGGCAGCGGCGGGTCGCAGGACACCTCGCTGGTCAGCCCGGTGATGGACATGTCGGCGATGAGCGACCCGGTGGTCGGTTTCAAGCAGGACTTCAACCAGCTCGGTGACACCGCCGACGTCGACGTCAGTGTCGACGGCGGCGAGACGTGGGAGACGGTCCTCAGCCAGACGACCGACGTCCGCGGACCGCGCGAGGACGTCGTCCCGCTGCCGATGGCGGCCGGGGAGTCCGACGTGCAGATCCGGTTCCACCACTACGAGGCCAGCTACGACTGGTGGTGGCAGGTCGACGACGTGTTCACCGCCAACCGGTCGTGCGACCCGGTGCGCGGCGGCCTGGTGGTCGGCAACGTGCGTGGCGCCACCGGCCGGGCCGGCATCAACGGGGCCACCGTCACCAGCCTGGACAAGCCGGACGAGAAGGCGGTCACCGCCGCGACCCCGGACGACCCAGGTCTCGACGACGGCTTCTACTGGATGTTCTCCAGCCTGACCGGACGGCACCCGTTCGAGGCGTCGGCGAAGCAGTACGGCTCGCAGACCCGCCAGGTCAACGTGGCCGCCGACTGGGCGACCACGGCGAACTTCCGGCTCAACGCGGGACACCTGACGGTGACCCCGACCAGCGTGCAGACCACGTCGGTGCTGGGTGGTGACATCAAGTCGAAGACATTCACGGTCACCAACGACGGGACGTCGCCGGTCAACGTCGAGTTCGCCGAGCAGCCGGGCGGGTTCGTGATGCAGACGCCCGACGGCAACCGGGTCGACGCCGACTCGATCGCCGAGGAGACGGGTGCACCGCTGCAGGAGATCAAGGCCGACGTGTCGTTCGCGTC
This sequence comes from Nocardioides sp., assembly GCA_035710425.1. GTDB lineage: Bacteria > Actinomycetota > Actinomycetes > Propionibacteriales > Nocardioidaceae > Nocardioides. The sequence goes on from DASTDJ010000052.1 coordinate 13,621, forward strand.
GCTCGCGAAGGGGATGGGCAACACCGGTTCGCCGGTGGCTCCCGTCGGCCCGAACGAGGCGCCCTGGACCGACATCGCCGACTACCCGTCGACGGTGATGGACAACCGCGTCGTGTACGTCGACGGCGTCGCCTACTCCATCGGCGGCGGCAGCGGCAGCGCGTCGTACGACACGGTCTACGCCTACGACCCGGCGACCCTCGCGTGGACGGAGAAGGCGAGCCTGCCTGAAGCCCGCAACGCGATGGCGGTGGGCGTGGTCAACGGTCAGGTCGTCGCGACGGGTGGCTGGGCGGCCTCCGGTCCGAGCCCCGCCACCTGGGTCTACGACCCGGCTGGTGACGCGTGGGCGGAGGCGGCTGACGCTCCGGTGTCGCTGTCGGCGTCCGGGCAGGCAGTGGTCGACGGCAAGCTGTACGTCGTCGGCGGCTGCACCACCTCGGCCTGCACGCCGATGTCCAGTGACGTCGCGGCGTTCGACCCGGCGACCAACTCCTGGGAGCAGCTCGCCGACTACCCGGCGCCGGTCGCGTTCGCGTCCTGCGGCGGCATCGACGGGCTGGTCTACTGCACCGGCGGCAACGGCGGTGCGGGCGGCACGGCGGACAGCTACGTCTACGACCCGGGTGCCAACTCGTGGACGGCGATCCCGGACGCGCCGGTGGACACCTGGGCGAGCGCCTTCACGGTCGCCAACGGGATGCTGGTCGTCAACGGCGGGGTGCAGGGCACGGTGATCACCAACCGCAGCTTCGCCTACGACCCGGCCGCCGGCGCGTGGACGGACCTGCCGAACTCCAACACCGCTCGCTACCGCGGCGGTGCGGCGTGCGGCGTCTACAAGATCGGTGGCTCGTCCGGCGGCTTCGCCGCCACCGTCGACAGCGAGACGCTGCCCGGCTTCGAGGAGTGCGCTGCAGGGTCGGCCGACGTCGAGTGGATGTCGATCAACCGCACGTCGGCCAGCCTGGACCCGGGTGAGTCGGTGACCGTTCGCGTCTTCATGGACCCGAACGTCGCCCAGCCGGGCACCTACACGGCCGGCGTGGCGATCACTGAAGACGCTCCCGGGTCGGTCGACCCGGTGGCGGTGACCATGAAGGTCAACGCGCCGTTGACCTGGGGCAAGCTGGTCGGTGTGGTCAACGGCTCGTCGTGCGCCGGTGACACCGCGGTCCTGCCGGGAGCGACCGTCCAGGTCGACTCCTACGCCGGGTCGTGGACGTTCGAGACCGAGGCCGACGGGTCGTACGCCTACTGGTTCAGCACCGCGGCGAACCCGCTCGACATCATCACGTCGAAGGACGGCTACGTCCCGCAGACACGTCGGGTCCGGGTCTACCGAGGTGAGGAGACACCGGCGAACTTCACGCTGAGAAAGGCAGGCTGCTAGCACTGGTTCATGGGGTAGGGGCCCGTCCCGGCTTCGGTCGGGACGGGTCCCTGCTCGTTCCGGTCCGCTCGGACTAGCCGGCCTCGATCGCGGCCTTGATCCGCTGCGCGAAGGCGTCGGCGTCCTTGGCCGCAGCCTTCACCGCGAAGCCGGCGATCAGCTTGCCGAGACCGTGCCCCTCGAGGGTGTTGAAGATCGTCACCCGGGTCTGCGTGCCGCCGAGGTCCTCGAGGTCGTAGCCGCCCTCGGCGGTCACGAGGTTCTTCGAGAGCTCGGTCCACCGGATCTTGGTCGGCGCTTCCACCTCGATCAGCTCGAAGGTGCGGTCGGTCTTCATCCCCGCGTCCTTGACCTGGCTGATGAAGAGGGTGCCCACGGCCGAGGGGCCCTCGGGCTCCTTGCGGATCGACTGCACGCGCGGGCTGAACTTCGGGTCGTTGGTGCCCTCCACGAGGAAGTCGAAGACCTCTGCGATGGGGCGGTCGACGACCGCGGATCCACTGAACCGTCCTGACATGACTCACCTCGCGGTAGGTGCTGCCGAGAGCCGATCCCGAGCCTAGCGCGAGGTGGCCGACCGGCTCAGGGGTCGGAGGGCAGCTCGACCGTGGTCGCCACCGTGGTGACCGACGGCGCGCGCGGGGTCGACGAGAACCCGAACGTGGTCGGTGGGTCGACCGGTGCCAGGCCGCCGAGGTCGGTGCCGTCGACGCTGCCGGCCAGGCTCACGACCCGACGGTGGTCGGTGGCGCCGTACCACTCCTTGCGGTCGCCGGTGTCGCCGCGGGTACGCACGCCGCGCAGCAGCACCCGCGCGAACCGGTCGGTGAGCGAGCACCAGGCCGGCGCCTCGGCCAGCCGGCGCGGGACCAGCCGGAGGCCCCTGCCCAGCCAGGTCCGGCCCCCGACGCCCAGGTCGAGACGGAGCGAGGTCGTCCGGACCCGCCAGGCCGTGTCCGTGGCGGAGACCTCCACCGGCTCGATGCGGGTCTCGTCGAACCGGTACGTCGCGGCGACGAACTCGACCGCCTCCTCGGAGGGGGCCAGCAGCACGCGGTGGCCGTGGGGCCGCTGGACCATGGCGTCCGCGAACGGACCCAGCGGACTGTCCGGCCAGTGCCCGATCACCACCCGAGTGCCCTCGGTGGTGCCGACCCCGGCGATCGCGCCGCGGAACACCAGGCGCCGCGTCGCGGGCCCAGTCACCGGATCGGCGCTCCGGAGACCGAGCGCGCGATGACGAGCCGCTGGATCTCCGAGGTCCCCTCGAAGATCGTGTAGATCTTCGCGTCCCGCGCCATCCGCTCGACCGGGTACTCCCGCGTGTAGCCGTTGCCGCCGAGGATCTGCATCGCCCGCTCGGTGACCCGCACCGCGGTCTCACCGGCGAACAGCTTGGACATCGATCCCTCGGCCTGCTCGAACGACTTGCCCTGGCTGGCCATCCAGGCGGCCCGCCACACCAGCAGCCGGCTCGCCTCGATCGAGGTGGCCATGTCGGCGAGCGTGAACGCGATCGCCTGGTTCTCGATGATCGGCTTGCCGAACTGCTCGCGGGTCTTCGCGTAGTCGAGCGCGATCTCGTACGCCGCCCGCGCGATCCCGATCGCCTGGGCGCCGACGGCGGGCCGGGTCCGCTCGAACGTCGCCATGCTGGCGTTCGCTGCACCGGCCTTGCCGCCCTCGCGGGCCCGGGCGAGCCGCTCGTCGAGCTTCTCCTTGCCGCCGAGGAGGCAGCTGCCGGGGATCCGCACGTTGTCGAGCACGACCTCGGCGGTGTGGGACGCGCGGATGCCGTGCTTGGCGAACTTCTGTCCCTGGCTCAGCCCCTCGGTCCTCGGCGGCACGATGAAGCTCGCCTGGCCCCGGGTCCGCAGGTCGGGGTCGACGACGGCCGTCACCACGTGGATGTCCGCCAGGCCGCCGTTCGTGGCCCAGGTCTTGGTGCCGTTGAGCACCCACTCGTCGGTCGCCTCGTCGTACCTCGCCCTCGTGCGCATCGCGCCGACGTCGCTGCCGGCGTCGGGCTCGGAGGAGCAGAACGCCGCGATCCTGAGGTCGCCCGGCTCGCCGAACATCTGCGGTGCCCACTCGGCCACCTGTTCCTGGGTGCCGCTGGCGACCACGCCCGCGGCCGCGAGCGTGGTGCCGACGATGCACAGGCCGATGCCGGCGTCGCCCCAGAACAGCTCCTCCATCGCGACCGGGATGCCGAGACCCGTCGGGTCGAACGACTGGGTGGCGAAGAAGTCCAGCGTGTAGAGCCCGATCTTCGCGGCCTCCTCGAGCACCGGCCACGGGAACTCCTCCCGCTCGTCCCACTCCGCCGCCGCCGGCCGGACCACGTCGGCCGCGAAGGTGTGCACCCAGTCGCGCAGCTCGAGGTGGTCGGGGGTGAGGTCGAAGGAAGGCCCGGAGGGAGGGGTCGTCATGCCCGGGAGGCTAGCGAAACGCCTCGACGTGCTCGGGGATCCAGTCGGCCAGCGTCAGCGGCGGCCTGCCGAGCACCCGCTCGACATCGGGCGAGACCCGGGTCGCCTCGGCGACCGGCCGCTGCTGCCACGCCACCAGGGCGTCGACCAGCGCCGCGTCGTACCCCTCGGTGAGCCAGCGGTGCCGGGCCTCGGCCTCGGTGAGCTCGACGAGATGCAGCGGCCGGCCCAGCGCGCGGGCGAGGGCCTCGACCCGGTCACGTACGGAGACCGGCTCGCGGCCGGTGAGTTCGTAGGTCTGGCCCGCGTGCCCGTCGCCGAGGAGTACGGCGGCGGCGACCGCGCCGACGTCGCCCTCGTGGACCATCGTCTCGGCCACGTCGACGAACGGCTCGGCCACCTCACCGCGCTCACGCACCGCGTCGGCCCACACCGTGGTGTTGCCCAGGAAGCTCGCCGGCTGCAGCGAGGTCCACTCGAGGTCGGTGGCGGCGAACGCCTCCTCGACCGGTCCCGAGTAGCCCGCCCACAGCAATGCCACCCGGCGCACGCCCGCCTTCTCGGCCAGGGCCGCGGTCTCCGCGTCGGCGAACCCCGACAGCAGGAACGCCGCGTCGACACCGTCCCAGGCCGGGCCCGGGTCGGGCAGCCGACCGGTGACCACCTCCACGTCGGCGTCTCGGGCGTGCAGCGCGCGGACCGTCGCCCGGCCCGCCTTTCCGGTTGCTCCAGTCACTAGTACTCGCATGCCGGCGACGCTAGGAGCTCAAGTCGGCTTGAGGTCAAACCGTCCGGTGCCAGGAGTGCATCCTGCGCCGGGTGAACAGGCCGCAGCCGACGAAGAAGATCAGGATCCAGAACGGCAGGTGGGTGACGATGCTGAGCACGACCAGGACCGCGACGATCGGCAGGAACGGCACCGGCTGCCAGCCTCGCCGCTGACCCCGAGCGGGTCGCTCGGGCGCGCGGGCCGGGAGGTCCTCGAAGATCGGGTCGAGGTCGGCCCGGGTGCGCGCGGTCCATATCGCGTCGAGCCGCTCGGCGTGCTCCTCGGCGTCGAGCCGCCCCTGGGCGTAGTGCTCGGCCAGGTCGGCGGCGGCTCGGTCGCGGTCGGCGTCGCTGAGCCGGGTGTGGGGGTTCATCGCTCCTCCTCCTGCTGGTCCTCCTGGTCGTCGCCGTCGGCGAGGATGCCGTAGAGCCGGCGCCGGGTGTCGACGAGCACCTCGATGGCGGCCCGGCGCTGCTGGTCGGAGCCGTTGGTGATGATCTGCCACACGGCGCTCATCACCTGGCCGATCTCCGGCTTCAGGTCGGAGAAGTCCGCGCCGCGCTCCTCGCCCCGGCCGGTGCCGCCGCGCTCGAACGGCGTCCACACCGCGGCGAGCTCGTCGGCGTGCTCCTCGCAGTAGCGCACGCCCTCGGCGGTCAGCCGGATCGTGCGCCGTCCGCGCTCGTCGTCGGCCTCCACTAGGCCCTCGTCCTGCAGCTGCTGGATGGTCGGGTAGACCGACCCGGGGCTGGGCCGCCACGCGTCGTTGCTGCGCTCGCCGATCTGCTGGATCACCTGGTAGCCGTTGATCGGCTCCTCCCAGCGGACGGCCGCGTGCAGCACGTCCAGGATCGCCGAGCGCACGTCACCCCGGCGTACCCGCGGGCCCGGGCGGCGCTGCGGCTCACCCATCCCGAACAGGCCGGCCACCCACGGCGGCGGGCCTCCGTGACCGGTGTGCCCCCAACCGGGACCTGGTCCCCAGGACTGCCAATGTCCTCCTCGTCGTCCCATCTCCCTCTCCTGACTGTCGTGACGTGTCGTCAATGTGTCGCGATATATCGCGAGCGTACGCAAGACGACCCCGCCGCGCAATGACTTTTGTCATCGGTCAGCAGTGCGGTCCGCACCAGGACCGGTGATCGCCTGCACTGCTGCATCGGCCCGGCGGCCGGGAGCCTGGAGCCATGACCACCGACACAGCAGCCATCTCGGTCCGAGGACTGCGTCGCCGGTACGGCGCGGGCGACGACGCCTTCGAGGCCGTCCGCGGCGTCGACCTGGCGGTGCCGGCCGGGACCATCAGCGCCCTGCTCGGCACCAACGGGGCCGGCAAGACCTCCACGCTGGAGGTGATCGAGGGGCTGCACCGGCCCAGCCGTGGGTCGGTGCGGGTGCTCGGCCTCGACCCCGTCGCCGACCGCCGCGCGGTGCGGCGGCGGACCGGGGTGCTGCTCCAGCAGAGCGGCTTCCCCGGCGACCTCACGGTCGCCGAGACCCTGCAGATGTGGGCCGGGACCGTCACCGGCGCCCGGCCGGTCGCGGAGTCGCTGGTCCGAGTGCGGATGGACCATCGCGCCGACACCCGGGTGCGGTCCCTCTCCGGTGGAGAGCAGCGGCGGCTCGACCTCGCGTGCGCCCTGACCGGCGACCCCGACGTCGTGCTGCTCGACGAGCCCACCACCGGGCTGGACCCCGAGAGTCGCCGCGACGTGTGGAACCTGATCCGCGGGCTCCGCGGTCGCGGCGCGACCGTGCTGCTCACCACGCACTACCTCGAGGAGGCCGAAGCGCTGGCCGACCGGGTCGACATCATGCACGAGGGCCGGATCGTCAGATCCGGGACGCCGGCCGAGATCTCCGGCGACCACCCGTCGACGATCCGGTTCGAGACCCCGGTCGAGGCGCTGCCCGACCGCCTGCCCGCGCGCGGGGTCGCGGCCGACGGCGGCCACACCGTGATCGAGACCGACGACCTGCAGCACACCCTCACCGCGCTGCTCGGCTGGGCCGAGCGGCACGACGTACGACTGGCCGACCTGGAGGCGCGCACCGCCACCCTCGAGTCGGTCTTCCTCGACATCGCCGAAGGAGCGCTCCGATGACCGCGCTGTCACTCGCCCGCACGACCGGCCTGGCGAGGTACAACGCCCTGCTGCTGTCCCGCAACAAGATGGCGATGCTGTACGGCGTCGTGCTGCCGCTGGCTCCACTGGCACTGCTGCTCTCCACGCCCGAGGGGTCAGGAGCAGCCGCGATCGCGACGACGCTGACGATGGCCGCACTGTTCCCCGTCTACTACAACGTGCTGTCGCAGTTCGTGAACCGGCGCGACGAGCTGGTGCTGAAGCGGCTGCGCACCGGAGAGACCTCCGATGCCGAGCTGCTCGTCTCGATCGCGTTGCCCGGAGTCGCGCTGGCCCTCGCGGTCATGCTGGTCACCGTGCCGGTGGCCGTGGCGCTGGGCGAGCCGGCTCCGCTCAACCCCATGGTCTACACCGTGACCGGGCTGGTCACGATGGTGCTGTTCACGGCGTTCGCGTTCTGGACCGCCGCGTGGACCCGCAACGCGGAGGCGGCCCAGCTGACCAGCGGGCCGATCATCCTGCTGGCGGTGCTCGGGCAGATGAGCGTCGCGTTCCCGGAGAGAGTGCAGCGGTGGGTCGACCTCACCCCGGGTGCGGCGATGGCCGATCTGATCCGCACCGGGTGGTTCGGTTTCGGCGAGCCCGGGACCGAGCGCACCCTCGACTTCGCCGACACGTGGGCGGCCGCCGCGCAACCACTGGTGGTGCTGGTCGCCTGGACGGCGCTCGCGATCTGGCTCGCCGCGCGGTCCATGCACTGGGAGCCCCGCACCTGAGAGGCTGGCCCGGATGAGTCGCTGGAACTGGTGGTCGAGGCGCTCGCAGGTCGAGCGCGTCGACATCTACACGCGACAGTCGCTCTACGTGCTCCTGTGGATGTTCACCCTGCTCTTCCTGGTCGGCGCCGGACTCGATTCCGGCGACCATCAGGCGGCCGGCGTGGTGCTGGTGGTCGGCGCGCTCCTGCTGAGTGCGACCGCGACGCTCGTGCTGCGCGACGTCATGGAGCTCCACCCCGCTCTCGGACCCATCCCGTGGGGGAGAGTCGGACCCTTCCTGGGCTTGGCCGGGCTGTGCGTCGTCGGCGCGCTGTTCCTGCCGGAAGACCTTCGGATCGCCGGGGTGGGGGTCGTGTGGGGATGCCTGGGCTGGGCGCTGGGCGGGCTCCGCGACCGACGTGCGCTGGCGCTCCTGATGGTCGTGCTGCTCTGCCTGCCGCTGCTCGGCAAGGTCGAGTGGTACACCGCGGCGTACGGCCTGATCGCGGGCTCCGTCATCGTGTTCACGGTGCGCACCTCCCTGTGGCTGATCGGCGTGGTCCGTGACCTCGAGCGCGCTCGTGGGGCGCAGGCCGCCCTTGCCGTTGCGGAGGAGCGGCTCCGGTTCTCGCGCGACCTGCACGACGTGATGGGTCGTCGGTTGTCGGCGATCGCGGTCAAGTCCGAGCTCGCCGCGACCCTGGCCGACCGCTCCGACCCCGGCGCCGCGGCACAGATGCTCGAGGTGCGAGGAGTCGCGCACGAGGCGATGCGGGAGGCGCGTGAGCTGGCCCGCGGCTACCGCACGACCGACCTCGCCCAGGAGCTCGAGGGGTCGCGGTCGCTGCTGGAGTCGGCGGGCATCAGCGTCGAGCTCGCGGTGGACGACGTACCGCCCGGCTGGCACGAGGCGGCGGCCTGGGTGGTGAGGGAGGCGGTGACCAACGTGCTGCGACACTCGGCGGCGACCGCCGTGGCGATCCGGTACGCCGGCTCGGAGCTGGCCGTCGTCAACGACGGTGTGGTCAACAGCCGGAGCGCGAGCGGGTCCGGGCTCGCCGGACTGCGCGAGCGGCTGGCACCGCTGGGCGCTGGGCTGACGGTCACCGGTTCGGAGTCGAGCTTCGCGGTGGTGGCCACGCTGCCCGGCCGCGGACCTGCGGAGCCGGCATGATCCGGGTGCTGCTCGCCGACGACGAGAACCTGATCCGGGTCGCGCTCGCCCAGCTGCTCGACCTCGAGGACGACCTGTCCGTGGTGGCCCAGGCCGCCTCGGGTGACGAGGCCCTGGCCGTCGCCGCGAAGACGGAGCTCGACGTCGCGGTGCTCGACCTGCAGATGCCGGGCGCGGACGGGATCGCGGTCGCCGAGGAGCTGAACCGCACCTCGCCGCAGGTGGCGACCGTGATCGTCACCAGCCACGGTCGACCCGGGCACCTGAAGCGCGCCCTGTCCGCCGGCGTACGAGGGTTCCTGCCGAAGACCACCTCCGCCGCCACACTGGCCGAGGTGGTGCGCACCGTGCATTCGGGCGGTCGTCACGTCGACCCCGAGCTGGCCGCCGACGCGATCGCCGCCGGCGACAGCCCGCTCACGCCGCGCGAGGCCGACGTGCTGGAGCTCGCCGCCGACGGTGCCCCGGTCGAGGAGATCGCGGTCCGCGCGTCGCTGTCGCAGGGCACGGTGCGCAACTACCTGTCGAGCGCGGTCACCAAGCTCGGCGCCGCCAACCGCCACGACGCGTGCGCGATCGCACGGCGGATGGGCTGGATCTGAGCGCCGTCGCCCGAGCTTGCGAGCTCGCGGCCGGCGTATCGAGATCAGGGGGTCACCCGACGAGTGCCGTGACGGCGTACAGGCCGATCCCCGCGATGGCGCAGGCGCCGAGGGTGCGGAGTATCGACCAGCCACGCGCGAAGATGAGCACACAGCCGAGCGCCATGACCGCCACCGCGTCCCACTGGATGCTGGCGATGACCGGGGACTGGAAGTCGAAGGGGCCGGCGGTGACGTGGCGCGTCCGGTCGAACAGCGTGTGTACGGCGAAGAAGGCGGCGAGGCTCGCGATGACGCCGACCACCGCGGCAGTGATGCCGGTCAGGGTCGCTGCCAACGACTGGTTGTGCCGGAGCTTCTCGACGTAGGGAGCGCCGAGCAGGATGAACAGAAAACAGGGCACGAAGGTGACCCAGGTGGTCAAGAGGGCGGCGATGACGGCGGCGACCCAGGGGTTCAGCGACCCGGGGTCGCGGTAGGCACCGACGAACGCGACGAACTGCACGACCATGATGAGCGGTCCCGGGGTGGTCTCGGCCAGCGCGAGGCCGCGGACCATCTCTCCGGGTGCCAGCCAGCCGTAGA